>NZ_JAMYLN010000012.1:0-188357 GCF_040318035.1 Mesorhizobium sp. M1329 | reverse complement strand
GGAACGCTACTACGCCATGTTGGATGAACCAGCCATAGCCGCGTGACTCAAACGAAACGGCCTCCGGAAAACCCGGGGCGGTTCAACCCGCCATTTAAGTCCGACGCGAATTACAATCTGCTCTACAAAAATATGACTGGCAAACCGGTGCCGGAGCAGGCGGAGGCATTCTTCGACACTTGGGACCTCGATGCAACGAAACTGGAAATCGCTCGGACGATGCCAGTTCTGATGCGAGAGCATGGCGTGGATGATCACTACGTTGCGTTTTGGAGCATCTGGATGCAGGCCCTGCGCAATACTCAGCCGGAGCTGCTGGCGTATCTGATCTATATGGTCCAAAGATTGCTCTACATGAAGAGCATCCTACGCCCGACAGGGTCCATTTACCTGCACTGCGACCCGACTGCTAGCCATTACTTAAAGGTGATGATGGATGGTATATTTGGGCATCGGAACTTCCGAAACGAAATTATCTGGAGGCGGACACACTCCCACGGCGACACGAAGCGAAAGTTTGGGGCCGTCACCGATACGATCCTATACTACACCGTCTCGGACAAATATATTTTCAACCCGCAATATCGCCCGTTCAAAGCGGACTACATCGACGACACCTTCAAGAAGGATGCCAGCGGCCGCCATTGGCAATCCGTGACGTTGCGAAGCCCGAGCCTACGACCCAACCTGCATTACCCGTACGCAGCTTCGAATGGCGTAACCTACCATCCGCATCCCAATGGATGGTCCTGTGATATCGACAGGATGAGGACATATGACGCAGAGAAGCGGCTCCACTATCCAAGCAAATCCACGGGAGCATTGCGGCTCAAGATGTTCCTGGATGAGTCCTCAGGCGTAAAGGTCCAGAGCCTCTGGGACGACATTGACGCCATCCCGGCTAAGTCGCAAGAGCGGTTAGGTTATCCTACGCAGAAGCCAAAGGAGCTTTTGAAACGGATCGTGGCAGCCTCAACGAACGAGGGGCAAGTCGTATTCGACCCGTTTTGCGGATGTGGGACAGCAATATACGCAGCTCACGAGCTCCATAGAGAATGGATCGGCTGCGATATCGCCATACTGGCCGTTAAACTGATCAGAGAAGTTTTACAGGAACGGTACGCGCTCGCGGAGGGCGCGCACTTTGCGCTGGATGGGATCCCGGTGAGCGTCGAGCAGGCTGACGAGCTCTTCAAAGTCGACCCATTCCAGTTCCAACACTGGGTTGTCGAGCGAGTAGGCGGCTTCCCTATGCAAAAGAAGGTTGCGGACCGAGGGATAGATGGTCGCGTGTATTTTGAAACACGAAACACACTGGAAGAGATGATTATTTCGGTCAAAGGCGGGAAGCTTCGCCCAACCGATATTAGAGACCTCCGTGGAACAATGGAGCGAGAAAAAGCAGCTATGGCTGGATTTCTCAGTCTTCAGGAGCCATCCAAGGCAATGCGAGCCGAGGCGGCCGATGCGGGCGTATATACATACAACGACGTGGGGTACCCGCGCCTTCAATTGTTGACTGTCCGAGACATCCTCGAAGGTAAACGGGAGTTCCACATGCCAACTCGCGTCAATACCAAGATCAGCACCGGCCAACAGTCTCTTGCACTGTGAGGGCGTAGCCGAGGGCACAAGGACATAGAAGACCTAACCAGAGGAGCGTAGCACCCCCTCCTCCTTGGCAGCTGCCTCGAAGGCCTTACGGGCCTCCTCCGGGGTCGCCCGGTCCTCGACAGCGTCGATGCATAGTTGCACAGCCTTCCGCCACTTGGGCCCCATCTTGGTCCACTTCAGGAGTTCCTCGGCGGCACCCTCGACATTGTTGCAGCCGTAGGTGACCCCAGGTCGGTCGGTCTTGACGTACACCGGTGGGGAGAACCAATGGGTTGTCATGGGGGAATGTAGGGCGACTATGGAATTTCGTCGGCCGATTCTTGCTTCCGCAGCTCAAACTCTTCTGAAAGCTCCCGCGCCAGTGCGGCAAGCGCCATAGAAACCTGCGCTGCCAAAGTGGTGGCGCTCCAATCGACCTGCTCGCGCCGCTCAAGCTCCTGCAACAATGCAGCAAGGGACGCCGGCAGTTTCTCGTCGACTTCAAGACCAAGCCTGTTGCGGAGCATCTGACGATTATCTTCTGAGCTGATCAGCCGTCGGAAGGCTGTCCCTGCTGTTGGTCGTGCCGGCATAAGGTCGTCCCCAGATTCGGTCTCAAACACTTTCGTTGCGAAAGGGTTCCGAAGGGGAGCGAAATAATTTTGTTGAAATTTCTGAGCGGGGGATCGCGCGAAGACCCCCCGTCGCCCCTCTCGATCCCATAGAGGGTGAGCCAATGGGCTGCCATGCGGCTATTCGCGAAGATCGAACCCGACAAACAGGCCAAAGGCTGGGGCAATCTCGACAATAAGCTCGACCAGCGCGCAGTCACTTTCCACCAGATGCGGCGCGTCTCGGCGCACCGCTGCGATGGTCTCTTTGACGGAGATGATTTGCCCGCGACCGGCTTGTAAGATCAGCTCTTCAACAAGCTTATGGGCAGTCACTTTGCTCGGTCGGCAGTTCGTCAGAACGTTCATCCGAGGCCTCCCACCCCAGCGAGAACCCAAGGGAACATTGATGATCCTGTTGGGAAAAATCAAGGGGAATGTTGGGTAGAAATTTCTGAGCGGGGGATCGGATCACTGGCTCGCGCGAAGACCCCCCGTGCCCCCTTCGTTTCCCACACCGCGCCGCTCGGATCGCCTTCCCTCCCACAATCATTCCCACAACACGGCAGATTGTCGAATGATTTCAAAGGGGCAAACAGGATAATGCATCTCTTATGGCCATGAGGGGCGCATAGCGGTGTGATCGAGGCGCGAAGAGGTGGCAAGGCATAGGCAAATGTTCCTACGCTTCCCTTTCAATCGGTGCTTTTGCCAATTGACAATCTGTCACAAAATGACCCGGCGATAACCCCACGGTTCAACGCTAGGTGCAACGCTAGGGGCACATCGGCAACGCACATCGGCAAACCTTGCCCTGTCAGTAGCTCCGCGCAAATACGTAGGGGCTGCCAGTGGCGGTGGCGGGCATTTCGTGGGATTGATGCACTGAATTTGGGGCCGCGCCGGCCAGGGGGAAAAGACCATGAAAACCGCCATCAGAGTACTCATTGTTCTGCAAGTCGCCAATTTGGCGGCCACGCTTGGGGCCGATTACTTTGGTCGTCGCCGCGCCACGGCTATTCGCTGCCTGATCTATGCCACGCACGCCATGGGCGAGCCGAAGGCTTGCACGGAGGCATTTCCACGGCCCGAGCTGCCATAGGACGCGCGTGCCTAGGCGCGACCCATTGCGGTGAGCGTCCCAAGAAACAGGCCACAAATAAGCCCGCGCGCATGGTTTCCCTTCAGTGGGACTGATAGGTCAATCCGCGGCAACATTCTCAAACTTTCTTTCTCAATGATTTCAGCATCTTAGGCTAAAAATTCACCTCATCTGTCGTTTTTTTAAATCATCCCACTTGCGGGATAATCCCACTTGTGAGACAAAATGTCATCGAACGAGACGGCAACGCCAACTGGTTCGAGGCCGGGGACAAACCCTCGGCGCACGGCAAGGCCACCCTGGCCTTGGACCTTACAGCGGAACCAAAGGTCAGACTGGCGCGGAGCCGGGAGACAGCGCTTAACCGGGATGGTTGCGAGATAAGAGCCTAGAGCGAAAGCTGAAGAACTAGGTGGACCGTAACCAACGCAGTGGCAAGGCCGAAAGGCTGAACCGGGCGGCGCGACAAGTTTGACCTTGTCTATCCACTGTCGGGACATTCCCATTAGTGCAGCGGATTGACAAGCTCACGCAAACCACGGGTTTCCATCATGTATCGCGGAACGCTTATCCGTAGTGGCGGCAACGCCAAGACAATCAAGGGCGACAAGGCCGGCGAGTACGAAACAGCCATCATGTACCTAGCGCCGGCTGCACAATCGGGCATGGGCAACGTCTGCCCAATGGCTGCCACGGCAGGCTGTGAAATGGGCTGCCTGTCAAAGGCTGGCCGCGCGGCAATCTTCAATTCCATCGTCAACGCTCGGATCGCCAAGACGCGGCGCTATTTCAGCGACCGTGCGGCGTTCATGGCCGAACTGGTCAAGGACATTGAAGCCTTCGTTCGCTACTGCGAGCGCAAGGGCGTCAAGCCAGCGGTGCGGCTGAACGGTACCAGCGACATTCAATGGGAAGTAGCGCACCCATGCGTTCGCTACATCAAGCCTAAGCACCCTCAGCAGGAACGCGAGGCGCACTTCGCGTCGATCTTCTATGCGTTCCCCGAGGTGCAATTCTACGATTACACCAAGATCACCAAGCGGGCTTACCGCTCGCTGCCGGCTAACTACGCGCTGACCCTGTCCTATAGCGAGGCCAATCCGGCCTATGCTGCGGCTGTCATCAAGACTGCCTGCGAGACCGGCATGAATATGGCTGTCGTCTATCGGTCAAAGGCCCTCCGCGATAACATGCTGTACAGCGGCGATGCCTTCGGGGATGCCTCCAACGGCGTTGTGTCGACCACCCGCGTCATCCGCCAAGTCATCGACGGCGACGAAACAGACATGCGCTTCAGCGATCCTCGGGGGGTCATCGTCGGGCTCTACGCCAAGGGACCGGCCAAGCGCGACAGCTCGGGCTTTGTCGTCGGCTAACCTCTCCACTCACGCAACAGTTCCCTGAGCGCATCGGTCGGCAGCCTCCAGTTGCTGGCCGGTGCCGCTCGGGCAAACCCTCAAGGAAACCGCATGCCCACCGAGACAATCGTCGCCGCTGTCCTGTGGTCGGCCCTGATCACCGGCTGCGCCGTGTTCTTCATCGCAACCCTTCGGAGCCCGTCATAATGGACACCTCACTGCTAATTCACGATGGGACGACTGTAAGGGGCGTCCAAAAACGAGAGCAGCGCGTAAGTCTCCGGAGTGATCCGAAACCCTACGCGCTGCATTACGCGTACCGTCCATATAGTGAGTCGGGAATTACTTCCCCTTCTTCTCATCCTGGCTAAGCGCGGAGGCCGCCAAGGTGGCGATCTGGGCTTTGCTAGGCTTTATTGCGCCGGACAGGACTTTTCCGGCAAGACTCGAAACCTTTGGTGAAGATTGCTTTTTCGACATGATTTTTTCCATGAAAGGGTTGAGTTTTCCGCAAGGATCAAGCCGCAGAAAACGTTGACTGATTCGAATTTTACTGCTAGTAAAGTGCCGTAGCCAAAAGGCCACGGCACCCGAGCTTCGGATGCTAACGCAGAGCCTTAGCCCTGCTTAGTGTAACAACTCGGCTTGCCACATGGGATACTCCTTAATCAAAGACCGCTCCGGTCGGGTTGGGAGTTTGAACAGGACGGGAATCCTGTTCGACGTCTGGGGGGGCACTTGCCTCCCCATTCTCGTTCGGAGGCAACGACTCCGCGATTTCTTTCTTGCCGCTTTCTGTAACCCGAAATGTTCCGGGCGTTACGCGTTCAAGGACGCCACGCGTAACCATGTTTGCGGCTTGCGTACGTACGCTTGGACGCTTCATGTCCGGGTGTCCGATAATGTCCCCAGCCATCACAATGTCGTCTATGCCAAATTCGCTGGTTCCCTCATCGGACGCTAAAGACAGAAGTTGTGCCCATTGGACTGAAATCCCGCGTTCGCGCGATGCCGACGCCCGGCGCGTTCGGGCGCCACTCGACTGTGGGTTCAGATATTGCAGTGCATCGCGGTATGCGGCGATTTCCGCCTTGAGCGCGTGCCGCGACATCTCAAGCCCTTTAATCTGGGCATCAATATCTTCGAGCTGCGCTTGACGCTCTGCGATTCGTCTTTCGATAGGGTGTGCCATTACGGGTCTATAGCAAAATTCGCCTCACGCGTCAAGTGTACAGTCAACCTTAACCGACTGCAAACGATACGGCCGCCCAGCGTCAAGTGAATACGTTAAACGCGTAACAAGCGGTATTTGACTGTACGGTCAAATTTTGATGGGGAATGGCAGACCGGTCACCTATTGAGAGACCGTGCGTTCAGGCGTCGAACTTCAGCGGCTCGTGGCCTTCATCTTCGTGCCACATGACCTGGGCTAGATCGCGCATGTCGACGAGTTGGCCACAGTGAGCACACCGATAGAAATGCTCACGCTCGTCTACCACCGGCTTGCCATGTTTCTTGCCGGGATACGAGGGATCGAGGTCGGATAGCTTTGTCATAGCCGGTCAAACCACCGGCTCCCGCGAAGGTTCCCGTCAGTGACCCTTTGCAGTCACCTTCCTGGCCAGCACTGCCACACCCCTAGTGAACCATATTTCCTCGACTTCCCTCGCGGCCTCGCGGGGGGTGTCTTGGAACCCACCGTGGCTGAAGCCTGTGTGCCCGATCATGGCATTCATTGTCCAATACCAGCGTCGACCCTGCGGGCCACCAGCCATTTTGTAGATGCGGCCTACTCCCTGCTCCTCGGCAAAGGCCGAGAAGTCGTCGGGATGGTCATCCCACGTCCGCCTCCACCTCAACTTCAACTCGATCTCGCTCATGCCTGGGCAAATAGGGCCTCGCCGTGAACGGAGCAAGAACAGGAGACACCATGCACATCATCAACGAGCAGTTCCTGACCGAGGGCAAGGCCTTCGCGTTCATGCGCGGATACACCGACCGCTATCGCCCGGCGATCTTCGGGACTCGCCTCGTGAAGCGCCGCTCCCGCTGCGGCCAGTACTGGGAGGTGGTCGGCTCCCGCTTCGCCATCAACTGATGGCACATCTCTTGCATTTCGTAAGCCCGGTTCGGGTGGTCCGCCCGGGTCAAAACTCTCAGCAACTCTCAAAGGCAACTGACATGCTCAAGAAGGAATTTTTCAAAGGCCAGCGCATCCGCATCATCGTGCCGGCGTGGGCCGACCACACCGATGGCTTCGCTACGGGCAACACCGTGACCATCACCGAGCCGGACCTTCACGGGCTGGTCGAAGCGGTCAGCGCCACGACAGGCAACACCGGCATACTTTACCCCGACGAGTTCGAGGTGATCGACGCCAAAGAGCCCACCGCACCAATGACGAAGTCGGTCCTCGATCTGCTGCGCCGCAAAGGTGCGATCACCTCGCTCGAAGCTCAGGGTGTCCTGCGCTGTCGCCAGTTGCCGGCCCGCATCCTAGAGCTGAAGCGCCTGGGTCACAGGATTGTCACCGAACTGAAGTTCGACCCGACCGGCCAGAAGTACGCCCGGTATCACCTTCAGAAGCCCGCCGCGGCATAAATGCCACAGGCGCGTGAGCCGCCACTAATGGGCCCTCGCGCTTCCTTCCGCCTGATCCTAAGTCTGCCCAAAGAACAGACAGGGATTACCCCATGCCTAACATTCCAGCAAAAGAGCGACTGAGGCGTGTCGCCGTAATCGAGCTTATCCTCGGTACGAACGCAGAGTTGGCCGCGCTGGGTGATAGTCGAGACCTGCATGTCGTCCTGATGGCGATCCGCCTCGGGAACTACCAGAAGCGACCAATGGATGTGACGGCGCTCGCTGCGGCAACGAGCCTGCCACGGACGACTGTGATCCGCCACATTAAGGCTCTGGAGGGGCTGGACAGGATCAAGGTGGTGAACGCCGGTCGCCGGGCAATCCCGATCCTCATTGGTACTGATCGCCCGCTGACAAAGGGCTTCTACAGGAGGCTGGAGCAGCTCGTTCTTCAAGCATCAGCTAACCTGTCCAAAATGGACAGTTCACCGATAGACACAAATCGTAATGAAGTGTTAATCGCCCGCCAGCCGTCCCGCAAACGGGATAGAGGCCAACCCAGGGAATAACTATCATGCTACAGAAGTTCGAGGCGATCCTCGTTCAGCTTACCCGTATTGCAGACGCATTAGAGAATGTTGGAGGGTCCGCGTTGGGGGTCGGCGCGGCAGTACCCAGCAACCCCTACACCAGCCCCGAAGTGCCAGCCGGCTACGACACGGTGCTGAACTACCTTGCAAGAACTAACCCGGAAGCTCTTGATTTAATGGGTGATCCGGTCGCTGACACACAGCGCGATGGCTTCTGGTTGAAACACCAAGCCAGCCGCCGCGACCTTCAGATCACCTCGGTCGAGGCCCCAGCTCCGTTGAAGGAAGTGGGTATCGAGATGGTCAATGCATACCCAATCGAACTGCTGCGGGAACGTCTCGGGGACTAAGAGATGCAACGCAGGGAGGCATTCGGGGGACCTTCCCTAACGTGGGATGGTCCCCTTATTGCAAAGGGTGCGGCTCAGGAGTAATCAACACCACGTAACACCATGTGGAGGACTACCAATGAACACCTTTGCCGGTCGTCAGACCGAGAACAAGACCGCGCGTCGACTGCTCTCCTTCATTGAGGAGTTCGGCAAACTCGACCCGGAAATGCAAATCCAACAGATCGCCGTCTTCCTGCACGTCATGGGCAAGCCGGGGGTCACTATGCGGGAACTGGAACAGCTTACGGGGCTAAGCTCGTCGTCAGTCAGCCGCAACGTGTCGGCCCTGTCCAAGACACACCGAAAGGGACAGCCAGGACACGACCTTCTCGCAACCGTCGAGGACCCGATGGACCGGCGCATCAAGCGCATCAGCCCAACGTCGAAAGGCACCAAGGTCTTCAACACACTCATCAACATTCTCGGGAGTTGAACATGGCTGTCGCCAAGCGAGGAAAAGGATTTCAGGCTGAGTTCGTGGTGGCAGGCCAGCGCTTCCGCGAACAGTTCGAGACTGAGGCGGCAGCGGAGAAGTGGGAGTTCGACACCCGCGCCGCTTTGAAGGCCGGCAAGGCGCTGCCTGAGGGTCCTGCCAAGTCGACCGGGGGCAAGGATGTCGGCACCCTCGGTGAGGTTCTGCGGTCGGCCATCAAGTTCCGCTGGACCAGCGACAAGGGCTGTGTTGGTCAAGTCAGGAACGCCACGACGTTCGTCAAATGGGCGGGCGAGAAATCCGACCCGGCGCAGACCCTCAGCACGGGCAGCGTGTTGGACTTCGTCGAGCATCTGATGGACGAGCGCAAGGTCGCAAACCAGACGATCAACCGCTACCTGTCCGCAATCTCGGTCCTCGCCAAGCAGGCTCGGGTGGCCAAGCCTGATCTGCCTTGGCAGAAGGGAAAGAAGGGCCGGCTGCGGTTCTTCACCGAGGAGGAAGTGGCGCTGGTCATCCAGACCCTCACGCTGTGGGGGAAGGATCGCATCCGCGACCTGTTCATCTTCCTCGTCGACACTGGCGCCCGCCCGTACTCCGAAGCAACCGCCTTCAGGTGGCTCGATCTACGCGGCAACGTGGTGACCTTCGAGCAGACCAAGAACGATCTGCCTAGGAGCATTCCGCTGACCAAGCGCGCCCTCGAAGCGGTCGAACGGCAGCGGCCCTACACGGGCCACCTCGAAGGCCCGTTCTGCGACATCGGCAAGTGGGAGGTCATTGAGGTGTGGCGCAGCATCCGCGAACACATACCGGGGCTGTCCGACACCGTAGTCTACACCACGCGGCACACATGCTGCTCGTGGCAGATCATCCGTGGGATAGACATCCGTCGCGTCCAAATCTGGATGGGTCACAAGTCGATCCAGACCACCCTGAACTACGCCCACCTTGCGCCGAACCATCTGCTCGACAACCTCACCGCGCTCGAAGGTGGCGCGGCTCCGAGGCTCGTGGTAGTGAACGGCAAATCCTAAGCCGACCGTGTGGGAAACCATGTGGGAGACCGGTGGGATTTCCCCACAATGTGGGAGGTGGGCGTGGCGGAACTGGTATACGCAGCAGACTTAAAATCTGCCGGTGTTTCAAGCACTTACGGGTTCAAATCCCGTCGCCCACACCAAGCTTCGCAACGGACTTAAAATCCCTCGATCTCTGATCGTACGGGTTCGATTCCCGTCGTCCGCACCAGATTGGTCTTCGTTTTTAGTTTCGTAACTGGAGACCAGGGCGCTCGACCCGGTTCTGGCCGCCTCACCTCCCGATCGGGTTCAGCTTCAAATGCTGGATCAGGATAATCGTCTTGGCGTCGATGATCCGACCGTCGTGGATACCGGCCAGCGCCTCGTCGAGCGGCATTTCCAAAACTTCGATGTCCTCGCCTTCGTCGTGGGCGCCGCCGCCGTCGGAAATGCGGTCGGCGGGCGAATAACGGGCGACGAAGAACCAGAGCCGCTCGGTCACGCTGCCGGGGCTCATATAGGGCGAAAACAGCCGCTGCACGTCCTTCAGCCGGTAGCCGAGTTCCTCCTCGGCCTCCTTGCGGATGCAGGTTTCGGGATCGTCTTCGTCGAGCAGGCCGGCACAGGCCTCGATCAGCGGCTCCTTGTGGCCGGTGACATAGGCCGGATAGCGGAACTGCCGCACCAGAAGCACCGTCGAGCGCTCCGGATCGAAAGGCAGGATCACCGCGCCGTCGCCGCGATCGTAGGTCTGGCGGGTGTGCGTTTCCCATTTGCCGTCGCGCCGGCGGTAGTCGAAGACGGTCTTTTTCAAAACCGCCCATTCGTCGGAAAGGACTTCCTCAGAGCGGATGCGAATGCGATCTTCCATGGTGGACTCCCTGCTGCCGCGGCAAGGCGTAGCCGCGGACGCCCGTTCGTGCAATCCGGCCAGCTATTGGTCCAGAGCACCGGTTCACCGTCTCGTGTCTGGCGCTGGCACAATCGGCTGCATAAATAGCGGCAACCCTTCGCGGAGTTTTTTATGACCTCATCGCTTTTCCAGCCGATCACCCTCGACGGCCTCACCTTCCCCAACCGCATCGCCGTCGCGCCGATGTGCCAGTATTCGGCCGAGGACGGCTCGGCCAGCGATTGGCACCTTTATCACTGGATGAACCTGGCGATGTCGGGCGCCGGCATGGTCACCGTCGAAATGACCGATGTCGAGCGGCGCGGCCGCATCTCGCACGGCTGCCTCGGCCTCTATTCCGAGGACAACGAGGCGGCCGCCCGGCGCACCCTGGATGCAGCCAAGCGTGTCGCCGCACCGGGCACGAAATTCGGCACGCAGCTTGCCCATGCCGGCCGCAAGGCCTCCAACCGCGAACCCTGGGAGGGCGGCGGCCCGCTAAGCGCCGATCAGGACCCGTGGCCGATCGTGTCGGCCTCGGCGATCGCCTACGACACCGGCTGGCAGGTGCCGCGGGCGCTGGAGGACGCCGAGATCCTGCAAATCATCGAACGCTTCGCCGAAGCGGCCCGGCGGGCCGAGCGGGCCGGCTTCGACTTCATCGAGTTGCATGCCGCGCATGGCTATCTGATCTTCCAGTTCCTGTCGCCGCTCTCCAACCGGCGCACCGACCGCTGGGGCGGCTCACTGGAAAACCGCATGCGTTTCGCCGTCGAGATCGCCAAGGCGGTGAAGAAGGCAGTGCCCAGGCTGATGCTGGGCGCGCGTCTGTCGATCAAGGAATGGGTCGATGGCGGCTTCGAGGTCGAGGATGCGATCGAAGTGGCAAAAGCGCTGAAGGAAGCCGGCGTCGCCTATCTCTGCTGCTCGAGCGGCGGCAATTCGCCGTTGCAGAAGTTGCCGTCCGGGCCCGGTTACCAGGTGCATCTGGCCGAAGCGGTGCGCAAGGCCGTCGGCATCCCGACGCGGGCCGTCGGCCTTATCGACGATCCGAAACAGGCCGAGGCGATCGTTGCCGACGGCCGCGCCGACATGGTGGCGCTGGCGCGCGCCTTCCTTGCCGATCCGCGCTGGGGCTGGCGCGCCGCGGCCACCTTCGGCGAAAAAATCCACCCGGCGCCGCAGCTTGCCCGCTCGGTGACGACGATGCAGCACTGGATGAAGGCGGCGAACTGACGCCGGGTTCGTCTCGCTGGACGGGCCAGCACAGCTTCGCATTGATCCACTGCCGGTGTAGAGTGGCCGGCCGCGGCTGGGCGCGGCGGGTTGGGGGGAGCAGAGACATGTCGTTCAGGGGGATTTCCATTGCGGCCGCCGCCGCGGTTTTGGCCGGGCTGTCGTTCGGCGCATCGACGACGGCCGGGGCGCAATATTGCGAAGGTACGGTGCACGGACTTTCCAGGCACTACAATCTGGCAACGGGAAGCGGCTTTCTCGCCGTTCGAGCCCGACCGAACTCGTCGTCACGCATGATCGGGCAATTGTTCAACGGCGACCAAACCGAGATCTTCGACCGCCGCGGAAACTGGTACCAGGTCGATTTCGGCGGCCGCACCGGCTGGGCGAATGCGCGCTGGCTGCGCAATGACTGCGGCTATTGAGCTATTTTCGCCTGAGCTAAAATAGCAGTTGCAACCAAATCGGCCGCTCCGCGTTGGCGGCGATGATGGACAGCAAGCCATTTGAAAAGCCGGTCGTGGTCGAACTCGGCCATGTCGGCAAGTATCGCCACATCCGCAGCGCCCAGGAGGCGGCGGAGTGCCTGATGACGATCTGGCCGCTCAATCGCGGGCCCCGTCATCGTGATGCCCTCGACACTTGCCTAAAAGTGCTGGAAGGTTATCGTTCGACGGCGGATGCGCGCCGGGCACTGATCGAAGCCGCCAGGGAATCGGACGTGCTGGTCGCAGACGACAGGCTGCCAGACGACAGACTGGCCGACGACAGGCTGCATTGAGGCAACGGGCTTTCAACCGGAGGGTTTCATGGCGAAACTGACCTACAAGATCGTCGAGCATGACGGAGGCTGGGCCTACAAGGTCGGCTCGACATTCTCCGAAACGTTCCCGACCCATCAGGACGCGTTGCGCGCCGCCGAGATCGCTTCCGCCGAACAGCAGGTCGCCGGCAACACCGACGGCATCCAGTACGAGGACGCCGACGGCAAATGGCACGACGAGCTCGCCGACGGCCGCGATCGGCCGCAGACCGAGGTTTCGGATTAGGGTGTATCGATATCCCAGTGATGCCGGCGTGCTTTACAGGTCGGTTTGGTAGCGCTACCGTCTCACATCGCGCGTGACCAGGGAGGAGCCTGGGCGCTGTCGCGGGCCAGGCAGGAAAGCGGTTTCCTTCGAAGTCGTTGCAGGAATCAATCGGGAGGAGATCGATGGCGTCTGTCGCAATCGGCGATGTCTACAAATCATTCGGGAACGTCGAGGTCCTGCACGGGGTCAGCGTCGATATAAACGACGGCGAGTTCGTCACGCTGGTCGGTCCTTCGGGTTGCGGAAAGTCGACCCTTCTCAGAATGATCGCCGGCCTGGAAAAGATCTCGCGCGGCCAGATTGCGATCGGCAAACGTGTCGTCAACAACGTTGCGCCAAAGGAGCGCGACGTCGCCATGGTCTTCCAGAACTATGCGCTCTACCCGCATATGACGGTCGCCGAGAACATGGCGTTTTCGCTGATGCTCAAGGGCGTTCCCAAGACGGAGAGCGATGCCGGCGTGCGGCGTGCGGCCGAGATCCTGGGACTGGTGCCGCTGCTCGACCGCTATCCGCGCCAGCTTTCCGGCGGCCAGCGCCAGCGCGTCGCCATGGGCCGGGCGATCGTGCGCGATCCGCAGGTCTTCCTGTTCGACGAGCCGCTGTCCAATCTCGATGCTAAGCTCCGGGTGCAGATGCGCGCCGAGATCAAGGAACTGCACCAGCGCCTGAAAACGACGACGGTCTACGTCACCCACGACCAGATCGAGGCGATGACCATGGCCGACAAGATCGTCGTCATGCATGACGGAATCGTCGAGCAGATCGGGCCGCCGCTCGAACTCTACGACCGGCCGAACAACCTTTTTGTCGCCAGCTTCATCGGCTCGCCCGCCATGAACATGCTCAGGGGCGAGATCGTAACCGACGGCTCGCCGTCGTTTCGCGGCGCCGGCGGAATTTCGGTCCCGTTGGCCTCGGCACTTTCCATCGGCAATGGTGAGCCGGTCGTGCTGGGAATACGGCCCGAGCATTTACGGCTGTCCGACCATCAGGGCATTCCGGTCACCGTCGTGGTGGTCGAGCCGACAGGGTCCGAAGTGCAGCTCATCGGCCGCACCGCCGGCGGCGAGGAGATCGTCGCCAATTTCCGGGAACGCCATTCCTTCACGCCGGGCGAAACCATCCGGCTTACGGCCGAGCCTGGCCTCATCCATCTCTTTCACGGCAAAACCGGACAGCGGTTCGAAACACCCATCGAGCAGTAGGACGGCAAGGACAATAAGCAGGAGGAAGCGAGCATGAAATTCAGCAGACGCGACGTGATCCGCACCACCGCCGGCGTGGCGGCGGGAGCCTTGGGAAGCCGGCTCATCGGTTCTCCCGCCTTTGCCCAGGAGGGGTTGAAATACAAGCCCGAGGACGGCGCCAAGCTCAGGCTGCTGCGCTGGTCGCCTTTCGTGCAGGGCGACGAGGATCAATGGCTGGCCAACACCAAGCGCTTCACCGAAGCGACCGGCGTCGAGGTCCGCGTCGACAAGGAAAGCTGGGAGGACATCCGTCCCAAGGCGGCGGTCGCCGCCAATGTCGGCTCGGGCCCGGACCTGATGTTCGTCTGGTTCGACGACCCGCACCAATATCCCGACAAGCTGCACGACGTGACGGAACTGGGCGAATATCTCGGCTCGAAATATGACGGTTGGCACGATGGACCGCACCAATATGCGACGCGGCAAGGCAAGTTCCTCGGCCTGCCGCTGGCGACCATCGGCAATGCCATCGTCTATCGCGAAAGCTGGGTGAAGGAGGCCGGCTTCTCCGAATTTCCGAAGGACACGGCAGGCTTGCTCGAACTTTGCAAGGCGTTGCAGGCGAAGGGCCATCCGGCCGGCTTCACGCACGGCCACGGCGTCGGCGACGGCAACAACTACGCCCACTGGCTGCTGTGGAGCCACGGCGGCAAAATGGTCGACGAGAGCAGCAAGGTGACGATCAACAGCCCCGAGACGCTGAAGGCGATCGAATACGCGCAGGAGCTCTACAAGACCTTCATTCCCGGTACCGAAAGCTGGCTCGACGTCAACAACAACCGCGCCTTCCTAGCCGGCGAATTGAGCGTCATCGCCAACGGCATTTCGGCCTACAACACCGCCAAGGTCAACAAGGACAAGGATCCGAAACTGGCCGAGATGGCCAAGGACATCCGCACGACCAACCTGCCGATCGGCCCGGTCGGGAAATCCGTCGAGCTGTTCCAGGTGACCACGGCCGTGATCTTCGACTACACACCCTACCCCAACGCCGCCAAGGCCTACCTGCAGTTCATGTTCGAGGAACCGCAAATGGCCAAGTGGATCACGTCCTCGGCGGGCTATTGCTGCCAGACGCTCAAAGCCTTCGACAATAACCCGGTGTGGACGGCCGATCCTAACAATGCCGCCTATGCCAAGGCCTCGGCGACGCTGCGGCCCAACGGCTATGCCGGCCCGCTCGGCTATGCCTCGGCGGCGACCATGGCCGACTATGTGCTGGTCGACATGTTCGCAAAGGCGGTGACCGGCCAGGCGACGCCGCAAGAAGCGATGGAAGAAGCCGAGAAGCGCGCAAACCGCTACTATCGCGTTTGAGCCGGATTCAGCCGGGCAGCCATGCTGCCCGGCTTCGAATCGCGCATGGCCGCCTGGCCGATCAATGAGACCTTAGAGGAGCCGACCCATGGCCGTGACCTCCGCTGCCGCTCAGCCACGCCGGTCGACGCTGTCGCGCATTTTGACGTTCGTGTCTGAAAGTCATAACGCGCTTGGCTTCGGCTTCATGCTGCCGGCGGCGGCACTGCTGCTGGTCTTCCTGACCTATCCGCTCGGGCTCGGCGTCTGGCTCGGCTTCACCGATGCCCGCATCGGCCGCCCCGGCATCTTCATCGGCATTGAGAACTACGAATATCTGTGGGACGACGCCGTCTTCTGGCTCTCCGTCTTCAACACCTTGCTCTACACGATCAGCGCCTCGATCCTGAAGTTTGCGCTCGGCCTCTGGCTGGCGCTTATCCTCAACCAGAATCTGCCGTTCAAATCGTTCTTCCGCGCGATCGTCCTGCTGCCCTGGGTGGTGCCGACGGTGCTGTCGGCGATCGCCTTCTGGTGGATCTACGATTCGCAGTTCTCGATCCTGTCCTGGGCACTTATGGAAATGGGCCTGATCGACCATCGCATCAATTTCCTCGGCGACCCGGAGAATGCGCGGGCTTCGGTCATCGCCGCCAATGTCTGGCGCGGCATTCCTTTCGTGGCGATCACGCTGCTTGCCGGCCTGCAGACGATTCCGCAGTCGCTCTACGAGGCCGCCACGCTCGACGGCGCCAGCCGCTGGCAATTGTTCCGTTACGTGACGCTGCCGCTGCTGACGCCGATCATCGCCATCACCATGACGTTTTCGGTGCTGTTCACCTTCACCGATTTCCAGCTGATCTATGTGCTGACGCGCGGCGGGCCGGTCAACGCCACCCATCTGATGGCGACGCTGTCGTTCCAGCGCGGCATTTCCGGAGGCCAGCTTGGCGAGGGCGCCGCGATCGCAGTCGCCATGATCCCGTTCCTGCTGGCGGCGATCCTGTTCAGCTATTTTGGCCTACAGCGCCGCAAATGGCAGCAGGGCGGCGGAGATTGACATGACCGCGATCGAAACGAGCAAACGCCCGGAACTCGACGAAGGCGGTATGGGCTACCTGCAGAGTTTGCCGCGCCGCGTGGTGACGGTCTACCTGCCGCTGCTGATATTCGTCATCGTGCTGTTGTTTCCGTTCTACTGGATGACGATCACAGCGGTTAAGCCCAACCTCGAGATGACCGACTACGCCAATTTCAATCCGTTCTGGGTGGTGCATCCGACGCTCGAGCATATCCACTATCTTCTTTTCGAGACATCCTATCCAGGCTGGCTGCTCAACACGATCATCATCTCGACCGCTGCCACTGTGCTCTCGCTGCTGGCTGCGGTGTTCGCCGCCTATGCGATCGAACGCTTGCGGTTCTCCGGGGCGCGGCAGGTCGGCCTCGCGGTGTTCCTCGCCTATCTCGTACCGCCCTCGATCCTGTTCATTCCGCTGTCGGTGATGGTGTTCAACCTTGGGCTTTACGACACGCCGTTCGCGCTCATCCTCACCTATCCGACCTTCCTGATCCCGTTCTGCACATGGCTGCTGATGGGTTACTTCCGCTCGATCCCGTTCGAGTTGGAAGAATGCGCGCTGATCGACGGCGCGAGCCGCTGGCAGATCCTCACCAAGATCGTGCTGCCGCTGTCGGTGCCGGGGCTGATTTCCGCCGGCATCTTCGCATTCACCCTGTCATGGAACGAGTTCATCTACGCCTTGACCTTCATCCAGTCGTCCGAAAACAAGACCGTGCCGGTCGGCGTGCTCACCGAGCTGGTGCGCTCGGATGTCTATGAATGGGGGGCGCTGATGGCGGGAGCGCTGATCGGTTCATTGCCGGTCGTGGTGCTCTATTCGTTCTTTGTCGAGCACTATGTTTCCTCGATGACCGGAGCCGTGAAGGAATAGGCGGCATGGTCAGGAATGCGTGAGCTTCCCGGAGGGTGTCAGCTGCTAGTGTCGGACTTCGGCGCAAATGCGCGGTCGGCAATGCGTTCGATGAAAGCGACGACCCGTTCCGGCTCGACGAATTGTGGCATGTGGCCAAGCCCCTCGACCGGCTCGAAATCGAGCCCGCTGATCTTTTCCATCAGCGGCCAGCCATGGATATCGATCCCCAGGACGATGTCGGAAGCACCAAACAGAATGCCGGCTGGCATGGCGATCTCACCATAGCGTTGTTCGATGCGGCCAAGGTCGTGCTCGATGGCCGCGACGTCGGTCGAGGTTGCATAGAAATGGCTTGGCCTCAGCCCGCACCAGCCGCCGCCCTCGACCATATAGTCGGCCGGCGCGGTCTGCGGCGCGAAAATGAAGGCAAGCGTCGCTTCGGCATATTTGAGAGCCGCCGGGATCGCCACCGTATGCGCCATGATCCGCCGCCGCAGCGGCGACCTGACGTATAGCGGGCCGAACTTCTCGCGCACCTCCGGCTCCAGATGGGTCAGCGGTGCCAGCAAGGCGATACCGGAAATCGCCTCTGGACACTCGACAGCCAGCGTCAGCGCGATGGCGCCACCCAGCGAATGGCCGACGACCAGAGGCTTTTCCAGCCCAAGCGCCTCGATAAAGCGCCGCACGATCTCGGCCTGCTCGGGCAGCCGTCCGCTGGCGCCGCTGGCCCGCACCGAATAGCCGGAACCCGGACGGTCGAGCGCGATCAGCCGATAATTCGGGCCGAACCGTCCGAACAGCGTGTGGCCGAATTGATGAAGCTGCGCGCCAAGCCCGTGTAGGAAGACGATCGGCCGCCCCTCGCCCGTCTCGACATAATGGATGCGATTGCCGTCGACCTCGATGAATTTCCCGCTGGCCGGCACCAGCCTTTCGGCCTTCGCCGCGATCCGCCGCGTCGCCAGTATCGGATAGGCTGCCACGACGAGCGCCAGCAGAAGCAGCGCGCCGGGCAGCCATAGAAGAATCGAGACCGGCATGTCTTGCTCATGGCTCCAAACCGGCACGCAGCATCACCCGCCGAAGGGTCCACTGCAAGGGAGGTGGCACAGGTGGATCCGTCGTTTGGCGGCATTGCCGCCGGCCGTCCGCCGCGCTATCTCAGGCGACCCGTTTGCCGGAGCTAGTCATGACCGAAATCGTCACCGCCGCCATGCTCGTCATCGGCGACGAGATTCTGTCCGGCCGCACCAAGGACAAGAACATCGGCCACCTCGCCGACATCATGACCGCGATCGGCATCGACCTGAAGGAAGTGCGCATCGTTGCGGACGAGGAAGACGAGATCGTCGCTGCGGTGAATGCGCTGCGCACCCGCTATACTTATGTCTTCACCACCGGCGGCATCGGCCCGACGCATGACGACATCACCGCCGATTCGGTTGCCAAGGCCTTTGGCGTGCCATGCGAATACGACGCCAGGGCCTACGCCCTGCTGGAAGCAAGCTATGCAGCCCGCGGCATCGAATACACCGAAGCGCGCAAGCGCATGGCGCGGATGCCGCGCGGGGCAGACCACATCGACAATCCGGTGTCGGTTGCGCCGGGCTTTCGCATCGGCAACGTCCATGTCATGGCCGGCGTGCCGGCGATTTTCCAGGCGATGCTCGACAATGTCGTGCCGACATTGCGGGCCGGCACCAAAATGCTGTCGGCAACCGTGGAATGCCCGTTCGGCGAAGGCCTGATCGGCGGGCCGCTGGGCGACATCCAGAAGGCGCATCCGGACACGATCATCGGCTCCTACCCGAAATATGGCGACGGCAAATTCTGGACGGAACTGGTGGTGCGGGCCCGCAGCCAGCCGGCGCTGGACTCGGCACGCGCCGACGTAGAGGCTATGGTGGCGAGCTTGATCAGGGCAAGCAGAGTGGGTTGATCGGCCGGCCTGACGGAACCAGCATCGCGCAGTGACGTTTGTCACGAGTGGGATCGCCGTAAAACTGAGGGATTGCCATGCGCTTCAAGACCATCGTTGCCATATTGCAGAATGAACAGGATGCCGAGCGCGTCCTCGACTGCGCGATCCCGCTGGCCAGCCGATTCCAGAGCCATCTAATCGGCATTCATGCCGAGGCGCTGCCCGTGCCCTACACCTCGGCCACCGGCTTTCCGGACACCGAGTTCCTGCAGGTTTCCGCCGACATGAACCGGGAGCGCGCCGAGAAGTTGCAGGCCGCCTTTTACAAGCGCATCGAGAATTCCGGCCTGTCGTTCGAGTGGCGCAGCCTCGAGAGTTTTTCCGGCGACAGTGCGCTGACCGGCATCTCGACCGTTCGCACCGCGGACCTGATCATCGCCGCCCAGCGCGAATCGGGCAGCGATCCGAGCGCCGACGTCGACACGCTGGTCTACGATGCCGGCCGGCCGGTGCTGGTGGTGCCGCATTTGGGTCCCCTCGTCACCAGCTTCAAGCATGTGCTGCTCGCCTGGAACGGCAGCAAGGAAGCCGCGCGCGCGGCCTTCGACGCCCTGCCCTTCATCATCGAGGCCGAGAAGACGGACATCGTCGTCATCGATCCGCCGGATACGCTCGACGAGGCGCCGGAAACGGCCGGCGCAGAGATCGCCGCCTCGCTGTCCAGGCACGGCGCGACCGTCAGCGTCTCGGTGCTGAGGTCAGGCGGCGCCTCGGTCGACGACATCATCCAGACCAGGGTCGCCGAGTCGGGTGCGGACCTGCTCGTGCTCGGCGCCTACAGCCATTCCTGGCTGCGCCAGCTGCTGTTCGGCGGGGTGACGCGGACGGTGCTGCGCACCGCCCCGGTGGCGGCTTTCCTGTCGCGGTAGAGCATGATCCCGAAAAGTGGAATCCGGTTTTCGGAAAGATCATGCTCAAGAAAAAAGAATAGAGCCCCATCCCGATCATGTCGGGATGGAACAGGCTTTAGGTTCACAGGGATAGCTTTGCCACTCCCCTTGCCAAGGCCAAGCCTTTCCAGTTAATTCCGCGCGCATTCCATAGTGTCTGCGCGCGATGCGCGCTTTGCGGAGTGCGCGAAAGATGTCCCTGCCCGAAAAAGCCTTCCCGGTCTCCTGGGACCAGTTCCACCGCGACGCGCGCGCGCTCGCCTGGCGGCTTGCCGGCGCCAACAAGGGGCAATGGAAGGCGATCGTCTGCATCACGCGCGGCGGCCTGGTTCCGGCCGCCATCATTTCGCGCGAGCTTGGCATCCGCATCATCGAGACGGTCTGCGTCGCCTCCTACCATGATTATACCAGCCAGGGGCAATTGCAGGTGCTGAAGGAGGTCACGCCGGCGCTGCTCGCCGATGACGGCGCCGGCGTGCTGATCATCGACGACCTCACCGACACCGGCAAGACGGCGGGCATCGTGCGCGCGATGATGCCCAAGGCGCATTTCGCCACCGTCTATGCCAAGCCAAAAGGCAGACCGATGGTCGACACTTTCGTTACCGAGGTCAGCCAGGACACCTGGATCTATTTCCCTTGGGACATGGGCTTCACCTACCAAAAGCCGATCGCCGACGACCACGCCGGCTGATTCGCGGCAACGCCGCTCATTGCAGCCGGTCGCCCAAGGCACCATCCGCGACCGACAAATGCCTGCGTGATGCTCGCGCGGCCGCGCCATTTGGGCGAGACCGACGTAAATTGGCGCAATTTCGTTGGTCCATGAAAGATTTTTTACTTTTATTGCTCATGATTAGCCGTAAGATTCGTAAGACGGCAAACGATTCTGGAAGCTGGGGCAAGCTTCTCCGATGTTGACAAGGCCAACGACGCATAACCATCTGGCCGAAAGGGTCCGGCGACTCTTCGGCACGGTGCCGTCCCGCCTGCAGGTTGCCGCCCTGCCCTGGCGCGATAGCGGCGACGGCGTCGAAATCATGCTGATCACCAGCCGCGACACCGGCCGCTGGGTGCTTCCCAAGGGCTGGCCGGAAGCAAAGGAGCCGCTTTGCGAGGCGGCGGCGCGCGAAGCCGGCGAAGAGGCCGGGCTGCGCGGCACGATCTCGCATCACGAGGCCGGCCGCTATTTCTATGCCAAGGTGCTGGATTCCGGCGAGGAAGTGCCGTGCGAGGTGCTGGTGTTCCCGCTGCAGGTCGACAAGGTCGCCGACCGATGGAAGGAAAAGCGGGCACGCACCCGCAAGTGGGTCAGCGCCGCCGAGGCTGTGGGCATGGTGCATGAACCGGACCTTTGCCAGATCATCGCCCATTTCTGCGCCGATCCACGCCGGTTCTCCTGAGCCCGAGCCGCGCATAGCCGCGATCAGGTGCCGCTATGCGGAGGCGAACCTCCCTCGCTGCGCTCCGTTTCTATCCCCGTTATCCACATATGTGACACACAAGATGTTGGGGTCATAAAAGCTACGCAAACGAATCCTTGACGCCGCAAAACGAGTCGCCTTTTATAGGCCATGCGCTCCTGTTGAGAGTGCGACCGGAAAAGTTTCGAGGCCGGTCTTTTTCCCGGAATATGTGCGTTTTGAACCGCATTCCCGCCTGTTCACGAGGCCGGCGAAGGCGTGGAATTTTGAAGCTCTTTTGGGGCGAAAGGGAGGATTGTCGGACTTGAATAAATTGTCTGTTAATACTATATTTAGTGTTTGCAGGTAGGTTCGACGCTAGATAATGTGAAGTTCCCTCGACCGAGGGTGTTACAAAAAGTTTTCAGTTTTGAGGGACCCACAGGGTCCGTGAGCGCGTTGGACAGCGGCCTCGCAAGAGGTTCGACCGGCAGGGCGGCGGAGACTGTGACGATGAGAGCCGGCGGTTTTCGAGCGCCGGCAGACGGCGGACATGCGCGTTTCGTCAAGAGGGCAGAAATCCTCTGGGAAAAGCGCTATATGTAGACAAAAGGGACCGGACCAATGCGCATCGAGCGTCGTTTCACCAAGCAGGGACAATCTGCCTATGCGGAGATCGAATTCCGCAAGGCGCTTTCGGAGATCAAGAATCCGGATGGGTCGGTGGTGTTCCGCTTGGACAACATCGACGTGCCGGCGCAGTTCTCCCAGGTTGCCGCCGATATCCTGGCGCAGAAATATTTCCGCAAGGCGGGCGTCCCGGCACGGCTGAAGAAGGTCGAGGAGACGCAAGTCCCCTCCTTCCTGTGGCGCTCGGTCGCCGACGAAGCTGAACTGGCAAAGCTGCCGGAAGCCGAGCGCTACGGTTCCGAGACCGACGCCCGCCAGGTCTTCGACCGGCTTGCCGGCACCTGGACCTATTGGGGCTGGAAGGGCGGCTACTTCAAGTCGGAGGAAGACGCGCGCGCCTTCCGCGACGAGCTCGCCTATATGCTGGCCACCCAGCGCGTCGCGCCGAATTCGCCGCAATGGTTCAACACCGGCCTGCACTGGGCCTATGGCATCGACGGTCCGAGCCAGGGCCATTTCTATGTCGACCCGTTCACCGGCAAGCTGACCAAGTCGAAGTCCTCCTACGAGCATCCGCAGCCGCATGCCTGCTTCATCCAGGGCGTGCAGGACGACCTCGTCAATGAAGGCGGCATCATGGACCTGTGGGTGCGTGAGGCGCGCCTGTTCAAATACGGCTCCGGCACGGGCTCCAACTTCTCGTTCCTGCGCGGCGAAGGCGAAAAGCTGTCGGGCGGCGGCCGCTCGTCGGGGCTGATGAGCTTCCTCAAGATCGGCGACCGCGCGGCGGGCGCCATCAAATCGGGCGGCACGACGCGTCGCGCGGCGAAAATGGTCATCGTCGACGCCGACCATCCCGATATCGAGGAATTCATCGACTGGAAGGTCAATGAGGAGCAGAAGGTCGCCTCGCTGGTAACCGGCTCGAAGATCGTCAAGAAGCACCTCGAAGCGATCATGAAGGCCTGCATCAACTGCGAAGGCAATGGCGACGATTGCTTCGATCCGGCGGTCAACACCGCGCTGAAGCGCGAGATCAAGGCGGCCAAGAAGGACGCGGTGCCGGAGAACTATATCTACCGCGTCATCCAGTTCGCCAAGCAGGGCTATACCTCGATGTCGTTCAAGACCTACGACACCGACTGGGATTCCGACGCCTATCTCACCGTTTCGGGCCAGAACTCCAACAATTCGGTGTCGCTGAAGGACGATTTCCTGCGCGCCGTCGAGCAGGACGGCGACTGGCATCTCACCGCCCGCAAGGACGGCAAGGTGCTGAAGACGCTGAAGGCACGCGATCTCTGGGAAAAGATCGGCTATGCCGCGTGGGCATCGGCCGATCCAGGCCTGCATTTCAACACGACGATGAACGACTGGCACACCTGCGCCTCGGCCGGTGCGATCCGGGCGTCCAACCCGTGCTCGGAATACATGTTCCTCGACGACACCGCCTGCAATCTCGCGTCGATCAACCTCCTGCCCTACCGCAACGCGGACGGCACGATCGACATATCAGCCTACGAGCACACGGTACGGCTGTGGACCATGGTGCTGGAAATCTCCGTCATGATGGCGCAGTTCCCGTCGAAGGAGATCGCCAAGCTTTCCTACGAGTACCGCACGCTCGGCCTCGGCTACGCCAATATCGGCGGCCTGCTGATGACCTCGGGCATTCCCTATGATTCCGACGAGGGCCGCGCCATCTGCGCCGCCCTCACCGCGATCATGACCGGCACCGCCTATGCCACCTCGGCTGAAATGGCCGCCGAGCTCGGCGCCTTCCCCGACTACGACCGCAATGCGCAGAACATGCTGCGTGTCATGCGCAACCATCGCCGCGCTGCCTATGGCGAAAGGGATGGCTACGAGAAGCTCGCCGTCAACCCGGTGCCGCTGGTCGCCTCGGATCTCAAGCAGCAGGAACTTGCCGACCATGCCAAGGCCGCCTGGGACCGCGCCATCGAGCTCGGCGAGGAGCATGGCTACCGCAATGCGCAGGCAACAGTGATCGCGCCGACCGGCACGATCGGCCTGGTCATGGATTGCGACACCACCGGCATCGAGCCCGACTTCGCGCTGGTAAAATTCAAGAAGCTCGCGGGCGGCGGCTATTTCAAGATCATCAACCGTGCGGTGCCCGAAGCGCTGCGCACGCTTGGCTATTCCGAGAGCCAGATCGCCGAGATCGAGGCCTATGCGGTCGGCCATGGCAATCTCAACCAGGCGCCGGGCATCAACCCCGGCTCGCTCAAGGCAAAAGGCTTTACCGACGAAAAGATCGCCGCGCTCAATGCGGCGTTGAAATCGGCGTTCGATATCAAGTTCGTCTTCAACCAGTGGACGCTGGGCGCCGACTGGGTGAAGGAGACGTTCGGCTTCACCGACGAGCAGCTCAATGATTTCTCGTTCGAGATGCTGCCGGCGCTGGGCTTCTCGAAGAAGGACATAGAGGCCGCCAACATCCATGTCTGCGGGGCGATGACGCTGGAAGGCGCGCCGTTCCTGAAGGTCGAACACCTGCCGGTGTTCGACTGCGCCAGCCCGTGCGGCAAGATCGGCAAGCGTTCGCTGTCGATCAACAGCCACATCATGATGATGGCGGCGGCACAGCCCTTCATCTCCGGCGCCATTTCCAAGACCATCAACATGCCGAACGACGCGACGGTGGAAGACGCCAAGGGCGCCTACATGCTGTCGTGGAAGCTGGCGCTGAAGGCCAACGCGCTCTATCGCGACGGCTCGAAGCTCTCCCAGCCGCTCAATGCCTCGCTGCTCGCCGATAGCGAGGACGACGAGGACGAAGCGGTCGAGCAGCTGATCGCGGCGCCGGCGGCACAGCGCGCCGTACAGGTGACCGAAAAGATCGTCGAGCGCGTCGTCGAACGCCTCTACCGCGACCGCGAGAAACTGCCGAACCGCCGCAAGGGCTATACCCAGAAGGCGGTCGTCGGCGGCCACAAGGTCTATCTCAGGACCGGCGAATTCGATGACGGCCGTATCGGCGAGATCTTCATCGACATGCACAAGGAAGGTGCCGCCTTCCGGGCGATGATGAACAACTTCGCCATCGCCATCTCGCTCGGCCTGCAATACGGCGTGCCGCTCGAGGAATTCGTCGAAGCCTTCACCTTCACCAAATTCGAGCCGGCCGGCATGGTGCAGGGCAACGACGCCATCAAGAACGCCACATCGATCCTCGACTATGTGTTCCGCGAACTGGCCGTCTCCTATCTCGGCCGCCACGACCTCGCCCATGTCGACCAGTCGGACTTCGACAAGACCGCACTCGGGCGCGGCATCAACGAAGGCAAGGCGACGCCCTTCTCCAAGGGCCTGACCCGCGGTGCCTCGCCGGTCAAGCTGGTGTCGGGCATGGGCGCCGAGCCGAAAGGCTTTGCCGGTTCGGGCTCCGGAACTCCAGCCCGTACCGCCCCGACCGCCTTCTCCGGCTCCAACGTGCTGACGCTAAAGCCGGCCAGCGACGAGGCCATCGCCTACAAGCGCGACTACGAGGAGCGCGCCAGGGAACTGGTCGAGGACATCGTCTACGCGGAAGCGTCCGACCCGACGGAGCTGTTCACCGACGAGGCCGCCAAAGAAGCAGCCGAAGCAAAAGCCCTTGCCGCCAACCGGCGCCAGCAATCGTTGATGCAGGGCTACACCGGCAACGAATGCTCGGAATGCCACAATTTCACGATGGTGCGGAACGGGACTTGCGAGAAGTGCGATACTTGTGGGGCTACGAGCGGGTGTAGCTGAGACAGCTGATAGGCAAGTTGATCGCTTGGAGGTGGGTTGACGGCAACCCACCTCTAACGGCCAAAGCAAGCAAATTGCCACCACCCGATCAGGCACGCCCGATGCCTAGCTACTCAAAGCTCGCGACGTTGCTCGTGCGGTCGTTCAAACGCTGTGCTCGGCCCTAACCCAATAAGCGGGTCAGTAGTCCCAGACAGCCGGCACGCAACGAAAGACATCGCCGTCCACCGCCACATGGCAGATAGACGGGAACGGCAGGTGAGTGGCCACCAGCGGCTCGCGGGTCGCCGCCAGCTCCCGCAAAAGATTGATCCGGACGCGGGCCGCCTCCTCGGGGTCGTGTTCGAAGCCGTTGTGCCAGTCGGGTTGGTCGAACCCGACCTGGAACACGGCGTCGCCGGCGAAGGTCAGCCGATCGCCGCCGGACGCCAGGCGGACCACGCTGTGCCCAGGGGTGTGGCCGCCGGTGAGCGTGACGACCACCCCCGGCGCCACCTCGTGCTCCGTCTCAAACGGCCGCAACTGGCTGTGGTAGTCGTTCACGAACCGCTTGGCCGCCCGCCGCAGCGCATCCGGGAACCCCGTTGGCATGGAGACGTGGGAGAAATCGGGCGACTCCCAGAACTTGAGCTCGGCGGCCGCCACGTGAATCCGCAGATCCGGACGCAGCCGGTCCTTCACCCCGTCGATGAGTAGCCCGCCGATATGGTCCATGTGCATGTGGGTAAGCACCACGTCGGTGACTGATGCGAGATCGATGCCGGCGGCCTCCAGTCGCGAGACCAACCGCCCGGCCCTCGGCAAGTGCAAGTCCGGGTCCATCCCCAGCCCGGCGTCCACCAGTATGGTCCGGTCGCCGCTGCGTACGACGACCACGTTCAGCGGCCACTCGAGCACGTCCGGCGGCAGGAACATGTCGTCCAGCCAGGCCGCCCGGAGGGCCGGGTCGACGTTGTATGCCATAACCGGGGCTGGTATCGGCAGCACTCCATCGCTGACCACCAGCACGTCGATGTCGCCGACCTGCAGCGCGTAGCGCGACGGAACCAATTCGGGCTCCGGTCTACCGTTGCTGTGCTTGGCGTTCAGGCTGTCGGCGCAGTGCTGGATCGAGGGGTGTGAAATGTTGTCCAAGCTCATGTTTGTCTCCTGCTGACCAGTCGTGCGGGTTTTTGTTTCTACCTGCGACATGATGCGCTCCTGTTTTGCGTGATCGAGACGTGTCGGTCACGAGCCACGTCGGGGACCCTATGGGGAAGCGTGTCGGCTATCGAGCTACACCTGAGGATGGGTCAGCCTGTGCTCTCAGTGGACCCCAGCGAGGATTTGGTGGTGAAGACGCTGGCATGAGGGAGTAGACGCTCTCGCCCACCGAACCGCGCCCCGCGCTCAGCGTTGACTCGAAGCCGTCCTCGATATCCGCGACGATGTGCTCTTTAGAGCAGGAAAGATCTCAGGAGGAGCTGCCGTTCAACTACGTCGGTGTAGATGATCGGCCGCTGGCCATAATGACATTTCCAACCGAAGAGGTTGCGCCAGGAACACTGAACAGCATCCTCGAGCATTCCGGACGCTTTCATATCGAAGGCTTGCGTGCGGATGGACTGCATGTGCCCAAAGGTGTCAGCCTGGCGGAATATGTAGAGGCGTAGAGCCGTCAGCCGAACCAGGGCTGGTAGCTATCACCGCGCGTTTCGCTTCGACGGCACGGCCTGGATCCCAGGGTCTGCGTTCCGCTTCGCGTTCGCTCCGCCCTAGGATGACGAAGACACGGAGGCCGAAGGCCAATCGCCAAGGCCGGTAGTAGCGGGAACGTCCCTTTCGTCATCCTAGGGCGGAGCAGGAGCGAAGCGACGTTGCGGAGACCCTAGGATCCATGCCGTGCCCCACGCGGCGGACGCCGACGGTGGAAACCAAGCACTCGACCGATGTGCTACTCCGCCTCGGCCACCATCTGCCGGCCACCGACCCAGTCGCGCCAGCTCTTCTCGTCGCCGTGGAAGACGTTGAGGTCGATGCGGCCCCTCACCCCGTGCGACAGGCCGGAACCGGAATATTGCCAGAACAGCCATTTGCGGTCGGGATAGACCTTTGACGGATGCGCGGCCACCGCGCGCAGCCAGAATGGATAATCCGGGAAGGCGCCGCGCAGGTTGTCGCGGTAGAAGTCGGGCGCGGTGTAGATGATCGGGCGCTGGCCGTAGTGGCGCTCGAGCTTGTCCATGAACACCTGCATTTTTTCCAGCACCTTTTGCCGCGAGGGGCGGCGCTTGCAGCTGGATTCGCCGTTCCACTCGACGTCGATCACCGGCGGCAGCGCGCCCTCGACCCGCGGCACATTGCGGATGAACCAGTCGGCCTGCTCGCCGGCGGTGCGGCACCAGTAGAAGAAATGATAGGCGCCGCGCTTAAGGCCGGCGGCGTCGGCATTGCGCCAGTTCCTGGCAAACATCGGGTCGAGATGATCGCCGCCGTCGGTCGCCTTGATGTAGGCGAAGTTGGCGCCCTGGGCGCGCAGCTTTTGCCAGTTCACATTGCCCTGCCAGCGCGAAACGTCGACGCCATGGACGGCAAGGCGCCTTGGCGAGGAGGACTTGCCGAAATTGATCGGCTTGGCGTCGCGAAAACCATAGCGCGTGACCGGCTCGGCAAGCATCGCCGGTGCTGCGCGTGTCAGCCGCTTCGGCGGCGACACCAGCGCGATCACCTCGGCCGGCGGTTCGACGCCCTGGTCGGGTACGTCCATCGCGACCGGCTGTTCGTCCTGCTCCTGGTCGGCGAAGGCTGGCGCGGCGTCGGCAATCGCCGGCGATGCAATCGGCGCTGGCGGCCGCACAACCGAGCTGGTGGTCTCGCTGGACGGCACTTGCAGCGCATCGACGCCGGAGGTCGACGTGCAGCCGGCAAGGCACAGCGCTGCGATCGAAAAGATGACGACGCCTGATATCCGCATCTGGACCTGTACGCAAAACACAACAGACCGAAGGCAGGACAACGCCGCCGGACAAACCAAGCTGGATTCCTAACAAGAAACTACCAACAAAGTTTGAATCGAATTGTTAGGGCTTTGCATCGGGACGCTGGTCCGGAGGTGCGCTATCCCCAAACGTTCGGCCACGTCGCTGCCTCGCAATGCCGCTTGACAACTCACGGCATGAGATTAGTCTTCACTAATCTTACAGTGTAAGGCCCGTACTTGGGAGGAAGTGATGCAGCCCGCCGCCCTGTCAGAATTGCAGCCCGTAGCCCCGCCGGAGCCACACTCGCCCGCCATCGGGATCGACGAGATATCTGGCGATCTCAGCCGCACCATCGAACGCGCCGAGGTCAAGGCCTGGCTCGATCTCTATCGCGCCGCCCCGGCAGACTTTGCCGCAAGGCAAGGCTTAGCCATCGCCGAAGATGGCGATCTCGTCTGGGCCACCTGCACGACGATCCCGTTCATCCATTTCAACTGCGTCAAGAATTTCGGCGTCGAGAGCGCGGCCACCGAGAGCCGGCTCGATGCGCTTCTGACGCATTATCGCGACGCCGGCATTCTGCGGCCCTGGTTCTACACCAATCCACACACCGAGCCCGCGACGCTCAGCTGCTGGCTCGAGGCGCGCGGCCTGCAGCGTCAGGGCGGCTGGGAACGCATCTTTCGCGACGCCACGCCATTGCCAGCGGAGCCGCTTTTCCCGACTGAGAACGTCTCGGTCGAGCGGGTGACGCCGGCAACGGCAAGGGAATGGGCGGGGTTCATCGACAGCCAATATCGGTTGCCGACTTCACCGTGGTTGCTGGCGCTGGCCGGCCGGCGCGGCTGGTATCATTACATGCTGCGGCGGGAAGGCGCGGTGGCGGCGGTGCGCTCGATGTTCATCGGTGCCGACGGCGTGGCCTGGAGCGGCATCGACGCGCCGGTTCCCGGCATCATGGCGCCGAGCTTCGACCTCGATGCAATGCTCGGCGAAGCGATGGTGCGCGACGGACTTGCGGCCGGTGCAAAACTGTTCGTGGCCGACATCGAGGCGCCGCACGCCGAACGAAACGGGCCGGCGTATCGCAACTATGCGCGCCTCGGCTTCAGGCTCGCTTATTTCCGCAGCCATTACAGCTATTTGCCGGCAAATTCCGGCTGACCGCTTCAAGACCCTAGCCGCACAGCCACAGCTTGTGGCAGGTCGTGGCCATCAGGTGGGCCGGCGGTACAAAACGATCGTTGACCGCCACATCATCGTCGGCCCGGCGGACCTTTTCCTCGAGCAGCGTGCGAAGTTCTGCCGGCTGCACGCGGTCGCGCTCCATCACCAGCTTGATCATCGGATCGCTCAAGAGCTCGTCCAGGGTGTTGATGCTGTCGTTCATTCCGTCGCCTCCTCGACTGCTGCCCGCACGCAATAGATAGGCAGCAATGATGGCCCGCCAATGACGCTTTGCCGGCTATCTCGTGTCGCTTCGGATTAAATTTTGTCCAGATTTCACCTCAAGCCGGAGGTGGCGCGCCTTCATATTGCGGCAGGCCGTCGTCGATCTGCACCCAGGGCTGCTTCGAGGCGGTCCAGATATGCATCTCAGGCCTGAACACGCTGGGATCATCGAGCGAACCGGTGGTGACGCCGATGATGCCGGCGGAATCGCGCCGGGAAAACATCGTCGTGCCGCAGCGGGGACAAAAGCCGCGCTTGAGATCGGGCGAGGAATTCACCGTCGCCAGCGGTCCGTCGACCGTCACATCGTCGATGCGGAACAGCACGCGCGCGTTGAAGGCGGCACCCAGCGCCTTCTGGCAGAGCCGGCAATGGCAGACGCGCTCATTGATCGGTGCCGCCTCGGCACGGTAGCGCACCGCACCGCACAAACATCCACCCTGATATATTCCCATCGCCCGCGTCCCTTCCCTGGAGGATAGGCGATACCTATCGATAGGCGTGGCACCGTCAATTGAAAAGCTTTGATGGCGCCATCTATAGCTGTGATGCGGCTGATGGGCGATTGACTCGATGCGCCGCGCCAAGGCCTCATCGACGAAATGCCGGCCATCTCGCGGGAGATGGCCGGCAGACAATTGATTGGGCGTCAGTTCGTTTCGTTGACGACCTCGTCCCAGGTCTTGACCTTGGTCTCGCCATTGAGGAACGGCAGCGCGGCAGCTGTCAGTTCCGGCGCGAAGAACACGTCGTAATGGGTGCGGTTCGGCAGGATCGCCAGGCGGTTTTGCGACAGGTTCTCGCGCATCCAGCCGGCGTCCTTCAACCCGCCGCCAAGCATCTGATAGAACTTGATCTCGTGCTCGGGCCGGTACATGTCGCTGTCGCCGAACACCAGCATCACCGGCATTTTTAGCTTCGGCACGTCGGCCGAATAGTCGTAGTCCTTGCGCATATAGGCGCCGAGCTGGTCCAGCAGTTTCGGAAAATCCTCCGGATGCGGCGCAACCGCGACGTAGGATTTGTACATCGGCGTGTCCTTCATCATGTCGGCCATCGCCGCGCCGACCTGTGCCTGCTGGCCACGCATCTCGGCATAGAAGCCATCCGCGGCGTAGCCGGTCGAGACCAGCACGAGGCGGCGCACCGTTTCGGGATGCTGGACGGCCATGCGGAAGGCGACGCCGCCACCCAGCGAATAACCCATGACGTCGACCTTGTCGTAGCCGAGCGCCTTGACGATCGCCGCCATGTCGTCGCCCATCGCCTCCAGGCTGAGGGGCCGGTCGCCGAGCGCGGTACGGCCATGGCCCTGCAGGTCGACGCCGATGACGGTGCGGTTTTCGGTAAGCTTCGGCAGGATCGGCGCGAACATGTCGGTCGTGCCGAGACCGCCATGCAGCAGAAGCAGCGGCTCGCCCTTGCCATAGACGGCGTAATAATAGTTCAGGCCGTTGATCGGCAGCAGGCCGGATTTTTCCGGCGTCGGCAGTGTTGCGGTTGCGGTCGTCATGGCGGGCTTGGCCTCCTCTGCGTTGATGGTGCCCGGCGCGGCAAAGAACGCGGCGGCCGAGGCGAAAATGGCAAAAAATATCGATCTGGACATATCAGTCTCCCTCTCCCGTTTGCATCAAAGTCGCTTTGCGACCTCCTCGAGCTGTTCGGCGCACAGGCCCCAGCCCTCGTGAAAACCCATTTTCTCGTGCTGTTCGCGGTCGGCGACCGACCAATGCGCAACCCGGGCGATGTAGCGGGTCTTGCCCGTGCCCTCGTCCTCGAGTGTCACAATCCCGGTCATGAACGGTTTGGCCGAAGGCTCCCACGCTTTTGTATAGGCATCGGTGAACACGAGCTTCCTGCCCGGCACGACTTCGAGGAAGACACCGGGGTTCGCAAACTCGTTGCCGTCGGGACCGGCCATGACGACCAGGCTGGTGCCGCCGGCGCGAACGTCCATCTCCGCGCGCGGCGTCGTCCACGGCTTCGGCGCGAACCATTGCGTCAACAGCTTCGGCTCGGTCCAGCAGCGATAGACGTTCTCGCGCGGCGCATTGATGATGCGCGCGAGAACCAGCTCGCGGTCCGAGTTGGGGGCGATGTCGAGCCTGGTGGTCATGATGTTTCCTCACATGTCGGTTTTGGCTTTCGTGTCTAGGACGAACCGACAAGACGCAAGCCGACACGGTCCGTGAAAAAATCCGCGGGACCGGCGATTCGAACGAGCGAAATAAAGTGGCTTCAGTGGCGCTTGGCTTGCACCAGATAGGCGTCAATCTCGGTCTCGCCGAGCCACTTGGCCGCTTCCAGCCGATGCAACCCTTCGACCAGGATGTGGCGCTTGCCGTCATGGCGCACCTGGATCGGCATCTTCATGCCGTTTTCCAGAATGTCCTCGGCTAGATGGCGGACGGTCTCGGGATGCAGCGTCTTCTTGCGCGCGGTCGGCACGTAGATGTCATTGACCCTGACCTTTTGCACTCTCAGCATATCGGCTCCCGTGGCGGACAACGCCGCCCTTTGTGAGATAGTCTGTTTGGCCGGCAAGGCCAAGGGAGCGGCCCGGCAATGGCTGGCCCGATCGTTTCCAATTGACGCTTGGCCGCCCGATGGCCGAAATGGCGGCCTTCGACCTTAGCGGTGTCCATGAACCATCTGCCGACCGAGTTTCCCGATTTCGGACTGACGCCGGAGCAGCGACGCGAGGCGGTGCGCAGCCATTACTGGGAATGGCCCGGTATGGATGGCGGGCGCGGCGAAATCTGGTGCTACAGCGACCGTCTTTCCTATCGCCCTGGCGAGATGGTGGCGCTGCATGTCAGCTCGACGGCCGCCAGTTTCGGCGTCGCGATCATCCGCGACGGCGGCGCGGAAGCGACAATGTTCGAGGAGGCCGGTATCGCGGCGCGCTGGCAAGATACGCCGGACCAATGTTCGGTCGAAGGCTGCGGCTGGCAAGCGTCGTTCGAGTTTCGCATCGGCGACGATTGGCCGTCCGGCGCCTATCGCGTCACGCTTGAAGCGGACGGTCGCGACGGCAAGCCGATCCGCGGCCATCATCTTTTCATCGTCGCGCCGCAGCCCGGCAAGAAGCCCGGCCGCGTGCTGCAGGTGGCGGCCACCGGCACCTGGCTCGCCTATAATACATGGGGCGGTTCCAACCATTATGAAGGCATCACCGGGCCAGGCCGTGACCAGTATGCACGAATGGTGTCGACGCAACGGCCGTGGTGCCGCGGCTTCGTCGTGCTGCCCAAGGACGCGCCGCGGGTGCCGCTCGAAGTCGCGGTGCCGCCGAAAGCCGTGCCGCGCTATCCGCATATGGAATGGGCCTTTGCCACCGGCCATTCGAAGAAATACGCCTCGTCAGGCTGGGCAAGCTACGATAGCCATTTCTTCCGCTTCGCCGAGCGTGCCGGCTACGCCGTCGATCTCGCCAGCCAGCACGATCTGCATTTTTCGCCCGACATCCTCGACGGCTACGACTGCGTCGTCTTCGTCGGCCACGACGAATATTGGACCTGGGAAATGCGCGATGCGGTCGACAGCTATGTCGAGCGCGGCGGTCATGCGGCGCGCTTTGCCGGCAATTTCATGTGGCAGACCAGGCTGGAGGACGAAGGCCGCCGGCAGGTCTGCTACAAATACCGCGCCCGCGCCGAGGACCCGGCCTATCGCGGCGGCGATATAAGGCGCGCCACCAATTCCTGGGAAGCGCCGGAAATCGGCCGGCCGGGTGCGGCGACCTTCGGCCTCAACGCGACACGAGGCGTCTATGCCGGCTGGGGCGGCTGCGCGCCGCGCGGCGTGCGCGGCTTTCCGGTCTACCGGCCGGAGCATTGGGCGTTTGCCGGTACCGGCATCTACTATGGCGACCTGCTCGGCGCCGACAGCCATGTCTATGGTTACGAGGTCGACGGGCTCGACTTCGAGATCCGCGGCGGGCTACCCTACCCCACGCCGGACAGCGGCGCACTGGACGGCCTGCAGGTGCTCGCGGTCGGCATGGCTGCCCAGGTCGAGGAAAGTGCCGACATTCCGTTCGAGGACCAGTTCCTCGGCGACGAGGATGGACGCTTCACCGCCGAGACGCTGTTTGGCGAGGCAAGCGACGCCAATCTCGACAAGGTCAAACGCGGCAACGGCATGATCGTCAATTTCCCGCGCGGCAAGGGCGAGGTGTTTCACGCTGGAAGCTGCGAATGGGTTGCCGGCCTGCTAAGGCAGGATGCGATGGTCGAGCGTGTTACCAAAAATGTCCTCGACCGCTATCTCGGAAAGTCATGACATGCTGAAGTCCCCTGCCCCGGAAACTCGCGAAGCCTCGCATCTGTTTTATCTGTCCAGCCTGCGCCGGCCGCTCATCGACCGCGCCGAGGGCATCTACATGTGGACGCAGGACGGCCGCCGCTTCATCGACGGGTCGAGCGGGCCGATGGTCGCCAATATCGGCCATTCCAACCGCAACGTGCTCGACGCGATGAAACGGCAGATGGACCGCGCCACCTTCGCCTACCGCCTGCACTTCGAGAACGAGCCGGCAGAGGAACTCGCGCGGCAACTGGCGGCCAAACTCCCCGAGAGCCTGGACCGCATCTTCTTTGTCTCCGGCGGCTCGGAAGCTACGGAATCCTGCATCAAGCTGGCGCGGCAATGGGCGGTCGCCACCGGCCAGCCCAGCCGCTGGAAGGTGATCACGCGCTTTCCCTCCTATCATGGCGGCACGCTCGGCGCGCTCGCCGTCACCGGCGACGATGCGCTGGCCGAAAATTTTATGCCGATGATGCAGGTCATGCCGACGGTGCCGGCGCCCATCGCCTGGCGCGACCGCGACAATCTTTCCATGGAACAGCGCGGCATCCGCTACGCCGATATGCTGGAGGAAAAGATCCTCGCCGAGGGGCCGGAAAGCGTGCTCGCCTTCATCATGGAGCCGGTCGGCGGCGCTGCCACGGCAGCACTGGTGGCGCCGGACAGCTATTATCCGCGAATCCGCGAGATCTGCGATCGCTACGGCATCTTGCTCATCCATGACGAAGTGATGAGCGGTGCCGGCCGCACCGGAAAATTCCTCGGCGGCGACCACTGGAACTGCAAGCCCGACATCGTCGCGCTGTCGAAGGGGTTGGGCTCTGGCTACGCACCGCTTGGCGCGCTGGCGGCACCGATGCGGCTGGTGCAACCGTTGCTCGCATCGGGCGGCTTTCAGCACGGCCATACCTATGCCGGCAACCCGCTCGCCTGCGCCGCCGGGCTCGCCGTACTCGGCGAAATGGACCGCCTCGGCCTGATCGCCAACGCGGCCGACATGGGCGAGCTTTTGATGGACGAACTGAAGGGATTGGCCAAGCGGTTTCCATTCATCGCCGACGTCCGCGGCAAGGGCCTGCTCACCGGTGCCGAAATGGTCGCCGACCCAGAAACGCTGAGGCCGATCGAGCCGGCAAAGAAGGCCACCCAGCGGCTGCTCGACCTCGCCTATGAGCGCGGCCTGATCATCTACGGACGCAAGGTCAAGGGCGGCGTCGACGGCGACAATTTCATGGTCGCGCCGCCGATGATCGTCACCGCCGCGCAGATCGGCGAGATCATATCCATCATCGGCGACTCGCTCGAAGTGCTGGCCGGCGAGCTCGACCTGCCGGTCGAAGGCTGAGGGCGAACCATGGCGCTGCGAAAAATCATTATCACCTGCGCCGTCACCGGGTCGGTGCACACCCCGTCGATGTCGCCACATCTGCCCGTGACGCCGGACCAGATCGCCGCAGAGGCAATCGCCGCCGCCGAAGCCGGCGCCTCGATCCTGCATCTTCACGCCCGCGACCCCAAGGACGGGCGGCCGACCGCCGATCCCGAGGTGTTCATGCAGTTCCTGCGGCGCATCAAGCAGGCGACCGACGCGGTGATCAACATCACCACCGGCGGCTCGTCGCTGATGACGCTCGACCAGCGATTGGCCGCGCCGCTCAGGGCCGAGCCGGAAATGTGCTCGCTCAATATGGGTTCGATGAATTTCGCGCTGTTCCCCATGCTCGACCGGCCGCGGGAATGGCAGCACGAATGGGAGCCGAAGCTGCTCGAGGCAACCCGCGACACGATCTTCAAGAACACCTTTGCCGACATGGAGACGGTGCTGGAGAAGCTTGGGCGTGGTTGCGGCACGCGCTTCGAATTCGAGTGCTACGATGTCGGCCATCTCTATTCCCTGGCGCATTTTCGCGATCGTGGGCTGGTGTCGGGACCGCTGTTCATCCAGTTTGTTTTGGGCATCCTCGGCGGCATCGGCGCCGACCCCGAAAACCTGATCCACATGAAGCGCATCGCAGATAAACTGTTCGGCGACGCCTATCAGTTTTCGGTGCTGGCCGCCGGACGCTACCAGATGCCGATGATCTCGATTGCGGCGGCAATGGGCGGCAACGTCCGCGTCGGGCTGGAGGACAGCCTCTACGACGGGCGCCAGCTCGCCAAGTCCAATGCCGACCAGGTCCGCCGGATCCGCGGCGTGCTCGAGGGGCTGTCGCTGGACGTCGCAACGCCGGCCGAGGCACGGCAGATGCTCGCGCTCAAGGGCGGCGACCGCGTGGCGTTCTGAGATGCGGCCGTGACCAATACAGCCACCAACGACATTGTCATCCGCCCCGGCCGGGTGGAGGACGTCGAAACCATCCACGCCGCACTCCTACGGCTCGGCGTGCATGTCGGCGCACATCAGGAGATCACCTCGACTGCTCAGGATCTCCGCACCTATGGCTTTGGCGAAAAGCCTGCCTTCTCGACCTTGATCGCAGAAGTCGGTGGCGAATTTGCCGGGCTGTGCCTCTATTTTCCGATCTTCTCGACATGGATGGGCCGACCCGGCGTCTATGTGCAGGACCTCTATGTCGAGGACCGGTTTCGTCGCCGCAGGATCGGCGAGCGCCTGCTGCGCCGGGTCGCGGCGCAGTGCCGGAAGGCAGGCGGCGTCTATCTCAGGCTGTCCGTCGACACCGACAACAAGACCGCCAAGGCTTTTTACGAACGGTTGGGCATTGGCTGGTCGAGCTACGAGCAGGTGCAGAAGATCGTCGGCGACGCCTTTTTCGCATTTGCCGATGCATCGGAGGAGCCAACATGAAAGCCTTCTATGCCGAAGAACAGAAGCGCCACGACCCGAAGGCGTTCCTCTCAAGCGGCGCGCCGCAGCCCAATCCCGAAAAGCCGGAGCGGATCGAGCGATTGTTAGCCGGCGCAAAGGCTGCCGGCTGCACGATCGAACGGCCTCGGGATCACGGGCCCGGCCCGATTGCGGCGGTGCATACGCCGGAATATCTCGATTTCCTCCAGCATATCTTCGCGCGCTGGCAGCGCATCGAGGGCGCCTCGGCCGAGGTCATCCCCAACATCCATCCGATCGCGCGGGACGGCTCCTATCCGGCCTCGGCGGTCGGCCAGGCCGGCTACCACATGGCCGACACCGCCTGCCCGATCTCCGGCGAGACGTGGCAGAGCGCACTGTGGAGCGCCTGGAGCGCGGTTGAAGCAGCCGAGGCCGTGATGTCGGGAGCGCCGGCCGCCTATGCGCTGTGCCGGCCGCCCGGCCATCACGCCTTTGCCGATGTCGCCGGCGGCTTCTGCTTCATCAACAATTCGGCGGTCGCCGCACAGGTTCTGCGCAAGCAGGCGGCGCGGGTGGCTATCCTCGATGTCGACCTGCACCACGGCAACGGCACGCAAGGCATCTTCTATGCCCGGCCGGACGTGCTCACCGTGTCGCTGCATGCCGACCCGGTACGCTTCTATCCGTTTTTCTGGGGCCATGCCGACGAGCGCGGCGAAGGCGCCGGTCTCGGCTACAATCTCAACCTGCCGCTACCGCGAAAATCCGGCGATGCAGCGTTCCTCGAAGCGCTGGCGGCAGGATTCCAGCGCATCGACGCCTTCTCGCCCGATGTGCTTGTGGTGGCGCTGGGGCTAGATGCCTTCGAAGGCGATCCGTTCGGCGGGCTGTCGGTGAGCACGCCTGGCTTTTCGCGCATTGGCGAGGCGATCGCGGGGCTCGGCCTGCCAACGGTCATCGTCCAGGAAGGCGGCTATCTCTGCGACGAGCTCGGCGACAACCTCACCGCCTTCCTCACCGGTTTTGGCGGCGCCCACAAGCGATGATCCGCCCGTGAGGCCCGCTCAGGATCGTTCCTGCCTCAGCATGGCGACAACGCAGTGCACGTTCTCCAGCGTCTCGTCGATCTCGGCTGAAGTGTTGTAATGAGCTATGCCGATGCGCACCGCGCCCTGCTCGGCCGGAATGCCGAGCTGGTGCACTATCTCCCAGGCGTAGTTGTGGCCGGACCACAGGAAGATGTTTTCGGCATTCATCTGCCGCACGATCGTCTCCGGCACGATGCCGTCGACAGTGAACGACACCGTCGGCACACGCTGATTTATCCGCTTCGGATCGGTGATGCCGTGAATGGTCAGGCCGGCAATATCCGACAGACCGTCGATCAACTGTTGAGTCAGCGCGTTCTCGTAAGCGATTGACACTTCGAAGGCCTTGGCGATTTTCCGCCGACGCGACCCTTGCGCGCCAGCTGCCGCGCCCAACTCGGCAAAATAATCGACAGCCGCCGACAGGCCGGCCATCAATTCAATTTGCGGCGTGCCGAGTTCGAAGCGCTCCGGCAGGGCATTGGACGAGCAACGGCATTTATACGGCTTCAGCGCATCGATGACGTCCAGCCTGCCCCACAAAATTCCCATATGCGGGCCGAAGAACTTGTAAGCCGAGCAGATCAGGAAATCGCAGCCGAGGTTTTGGACGTCGATCACGCCATGCGGCGCGAACTGGACGGCATCGACGTAGACCAGCGCACCAGCCTGCCTGGCGATGCCGGTCAACGCCTTCACCCGGTTGATCGACCCGGTGAGATTGCTGGCGTAGTTGAGCGCGACGAGCCGCGTCCTCTCGGAAAGCAGCGCGGCGAGTGCTGCCTGCTCGACCTGCCAGCTCTGCTGGTCGAAAGGCAGCCAGCGCACGACAAGGCCAAGGTCTTCAGCCAGTTGCAGCCAGGGTGAGACGTTGCCCTCATGGTCCATGCGGGTGAGGATGATCTCGTCCCCGGGCTTCATCGTGCGGCCGAGCGTTCGCGACATGTGGTAGGTCAACGTCGTCATGTTGGCACCGATGATGATTTCCTGCGGGCTCGCAGCGCCGAGGAAATCCGCCATCGCCAGATGGGCCTCGTCCACGATGTCTTGTGCCGCAACGGTGGTCTCGAAGAAGCCGCCGAGATTGGCATTGGTGGTCAGCAGGCAGCGTGACACCGCCTCCGCCACCGCCTGCGGCACCTGCGTGCCGGCAGGATTGTCGAGATAAATGCGCCTGCGGCCCCTGTCGGTCAGCGACAAGGCCGGAAATTTCGCGCGCACCGCGTCGATCCGGAAGTCCATGGCTGTTCCCCTCTCCTTATGACGATCGGACAACTACGTCCCGACGCATTAAGGGCACGGATTGCCGACACGCTGGTGGATCGCATCGACGGCTTTCTGCATGTCCTCGGTCCAGACCACGTCGGCGGAAGAGAGCGCCATTTCGAGTTGCGAAATGGTGGTGGCGCCGACGATGTTCGAGGTGACCAAGGGCCGGTTCGAGACATAGGCATTGGCAAACAGCGCCGGCTCCATGCCGAAGGTGCGCGCCAACCGGTTGTATTCGAGCTGCACCTCGGCAGCATTCGGCGTCTCGTAGCGCTGGCCGCGGTTGAACAATTGCGAGCGCGAGCCCTGCGGCCGCGCGCCATGATCGTATTTGCCGGTCAAATAGCCTTGCGCCAGCGGCGAATAGGCAAGCAGCGACACCTGCTCGCGCTCGCAGACTTCGGCAAGGTTCACCTCGAAGGTGCGGTTGACGAAATTATAGGCGTTCTGCAGCGAGGCGACGCGCGGGCCGAGGCCCTTGTCGGCTTCGGCAATGAAGCGCATGACGCCCCAGGAATTCTCGTTCGACAAGCCGAAATGGCGGATCTTGCCGGCCTTCACCAGTTCATCGAATACGGCAAGCGTCTCGGCGATCGGCGTCTCGCCCTCCGGCACGCCGGCGGTATCGGAGCGTCGCGGCACAGCGCCGATGCGGTTCGGATTGGCGCCCCACGGCACGTCGCGTTCCGGCCAATGGATCTGATAGAGGTCGATGTAATCGGTGTTGAGCCTGGCGAGTGACTTATCGATAGCGTCGAAGATATCGGCGCGCACCAGCTTGGACGGGCGGTCGCCGCGAAACCAGGTGTTGGCGGTGCGACCAACTACCTTCGAGGCGATGATCACCTGGTCGCGATTGCGCTTCTCCTTCATCCAATTGCCGATGATTGTCTCGGTACGGCCTTGTGTCTCCGCCTTGGGCGGGATCGGATAGAGTTCGGCGGTGTCGATGAAATTGACGCCGCGAGCAAACGCCAGATCCATCTGGGCGTGACCGTCCGCCTCGGTGTTCTGCTGGCCCCAGGTCATCGATCCGAGGCAGATTTGCGACACGAAAAGATCGGTCTGGCCGAGACGGCGTTTGTGCATGGAGTTTCTCCGGCGGGAATTTTGCGCGGCTGCGCGAGGAGGAAGCGATAACATACAGGAAAGCGCCGCCCGCTTCCAAGCCCACCGACGGCAGGCCAGGCGACTTTCCCAGAATGCCGGCGAACGGGGGTTATCCCTGCGGCTAACAAAAAAGCCGGACTGCATGTGCATGCAGTCCGGAAGTTCGCCAGGAATGGCGAGGAAAAGCCGGCCAAGTGCCGGCACTGAGGCCTACGGTCGAAGCACCGCAGAAGTTTCGCCGACACAGCCGAATTATGTCGAAAAAGATCAGGGCAGCATGGCTGCCATGCGAATGCTGCACTGCACAATTGTCATGATCTGCCTATACTGACGGCCGTGGAGGTTCAATACGGGGCTTGAATCATGGGATTCTTCACTGAAATGTTCGCTCGCCCGCGTCCGCGGGAACAGCTGCGCTATCGTGCGGCACTGGCGCTGCTCCATTCGATGAGCAATGCCGATCGCGCCGATATCGGCGTCAAGCCGGCCGATTTCCCGCGCATCGCCAGGGAAATGTCCCTGCGCTAAACAGCGCACCGTGAGATATCACGCCGCGGCGGGATATCTCACGAGCGGATCTCAACGCGATCCGAGGAAAATCGACTTGCCCAATGGCACGCCGTTGTGGCGCAGGATGTCGTAGGCAGTGGTCAGGTGGAAATAGAAATTGGGCATGGCGGCGTGCAGCAGGTACTGCATTCCCGCCATCGAAACCTCGCGTCCCGCAAGCCGCAGTTCAACCATCCTGTCATCTGAACCATCGAATTCGGCCGCCGAAAATGTCGAGAGATAGTCGAGCGTCTTGGTGAGGCGTGCCTGCAGATCGGCGAAGCTCGCCTCATTATCCTCGTATTTTGGCACCTCACGCCCGGCAAGCCGCGACGGCGCGCCCTTGGCGTGATCGGTGGCAATCTGCACCTGCCTGGTCAGCGCAAACATGTCCGGCGCCAGCCTCGCTGTCAGATACACCTGCGGATCGATCTTGCGATCAGCCGCATTTTGCTCGGCAATGTTCAGCACATTGGCTAGTGCCTTCAGTCTCGCCGAAAATACCGGCACGGATGCTTCATACATTGATATGGTCACAAGAAATCTCCACGCGGCCCGACTGCCGACGGCGAGAGGTAGCGCTTTCGCAGGGGGTTGTTCAAGCGTCACCACGCCGCCGCAATCGATATGATAGGATTTTTCATCGAGTGGAGGTTCCCGATGAGACGCGCCTTTTTTGCAGCGACCGCTTTTATCTCGCTTGCCGTTGCCGGCCAATCGGCGCTCGCCGCAGACGCGCCTTATATCGACGACAGGTCGAATGCCGAAGTGGTCATCCGGTCGCTTTATAGTGCCATCAGCCGGCACGAATTCGCGCGCGCCTGGGACTATTTCGGCGACACCAAGCCGGCCAAGGATTTCAATTCCTTCGTCAAAGGCTATGACGGCACGGACACGGTCGAAGTCAAAACCGGTGGCGTATCCGAAGATGGGGCTGCCGGCAGCATCTACTACAGCGTTCCGGTCGCCATCCGGGCGACGGCCAAGGACGGCAGCGAAAATGTCTTTGCCGGCTGCTATACGCTGCGCCAGATCAACGCCTCGATCCAGGAACCGCCATTTCGCTCGATCTTCATCGACAAGGGTGCGCTGAAACCCTCAAAGGCCGATTTCGAGGATGCCGTGCCGGCAAGCTGCGGCGATGGACCGCCGCCGCCGAAGAAGGACGCGGCGCTTGAGCAGGCCAACAAGGCGTTTGCCGCGACTTATGGCGACCAGTGCGACAAGGATCTTTTGGCGCAGGAGCCGGAGATTTTCTCGATCCACTATAAGGGCAAGGATGCGGCTGCCAGCGATCCCGAAAGCGAAACGCGGCTTTTCCATTTCGCCTGCTCGGCCGCGGCCTACAACGAAAACTCGATCTATTACATGAGCGACGACGTGCTTGGCGTGAGACAATTGCAGTTCGCCGAACCTGAAATGGACATCCGCTACGAGAACAATGACAGCGACGGCAAATTGCTGGGCATGACCATAGTTGGCTTCCAGACCTCCGGCTGGGCAACCAATTCCGATTACGACGAAGAGACCAAGACGATCACCACCTTCAACAAATGGCGTGGCATCGGCGATGCCTCTTCATCGGGGACCTATCTGTTTCGCAACGCCGATTTTTCCCTGGTCCAGTACGATGTCGACGCGTCTTATGACGGCGAGGAAAATCCGCAGACGGTCGTCGACTACAATACCGCGCCTTAAGGAGCCTTCGACAACATCCAGTTGAGCGTGCCGCGCCAGTCGGTCATGCGGATCGGCGTGCCGTGCGTGCCGGTCTCGAAGCGGACGAAGCGGGTCGGATAGGTTTTCGACTTGGCCAGAATTGATCGGAAGAAGGCTTCCTGTTTCTCGATTGGAAACACCGGGTCCTTGCTGCCTTGGCCGAAGAAGACTGGGACACGACGCTTGAATGCGGGGCTTGAGAAGAAACTCTCATCCCATAGCGAGCCGAGCAGCAGAAGCCCGTCGATGCGCCCGCCGGTGTCATTGCGGGCGGCCAGCTTCCAGCATAATGAGCCGCCCATCGAGCCGCAGGCGACGAAGATTTTTGCGCTCGGCGATTGTTCGGCATAGTGGTCGATCAGCGCGGCGACCTGGGTGGCACCGGCGTCGCCGAAATCGGAAAAATCCGGCGACAGATAGAGGCCGCCATTGCCGGCCATCAGGTTCTTGATGCGGTTGAAATTGCCGCCGAAGGTGAAGTCGTCGGTGCCCTGCTTGCGGCTGCCGCCCTGCCCGTGCAGATAAAGCACGATGATGCTGGCGCCCTCGGTCTTGCCGACGGCGATGTGGCGGACATCGCCGGCATCGGTCTTCAGCAACAAATCCTGCTGCACCTTGCGCACACCGGGATCGGTGTATTGCGCATGCACACGACGTTCAGGCACTTCGTCACGAGCGTTGATGTCGCGCAGCTCACGATAATCGACAACCGTATAGGCGCCGTTGCTCTCGGACGAGAGTGTGACCGGATAGGCGAAGAGATCATCCTTGAAGGGTTTGAGTTCGAGAGCGTTGGCGTGGGCGGCACAAGAGAGCGACAAAAGAATCGCCATCAGCAGGGCCGGGAGGCCAGAGGGAGGCAAGCGGAACCGGAAGCAGAAACGAAAGGCCATGCCTCAGCCATGCGTTTTTCGGCTTCGGTTTGTCAATCCTGCAGCACGCCGCCGGCGCTTTCCAGCGCCTCGCGCGTGTCGACATCGACGGCTGCCCCTTCGCCGATCTCGACATCGATGACGTCGAGCCCTTCGGCCTCGACCAGATGGCGGGCCCCGGTATCGCCTTCGAGGTGAGCGATCGCGGCAAACAGCGAACGCGGCAGCAGCACGGGATTGCCCCGCCGCCCATCGTGCGAGGCCCGCACCACCGATCGGCCTTCGCACCTGCGGAACGCCTCGATCAGCCTGTCGAGGTCGGCCGAGGCGACGCCAGGCATATCGCCGAGGACAATCATGGCGCCGGCGGCGTCGCCGGAAATCTTGGCGATGCCGGCCTTCAGCGACGAAGACAGACCCTCGGCGAATTCCGGATTGTCGGCGAACGTCACATCGAGGCCAGACAGTGCATCGCGCACGCGCTCGCGCTGATGGCCAGTGACGACGATGGTGGCCGCGGCTTTCGAACCGACCGCGCGTTCGGCAGTGCGACGGACCAGCGGCTTGCCGTCGAAGAGCGCCAAGAGCTTGTTCGGCCCGCCCATGCGGCTGGAGCGGCCGGCGGCCAGAAGCACGATCTCGACCTTTGGTTCGGCTTTGGCCGGCAATGGCTCGCGCGGCTGCGGCCGCGTCGGAATTTCCATCAACAGCCCGCCGACACCCATGCCGGCAATATCCCTGGCGGTCACGTCGAGGCCGGCGATCAGCCGGTCGAGCACCCAGTCGAAGCCGTTCTCCTTGGGACTGCGGGCGCAGCCCGGCGCACCGATGATGCGCTTGCCGCCTAGTGTGCCTAGCACCAGCAGATTGCCGGGATCGACCGGCATACCGGCGCGGATGACAGTGCCGCCTGCCTTTTCGATCGCAGCGGGAACGACGTCGCCAAAATCGGCCATCGCCGAGGCGCCGAAGATAACCACCATATCGTTGTCGCGTATCAGCGAAGCCGCAGCCTCGGCGACGGGGATAATTTCATGCGGCGTTCGACGCTCCGCCGCCAGCCTGCCGCCCGAACGCGCCAGGCGTGCTTCGGTGACGCGCATCGTCTTGTCGAGCACGCTGGGTTTGATGCCGGGCAGCACCGTCTGGATGACGCCGACGCGCACCGGCTGATAGGCGTTGACCGCAAAGATCTCGCCGCCGGCGCAGATCCCTGCCACCGCATCGACCAAAGCGGAGGCGACCGCAAACGGAATGATCTTCACCGTTGCTACCATCTGACCTTTTTCGACCGGCGCATACTGCGCGAGCGTGGCGATGGTGATCGTCGGATCGACGGCGTTGATAGCATCGATCATCGCCGCGTCGACGGTGAACATGCCGGCAGCCTGCGCGTGGAGGTTGACCCTGCCGGTCGCGGCGGGCTTCGCCTCGATGTTGCGGTGGATCATGGATGCAGCGATCTTTTCGGCGGCGACGTCCTCGCTGAGATCATCGGGCGCCAACACCGCCGCGACGACCTCGGAAATGCCAGCGGCCTTCAACAGGGACACATCCCCGGCGCTTAGCCTGTGCGCCTTGCGGAAGCGGCGCTCGCCGGCCGTGGTGGCGTGCGCCAGCACTGCCCCTTCGGCCGCATCGATCGCAACGGGACCAAATTTCACGCGACCGCGCCTTTGGATTCGAGGCCGCGCGAGCGAAAGGCGTGGATCGCTTGCGCCAACACCGCGACGGCGATCTCGGCCGGGCTGGCAGCCCCAATGTCGAGGCCGATCGGGGCATGAATGCGGGCGATCTGGTCGGCCGTCGCCCCCGAAGCCAGCAGGCGTTCCACACGTTTGGCGTGGGTCTTGCGGCTGCCGAGCGCACCGACATAAAAGCAGCCGGCGTCGAGCGCCGCCTTCAGCGCGAAATCGTCGATCTTCGGATCGTGGGTGAGAGCAGCCAGCGCCGTATAGCTATCGAGCGGCTGACGCGTCAGCACATCCTCTGGCCATTCGGCATGCAGTGCGATATCGGGAAAACGATCGGGCGTGGCAAAGGCCGTGCGCGGATCGATGATCTCTACGGGATAGCCGGCGATCCTGGCCATCGGTGCCAGCGCCTGGCTGATGTGGACGGCGCCGATCACCACCAGACGCGGCTGCGGCAGATGTACGTTGAGGAAGAACGTCCGCCCCTCAGCTTCGACCGAACCGGAATTGCCGGTGCGAAATGCCTTGGCGACGGCCGCCCCGAGTTCGCCGGCTACCCGGTCGCCCTCGCGCACGACACGGTCGCGGCCGTCGCCGAGATCGGTGACCAGGATTGCCGCGCGGCGGGCGCGGCGTTCGGCGTTGAGTGTCTTCAGGGCATAGGGATCCATTCGAGATCAACCCAATCTTTCGACATAGACCTTGATGCGGCCGCCGCATGACAGGCCGACTTGCCAGGCGGTCTCGTCTGCGACGCCGAACTCCAGCATCTTCGCCTTGCCGCTATCGATGACGTCGACCGCTTCGGTCACCACGGCGCCTTCGACGCAGCCGCCCGAAACGGAGCCGTGGAAATTGCCTTCGGCGTCGATGACCAGATGGCTGCCGACCGGCCGCGGTGCCGAACCCCAGGTCTCGACCACGGTGGCGATGGCGACATCCTTGCCGTCCTTCATCCAGCCCTCCGCGATGATCAGCGGGTCGCGAGCCTCATCGAGATAGATACTGCGTTCCATGATTTTCTCCCTGGGAGACATGTGGTTATGCGACGCGCATCACGCCAGCCTCGATCCACCGGCGCGGGTCGACCGAACGCATAAAAACAGCACGGTCGCCAGCGACCGGTCCGCCACATAATCCGCACAGGTCAACAGATCGAGCGTCTCGTCGATCGTCCGTGGCGCCGGACGCGGTTTTCAACTCGGTCATTCTCTCTCCGCGGGCGCGGCCATCTGAAAGCCTTTACAGAGCGTGGTAGCCGCGGTTGTGATAGATCAGCGGCCGCAAATTATCGCCGATGCGCAAACCTGTAACTTTGCCAAAAAGCACACGATGGGTGGCCAGATCCTTGGTATCGATCAGTTCGCAGTCGAAGACGGCGAGCGCGCCCTTCAGCGTCGGCGAACCGGTCGAGATCACATCCCATTCGGCCAACGCGAAACGCTCCTCGACCGGCAGGCCGGTAATGCCGGAAAAGCCGATCGACAGCGGCTCCTGATCCGAAGCCAGCGTGTTCAGGGCAAATTTGCCGTTTTCCACGAACGGCTCGTTCTTGGGATTTTCACGATTGAGGCAGACCAGGATGGTCGGCGGCGTGTCCGACACCGAGCAGGCCGCGATCACCGTCGCGCCGCGCCTGCCGGCGGGGCCATCGGTGGTGACTACATGTACATGGCCGGCAAAATGGGCCATCGCGTCGCGGTAGGCCTGCGGCCCGATGTCATTCTTCTTCAGCACCGATGATTTTCCACTAGTCAGAACCAACCGTTATATATGGGGGGATATTGCATGCCACAAGCGAAGTGCTTGACGTATATCCAGAATTCGCGTGTTGCACCAAAGCTGGCCAGCCTTTAGGTCTTGACGGCATTGGCGCCAGCAACCACGCGACCGGTGCAGAGGAATTCTTCGCTCGCATGCGACCTTGGACGACCACGATAGCGGTGCTGGCCTGGCTCTCGGTCGCCGGTAGTGCAAGTGCCGAGACGCTGCTGGTCGGCGTCGCGGCACCTTTGTCGGGGGCGTCGGCGATCCTCGGCAAACAGATCGAGGCCGGCGCGACAATGGCGGCTGAAGCGAACGATGCCGAAATCAAGACGATCGATGACGCCTGCACGGCCGACGGTGGCGCCGCTGCCGCGCGGGAGTTCACCGCAGCCAAGGTCAACATCGTCATCGGGTTTTTGTGCACCGACGCAATCGAGGCGGCTCTACCGATCCTCAAGGATGCCGGCATACCGGTGATCACAGTCGGCGTCCGTACGGAAAGCCTGACCGACCGGCGCGCCAAGACCGGATGGCCGATCTATCGTCTCGGGCCACGCGGCGACGACGAGCGCAATGCCGTCGCCGCCATCCTCACCCGCCTATGGCAGAACGAGCTGTTCGCCATCGTCGACGACGGCACGATCTATGGCCGCGAAATGGCCGAGACGTTTCGGGCAGCCGCCGAGCAAGCGGCGCTGAAGCCGGTGTTCGTCGACACGTTCCGGCCGCAGCTCGACAACCAGATCGGCCTGATCGGCCGACTTAAGAAAGCCGGCGCAACGCATGTCTTTGCCGGCGGCGACGGCGATGATGTCGCCATTATGGGCCGCGACGCCGGCCAGCTCGACACCGGAATGGTGTTTGCCGGCGGCGAAGCGTTGCGCGCGCCGCTCGGCGACGTGCCTTATGCCGTCGGCACGCTGATGATTGCGCCGCCCGAATGGGCCGATGTCGCCGACCCCAAGGTGCTGCAGAGCTTTGCCGGACAAAACATCGTGCCGGAAGGTTACACGCTACCCGCCTATGCCGCGGTCGAGATCGCCAAGGCCGCTTCAGCATTGACGCAAAGCTCCGGCGAGAGGCTGGCTAACGTGCTGACCGCGCATGACTTCACCACGGCGATCGGACCGATCCGCTTTGACGAAAAAGGTGACCTGGCGCAAAATCCTTATCAAGCCTACCGTTTCGACGGCGGCCGTTTCGTGCCAGCGGAGAGCCAATGATGTCAAGCACGGGGATGTTCCATACGGGTCCGCGCAATCTCATCACCGACGTCGCCGGCCTGCGTGTCGGCAATGCGGCGAATGCCAAGCTGAAATCCGGTGTGACCACCGTCATCTGCGACGAACCGGCCGTGGCCGGTGTGCAAATCCTGGGCGGTGCGCCGGGCACCCGCGAAACCGACCTGCTCGAGCCGCACAATTCGATCCACGCCATCCATGCCGTGGTGCTGTCGGGCGGCTCGGCTTTTGGCCTTGACGCCGCGTCGGGGGTGCAGGCGGCCTTGCGCGAAAGAGGCATCGGCGTCGAGGTCGGCGGCTTTCGCGTGCCGATAGTGCCGGCGGCGATCCTGTTCGACCTGCGCAATGGCGGCGACAAGGATTGGAGCCGGTATCCGCCTTACCGCGACCTCGGCTACGAAGCCGCGCAAGCCGCCGCGATCGACTTTGCGCTCGGCACTGCCGGCGCAGGTTGCGGGGCTTTGAGCTCCGGCCTGAAGGGCGGGCTCGGCTCGGCCTCGACAGCGCTGGACAGCGGCGTCACCATCGGCGCGCTCGCCGCCGTCAACCCGACCGGCTCGGTGACGGTCGCCGGGACCCGCCATTTCTGGGCGGCGCCGTTCGAGATCGGCGACGAGTTCGGCGGCTTAGGCTTTCCCCACCCGGTGCCTGACGATGCCAGAAAGATCGTGCTGAAGTTCCGTGACAAGCATGCCGCAGGGCAGGCGGAAACCGGCGCCAACACGACCATCGCCGTGATCGCCACCGATGCGGTACTCACGAAGGCCGCAGCCAAACGCCTGGCGATATCAGCGCATGACGGCTTCGTCCGTGCCATTTGGCCGACGCACACGCCCGCAGACGGCGATCTGGTCTTCGCGCTGGCAACCGGCAAGAGCGGCATCGAGCTCGCACCCAACGATGCCATCGATCTCTACGCCGCGGCCGGCGCCACGATGGCGCGCGCCATCAGCCGCGGCGTCTTTGCCGCGACGCCGGCCGAGGGCGATCTGTTCCCGGTCTGGTCATCGCGCTGACCGCGCAACGCTCATTCGGGTTTGCCGTAATCAGATTGGACTTTTGATCAGCTGGGTTCGGATTTTTCTTCTTCGAACGTGACCGCAACATCCGAGTTTGCTGAGAGCCGCACCTTCTGGCCCTCGACCTCGGCGACAAGGCTGAGAGGAATGAAGTGGTGATGGCCCCTGTGAGCGCCCTCGCCGCTGTCGCGCTTGGTCGAGATGCAGCCAAGATTCGCGAACGTATGGAAGCACGACGGCCGGATTGGATGCATCGACCTTGTGTTTCAGTCAGCACGATCTTTTGACGGCATCGTGATAGGAATTTAACGGCGTCGACCGCCTGAATGGAAGCCCCATGCGAAATCTTGCCCTGTTTGCCGTCTGCCTGCTTGCCCCGCTTGCAACTTTGGTCGCCGCCCACGCAGGCGATGTCGCCGAGCTTGAGATCCTCGGCTTCAGCCGTGATGGCGGGGTCTTTGCCTTCGAGGAATACGGCGTCCAGGACGGATCGGGATTTCCCTATGCGAACCGCTATTATGTCGACACGGCCAACGACAGTTTCCTGAAGGGCTCGCCGATCCGTGTCCGGCTCGACGACGAGAATGCCGCGGTGGACGCAGCGCGGCTGCAGGCCCGGCAAAAGGGCGAAGCGATCGTCAGTCAGGCGGAACTCACGGCAATTCGCGGCATCACCGCCGGCTTCAACCCGGTGACCGAGCTTTCTGCCGATCCCTTCCGCATGGTGGTCAATCCGCGCCCGATCTTCTCGCCGGTCGACGATCCGCTTGAGTTCCGGCTCGACCAGATCGGCATGAACGACACCGAACGCTGCCAGAGCCTGGGCGAGATCAACGGCTTTCGCCTGCTGCGCATCGAGGCGAAGGACGGCGGCCAGACAAGGATTATTCACGAGGACAAATCGATCCCGCAAAGCAGAGGCTGTCCGACTGGCTACCAGATCGGCGCGGTTCAGACATTTTCGCTGGATAGCCTCAGCGCCTATGCCGTGCTGATCGCGGTGCGCCAATACGGCTTCGAAGGGCCGGACTATCGCTGGATCGCGGTAACCGGACGGCTGTGACGCTCCTGGCCATGCGCACCCGCGCCTTGCATCGTCTGCGCCGCGCTTTACCGCCGCTGCGTGCTGCGTCCGTCGGCGCGCTGCTGTGGGCCATAGCGATGGGCGCCAGCGCGCTGCTCAATCTGCTGCAGTACGACTGGGAGACCCCGGCAAAGATCCGCTTCGTCTCGCTGCTTTATGCTGCCGGCGGTGCGCTGGCTTTCCCGATTGGGCTGTTCCTGGCGCGGCTCGTCTCGCTCGGACGCCACTGGGAGATCGCCCTCGCGGCCGCCTTCGTCTGCTTTCTCGCAGCGACGATCGCCGTCACCGGCGGCCTGTTTGGGCTGCAATACCGCTCCTACTACGTCCAATGGCATGCACCCGCGCTTACCATCACCTGGGTTTTCCAGTTCGTGTTCACGATGTTGACGGCACTCTATCAGTTTGTCGTCCTCGGCATCCGGCTGTATTTTCCGCTAGGTTTCATCGCGCTCGCAATTGCCAGCATCTGGTTTGCGCGCCAGCAGCGTTGAGCATTCCATCTCGCTCTGTTAGGACGCTGGCGAACGCTCCCGCAAGTCAGGACTGACCGATGATCCCTCGCTACTCCCGGCCGGAAATGGTGGCCATCTGGTCGCCCGAAACCCGGTTCCGCATCTGGTTCGAGATCGAGGCCTACGCCTGCGACGCATTGGCCGAGCTCGGCGTCATCCCGAAGGGGGCCGCCAAGACCATCTGGGAGAAAGGTGGGGCGGCGAAGTTCGATGTCCAAGCGATCGACGAGATCGAGCGCGTCACCAAGCACGACGTCATCGCCTTTCTCACGCATCTTGCCGAATTCGTCGGGCCGGATGCCCGCTTCATCCACCAGGGCATGACATCGTCCGATGTTCTCGACACCTGTTTTGCCGTGCAGCTCACCCGGGCCAGCGACATCCTGCTGGCCGACATTGACGGGCTGCTTGCGGCGCTCAAGCGCCGCGCGTTCGAGCACAAGGACACCATCACCATCGGCCGCAGCCACGGCATCCATGCCGAGCCGACCACCTTCGGCATCAAGCTGGCACAGGCCTATGCCGAATTCTCGCGTTGCCGCGAGCGGCTGGTGCACGCACGCGAGGACATCGCCACCTGCGCCATCTCGGGTGCGGTCGGCACCTTCGCCAATATCGATCCTTATGTCGAAGAATACGTGGCCAAGAAACTCGGACTGAAGCCCGAGCCGGTGTCGACGCAGGTGATTCCGCGCGACCGCCATGCGATGTTCTTCGCCACGCTCGGCGTCATCGCCTCGTCGATCGAGCGGCTGGCGATCGAGGTGCGCCATCTGCAGCGCACCGAGGTACTTGAAGCAGAAGAGTACTTTTCACCCGGACAGAAGGGCTCGTCGGCGATGCCGCACAAGCGCAACCCTGTGCTGACCGAGAACCTCACCGGCCTTGCCCGCATGGTGCGCTCCTTCGCATTGCCGGCAATGGAGAATGTGGCGCTCTGGCACGAGCGCGACATCTCGCATTCCTCGGTCGAGCGCATGATCGGGCCCGACGCGACGGTGACGCTCGATTTCGCGCTCTCACGGCTGACCAGCGTCGTCGACAAACTGCTCGTCTACCCCGACAACATGCTGAAGAACATGAACAAATTCCGCGGCCTTGTGCATTCGCAGCGCGTGCTGCTAGCGCTGACGCAAGCCGGCGTTTCGCGCGAGGACGCCTACCGGCTGGTGCAGCGCAATGCGATGAAGGTGTGGGAGCAAGGCGCTGATTTTCTTGAGGAACTTCTGGCCGACAAGGACGTGGTCGCAGCCTTGCCCGAGGCCGAGATCCGCGAGAAATTCGACTTGGGCTACCATACCAAGCACGTCGATACGATCTTCAGCCGAGTGTTCGGAGAAGCCTGATGATTTCGTCGGCCGGAGATTTCGATTTCCTTGCCCTGCCCGGGCGCGGCAATTCCGGGCCGGATCATTGGATGTCGCATTGGTGCCGGGTGTTCCCCAATTCGAGCCGCGTGCTGCAGGCTGAGTGGGACCGGCCGAAGCCTGAAGACTGGATCGGCCAGGTGGATGCCGCGGTGGCCGCCGCACCCCGCCGCATCGTGCTGCTTGCGCATTCGCTGGCGGTGGCGACGGCGGTGAAGTGGGCTGCCGGCGCCAGTCAAAGCCAACTCGACAAGGTCGCGGCGGCACTCCTGGTTGCCGCGACCAATGTCGAGGATGCCGATCCCTCATTCGACGCGGTGCGCCCGTTCGCGCCGATGCCGCTGAAGCGCCTGCCCTTCCCAACATTGGTGGTGGCGAGCCGCAGCGACCCCCGCGTCACCTTCGACAAGGCGACCGCTTTTGCCGCCGCCTGGGGCGCGGATATCGCCGATGCCGGCGATCTTGGCCATATGGGGAACGAGGCCGGCCTGGGCGTATGGCCAGCGGGCCTGCTCATGCTTGGACGCCTGCTTGAGAAGGCGAACCTCTAATCTAGATTCTTGTTTTTATGCATGTCGTTATCGCAAAACCGCTGCACACTTTTGCGCGACATGCATTGGCCTACGCCTTGCCGGGAACCGTCCTTATCACTGTGCCCCACGGGTCCTCGCGGGTGGTCTCGCTTGCGGCATTGTCCGAACGCATCTCGACCCAGGCCAAGCCGGAGCGGGAGGGATCTCGGCGACCGGCGCCCGCGCTCTGCCACGCATTTGCGCCAATGTGGTGATGATAGCCGCCGGACGACAGGAACACCGCCGCGCCGCCGTACTTTGCCACGGTGTCGAAACCGAACTCCTGATGCCACCATGCTTCGGCTTCTTCCGGCCTGCCGACCCGCAAATGGGCGTGACCGATAATGCTGTTTTCCGGCGCGCCCTGCCAGCCGGTGTCGCCGGCCGGCACTTCGGCAACGACCGACTGAATGTTCAGCCGCTCCGTCGCCATCGCGATCTTGTCCCCGTTCCATTTCCAGTCCTGCGGACGGCGGTCGGCATAGATCTCGATGCCGTTGCCTTCCGGATCGGTTAGATAAAGCGCCTCGCTGACCAGATGATCGGATGCACCCTCGATGCCGATCTTGCCGGCGATGGCGTGATTGATCCAGCGGCCGAGATCGGCCCGACTGGGTAGCAGGAAGGCGGTGTGGAAAAGACCGGCGCTGCGCGGGTCATCGGGTTTCGCGGCCGGATCCGCTTCGATGTCGAGCAAAGGGCGATTGACTGCGCCGAGCGTAATCGTGCCGCCGGCGCGGCTCAGTTCCTGCAAACCGACGACTTTGCGATAGTAGGCAGCGAGATTTTCTGCTTCGCGCGCCCGCAAGCCGACGCGGGCAACGCTGACCGGGGTCGTCGCGGCAAAAGGCAGTTCGCTCATCAAAGTGCTCCGTTCAAGCGGCGCTCGACAAGCTTCCAATGGAGGAACCCGGCGCCATCAATCATTCTACGCCGTGTCCGTGCCAAAATCTCGGAACAGCCATTCTTTCCCGGCGACAGATCATCGATCGCGATCGTTCACACAAGAGTGCAAGAAGCGAACATGGTGTTCACAATAACGAGCAGAACCGGGCTCGTGAGAGACCGTTTGCGTGTCGCTGTTGAGTTTATACCCGGTTGCACCCGACAGCGCCTCTCGCTACATGCGCGCCATGAAAGTCAGGGAAGCAGATATTCTCATCGTGCCGGGCTACACAAATTCCGGCCCCGATCATTGGCAGAGCCGCTGGCAGTCGAAACTGTCGACAGCGCGCCGCGTCGAACAGACGGAATGGTCGAAGCCGGTGCGCGAGGATTGGACGGCCGGTGTCGCCAAGGCGGTCAACGAGGCCGAGCGGCCGGTCGTCATCGTCGCTCATTCGCTTGGCGTCGCCGCGGTCATCCAGGCCTTGCCTCGGTTTGAGCGGCAGGTCGCCGGCGCCTTCTTCGTGGCGCCGCCCGATGTCGCCAATCCAAAGATAAAGCCCAGGCACCTGATGACCTTCGGCCCCTATCCGCGCGACCCGCTGCCGTTTCCGTCGGTGGTGATCGCCAGCCGCAACGACCCGTTCTGCGCCTTCGGCGTCGCCGAGGACATTGCCGCGGCGTGGGGCTCGCTGTTCATCGACGCCGGCGATGCCGGCCATCTCAACGCAGATTCCGGCTTCGGCCCTTGGCCCGAAGGATCGATGACCTTCGCGAAATTCCTGACGGATCTCTAGGAAGCGATTGAGCCCCTGACGCTGTTCAGCAGGGTCTTTGCCCCAAGCGAAATCAGCGAATGCTCGGAACCCATCGCCAGCAGCCGGTAGCCCATCGACACCACGCGACCGGCAATGGCCGGTTCCATCACATAGATCGCCGCATGCTTCCCGGCTTTACGGGTGCGCTCGGCGATCGAGGCGACGGTCTCCATCATGCTCTCCAGCGTCGAACTGACGGTGGTCCCCTTCGACCAGGCGATCGAGAAATCCGAAGGGCCTAGGAAGATACCGTCGATGCCCGGCGTGTCGAGGATGCCGTCGAGTGCCTCAAGCGCGGCGCGCGTTTCGACCATGGCGAACGCCATGGTGCGCTGGTTGCTGTCGCGCAGCCAGTCGGCATGATCGCCCTTGCCATGGCGCGGAAAGGCATAGGTGGGGCCCCAGGAGCGCTCGCCGAGCGGCGGGTATTTCATGGCGGCGGCAAACAGCTTTGCGTCCGCCACTGAATTCACCATCGGCGCGATCACCGCCTCGGCGCCGAAGTCGAGCGCGCGGCTGGCCATGTCGAAGCGGCCGACCGGAATGCGCACCAAAGCCGGCTTGTTGGCGGCCAGCACCGGCACAAGCCCGCGCAGTACGCTGTCCTCGTGATGGCCACCATGCTGCATGTCGAGCGTAACCGCGTCGAACCCTTGCCTGGCCAGTATCTCGACCGTCAAAGCATCCGGCACGCCGGACCATGCGGTGAACAGCGTCTCGTCGGCCGCAAGGCGTGACTTCAGGGACATTGGCGATTTCCTCTTTGCTTGCAGCAATTCAGCCGGAAACGACCGCAAAGGCAAAGAAAAACCGCCCGGCTGGGCCGGGCGGTCGATTGGTCCAGCATTCTATCGATACCGGCGGAAAGATCAGGTGTTCTTGATCTGCTCGATCGCCTGCGCCATCAATTCATCCATGGTGCGGCGGATCTGATGGTCCGACTGGTCGATGCCGGCCGCATCGAAATCCTTGCGTATCTTGCGGAAAACGTCGTGATCGCCGGCTTCCTCGATGTCGCTGACGACCACTTCCCTGGCATAAGCGTCGGCGTCGGCGCCTGACTTGCCTAGCTTTTCGGCAGCCCACAGGCCGAGCGCTCTGTTGCGGCGTGCCGCGGCCTTGAACCGAAGTTCCTCGTCGAATGCGAATTTGCGCTCAAAGCCTTCTTCGCGGTCTTTCATGCTGCTCATGGCATCCCTCCGTGAAATCCGATTCGTTGCGCCAATATGTGTTGCCGGAGCACAAACCAAAAGGGCGCCGGCCGGTCAATATGCTACATTGGTTGCTGCGCTGCGGCATTTCGGTCCCCGAAAGCGGTTGATTGAAAGGATTTGCCGATTGAGCAAACAGTGCGATTGGGATAGACACCGGCATTGAACCCCACCGTCGCCATCTTATTTTAGGCAGACGGACAGTACTGGTCGCTTGCCGCCTGCCCGCAAATCCAGAGAAAAATCAGATGAAAAATCGCCGCCGCATTTATGAAGGCAAGGCCAAGATCCTTTATGAGGGACCGGAGCCTGGCACGCTGATCCAGTTCTTCAAGGACGACGCTACCGCTTTCAACAAGAAGAAGCATGAAATCGTCGATGGCAAAGGCGTGCTCAACAACCGCATTTCCGAGCACATCTTCAATCATCTCAACCGGATGGGCATTCCGACCCACTTCATCCGCCGGCTCAACATGCGCGAGCAGCTGATCAAGGAAGTCGAGATCATACCGCTCGAAGTGGTGGTGCGCAACGTCGCCGCCGGCTCGCTGGCCAAGCGCCTGGGCATCGAGGAAGGCACCGTGCTGCCGCGCTCGATCATCGAATTCTATTACAAGGCCGATGCGCTCGACGATCCGATGGTATCGGAAGAGCACATCACCGCCTTCGGCTGGGCGAGCCCGCAGGAGATCGACGACGTCATGGCGCTGGCCATTCGCGTCAACGACTTCCTTTCCGGCCTGTTCATGGGGGTCGGCATCCAGCTCGTCGACTTCAAGATCGAATGCGGCCGCCTGTTCGAAGGCGATATGATGCGCATCGTCGTCGCCGACGAGATTTCGCCGGACTCATGCCGGCTGTGGGACGTGGCGACCCAGGACAAGCTCGACAAGGACCGCTTCCGCCGCGACATGGGCGGGCTCGTCGAAGCTTATCAGGAAGTTGCCCGCCGCCTCGGCATCATGAACGAGAACGAGCCGCCGCGTCCGGCCGGACCGGTGCTCGTCGCATCGACCGACGGCGTCAAAGGCAAGCCGCACTGACGGCTTGCCCGCTCAACAGGTGAACAGGAGCATGTCCAGCGTGATCAAGGCCCGCATTACCGTAACCCTCAAGAACGGCGTGCTCGATCCACAAGGCAAGGCAATCGAGCATGCGCTGTCCGCAATGGGTTTCGGCGGCGTTGGCCAGGTGCGGCAAGGCAAGGTTTTCGATGTCGAGCTTGCCGAGGGCGACAAGGCCAAGGCCGAGGCCGATCTGAAAGCCATGTGTGACAAGCTTCTGGCGAATACGGTGATTGAGAACTATAGTGTGGCCATTACCTGAGGTTGTACCGGAGGGCAGATGACGGAAGCCACGAATGAGTTGATGTATGAGCTCCTCAAGCGTGTGCATCACGAAGTCGCTGAACTTCGCCAAGATGTTTCCGAAGTGAAGCGGGAGTTGAACGTAGTTCGGGGTCACATGGTCGCAACGCAAAGCGACATTCACAACATCTATGGCATTCTCGGCCGTCAAGACGATCGCCTTGAGCGCATAGAACGCCGCCTAGAATTGCGCGAACTCGCCGAAGCCCAGAGGCCCTACGAACCAAAATGAAATCAGCCGTCGTCCTGCTCCCCGGCCTCAATCGCGACCGCGACATGATCGCGGCGCTGACCAAGATTTCCGGCACGCCGCCGGTCACCGTCTGGCAGACCGACACCGAAATTCCCGATGTCGACCTGATCGCCATTCCCGGCGGCTTTTCCTTTGGCGATTATCTGCGCTGCGGTGCCATTGCCGCGCGCATGCCGGTGATGCGGGCTGTGGCCGAAAAGGCGGCCAGGGGCGTCACGGTCATCGGCGTCTGCAACGGTTTCCAGATCCTGGTCGAGGCAGGCTTGCTGCCGGGCGCATTGATGCGCAACACCTCGCTGAAATTCGTCTGCCGGCAAGTCAAGCTGCAGATTGCTAATGCCAACACGATGTTTACCCGCCGCTATCAGCCGGGCCAGGTCATCCGCGCGCCGGTGGCGCATCATGACGGCAATTATTTTGCCGACGTGGAAACGCTGGCTCGCCTCGAGGGCGAAGGCCAGGTGGTGTTCCGCTATGCCGAAGGCACCAATCCCAACGGCTCGATCAACGACATTGCCGGCATCGTCAACGGCCGCGGTAACGTGCTCGGCCTGATGCCGCATCCGGAAAACCTGATCGAAGCGGCGCATGGCGGCAGCGACGGCCGGGCGCTGTTCGAAAGCGCGCTGGGCATCGCCGCTTGATGCCTTCAATTTTCCTCCTGGAGCGACGGTCATGAAACTCTATTCGCGGCCGTTGTCGCCCTATTCGTCGATCGTGCGGGCGCTGGCCTATATCAAGAACGTGCCGCTCAAGGTCATTGCACCACCGCCGGGGTTTCCCATCCCCGAAGCCTTTCGTGCCATCTCGCCGCTCAACCGGATTCCGGTGCTGATCACCGGCTCGGGCGAAACGATCGTCGAATCGGTGGTCATTGCCGAATATCTGGAGGAGCGCTTTCCCGAGCCTGCATTGCTGCCCAAGGATTCGAAAGACCGGGCGCTGGTGCGCATGTTCGCCCGCATCACCGACCTCGACGTGCTCGCGCCGATGATGAAGCTGTTCGAGCTCTATTTCGTGCCGCAGCGCAATGAGGCGGAGATCAAGGCCCAGTTCGCCCGATTGCATCACGGGCTTGCTGCAATCGAGACCCGCATGGCGCATGGCCCGTTCGCGCTCGGCGACGACATCTCCTTCGCCGATGCCTGGCTGACGCCGACCCGCTTCATCTTCAACAATTTCAGGACAACGATCGGCCGCCCCGACCTGCTTGACGCCTATCCGAAATTCGATGCCTACGAGCAAATCGCCTTGCAGCATCCGGCGCTGTCGCGCGTCTGGGGTGAGATGACAGACGGTCTGAAGATCTTTCTGTCCGAACTCGAGATGGGCGCCGCTTGAACATGAGACTGACGACCACGCGCCTCGCCGTCGCTACTGTCGCCGGGCTTGTACTCGCCTCATGCCAGTCAGGCCCGAAGAGCACGCCGGCGCCGGCGGGCAAGAGCGCGTCACTGCTTGCCATGGAACAGGTGGCAATCGCTGCCCACAAATGCTGGATCGCCAGCAAGGACCCTGCCTTCAAATCTTACCAGATGGCCAACGAACTGAATTCGTTTAGCGGCACGCCCCGCTTCCTGCTGGTGCCGGCCAAGCATTATGGCGGAAAGCCGCTGCTGGTCGTGCAGGCGCAAGGCAATTCGAGCCGCGTCGACGTGTTCGGCCCGCTGATGGCGGAACCGCTCGGCGCGCGCATCGGCTCGGACATTGCCCGCTGGCAGGCGGGCAATCCGGCCTGCGGCGCTGCTGCCTAGCCCAGTGGGTCGCTTGCTGCAGATCACCGGTCTGGTTATCGGCCTGGCCGGACTCGTCCTGCAGATCTGCATCACCGTCCCGGCATCAATGGCGGCCGGCCGCGGCTTTGTCGGCTCGCTGGTCTTCTATTTCAGCTTCTTCACCGTCCTGACCAACATCGGCGCGGTGCTTGTCCATGCCTCGTTGCTGTCATCGACGGGTTACGCCTGGTTTCCGGCCTTTGCCGGGCCACGGATGCGAGCGGGCGTAGCCGTCGCCATACGCTGGTTCTCATCGTTTATGCAACGGTCCTGGCGCAGCTCTGGCAGCCGCAAGGGCTGTTCCTGCTCTGCGACGTTCTTCTGCACTATGTGACGCCGGTGCTGTTTGTGCTGTGGTGGCTTGTGGCGGGAGCTGACGGCTCGACGCGGTGGCGCGACATCTCCTGGTGGATGATCTATCCGATCGCCTACCTGGCCTACGCGCTGCTACGGGCGCCGATTGCCGGTGAAGTGCCCTACCCGTTCCTCGATCTCGCTAAGAACGGTGCGACCAGCGTCGCCGTCTCAGCTCTGGCCATCACCGGGCTTTTTCTGATGCTGTGCATTGTGGCGGTGCTTGTGGACCACGGTGTCACGCGGATCAGGGCGGAACGCATGCATCCGCGATGACGTTCTCCCGCCCTGGCTGCCTTTAGCGTCTTGGCACGGTTCGCGCGGCGCCTGCACGGATCGCCGCAGCAGCTTCACCGGCGATCCGTGACATGAACTTGCGCGTGAATTGGCCAAGCGGCTTGGCATCCTCGAGCGCCCAGCTCGTCGCGAGATCATCGGTGTTGAACTCATCGACGATAACCCAGGCTGGCGTATAGAGCGTGGCGCGACGGGCCTCCGTCTCAGGAACCTCGACATAGTACGCGTCAGGGCGTGGCGGCTGACTCGTGACCGGAAAGAGCAGCGCCTGCTTGCGGCCATTCTTACCGGCAACGATCAGCATGACGCAAGCCGGCCGCGCCTTGCGTCCGCTCTCCTCGCCGCGGTCATATTCCCTTGCCCACAGATAGGAGTAGAGAATGATCTGTCCGTGACCAAGCTCAGTCATCCCGGACATCATCTCGCGCAATTGCGTCGAGGCCGGCCAGAAGCTCGTCGCGTTCCTCGGCCGACAGATCCTCAACGCGGTGTGCCCGCTGAGCGCTGCGGCCGGTGATGCGGTCAAACTGCTCCGCCGTGAGGAGCACGAACTTTCGCTTGCCGCGCTTGGTGATGTCGACGGGACCACGGAACGCAGCCTCGACGACCTCGCCAGACTTATTGCCGAGATCTGTGAGCGTGAAACTCGCCATGGTAATCTCCTTCACGCCGGAAAATAGGTGAAATAGCTGTTTTCAGCAATACCCCTATTTATCGGAGGCGTCGCAGGTGAGAATCCTGTGAAGGCAAGAAGGAGGTCGCATCTCCGCGATGACCAGCGTGGCGGCTCAGTCCCAGAACGGCCTCAGACCCTCACGATGGGCATCGCAGCGCGAAATGCCGATATCCTTGAGCTGGGCGTCGGTCATCTCGAGCAGAACTAGCCGACTGCGTCGGCGATCCAGCAGGCTGTCGATCCATCGGACGAATGACGTGACCACTTGCACAAGCCGGCGAACATAGGATCTCCGGCCCGACGAGCGGCTTCCGGTCAATTCAACTGCCGCGTAGCGGATTGTCTCTATTGTACCCATTTTCTTTCTGCCAAGATTGCAATTGTGCCGTTTTGTACGGCTTGCTTCATATGTATTGACTCCCAAATCGGTGCAATGTACAAAATTGTCACGATGACAACTTGGCTTCCAGACCTTACCGCCGGCACCGGCCCGCTCTATCAGCGGCTTGCCGATTCCATCGAGACGGACATCGACCGCGGCCTGATCGGTGCAGGGGCAAAGCTGCCGCCGCAGCGCGATCTGGCATACGACATCGGCACGACCGTCGGCACGGTCGGCAGGGCCTATCAACTGCTGCGCGAGCGGGGATTGGTCAGCGGCGAGGTCGGCCGCGGGACCTATGTTCTCGCTCAACAGTCGGAGAGCGCGAAGCCGGAGTTCCTGGGGCCGGTCGAACAAGGCACGCGCTATATGGATGCGCCCGGCGACAAGCTGCGCTTCGATAGCACGGCCGCACCGGATGTCGGCCAGGGTGCCATCGTCGCCGATGTGTTGACACGCACGGCGCAAGACCATCCGCATGAGATTTCAAGCTATACTCGTGATTTCCCGGACCGCTGGTTCGAAGCCGGCAGGCGCTGGCTGTCACGCAATTCCTTTCGCCCAGCCGCAGATGCGATCGTACCCACGCTCGGCACCCACGCCGCGGTGATGGCAACCATTGCGGGGCTCACCGCCCCAGGCGACTATGTCGTCTTCGAGCACCTCACCTATTCGCAGATTTCCCGCAGCGCCGGCCTTATCGGTCGCCGGACCGCATTGGTGGCGGCTGACGACGAGGGCATCGATCCCGAGGATTTCGAACGCGTCTGTGCACAAAAGCATCCGAAGATGATGTTTTTGATGCCGACGGCCAAAAATCCGACGCTGACAACGCTGTCGGCCTCGCGCCGCGAGGCAATCGCGCAAGTCGCCCGTCAATACAACGTCGTCCTGATCGAGGACGATCTCTATGGCGGACTGACCGATGATCCGACACCTTTATTGGCCGAATATGCTCCCGAACGGACCATCGTTGCCGGCGGCCTGTCGAAATCGGTCGCGGCGGGTGTTCGCGGCGGTTGGCTCGCCTGCCCGCCGGCCTATCGTCATCGCATCCGGGTCGCCCACAAGATGATGACGGGCGGCCTGCCCTTCCTGCTGGCGGAGGTGGGCAGCCGACTGGTGCTGTCCGGTCAGGCCGCCGAGATGCGCAAGCGCAGCATTGGCGAGATCGGTGCGCGCATTGCGATCGTGCGCGAGACACTCGACGGATTCGACTTCAAGGCGCTGGATAATGTGCCCTTCGTCTGGCTCACTTTGCCGGACCCATGGCTTTCCGGCACTTTCAAACAGGCTTGCCTCGAACATGGCGTGCTCATCGACGACGAGGACGAGTTCAAGGCGGGACGTTCCGAACAGGCCTTTCACGGCGTGCGGTTTGGCATCTCGCAGCCGCGACAGCGGGGCGATATCGCGCACGGCGTCGCGGTGATCCGGCGGCTTCTGGACGAAGGCCGCGCCGGCTATGACAGCTTTTCCTGAACCGGCTTGAAACCGGCGGGTCGAGTGGCGATCTTTCGCTACTTGCGGCCAGCTGTTGCTTTCCGTTGTTTTAGTCATCGGACGGGGTGTATCGGCTGCAAAGCTTGCGATAAGACGGGACTCGATCCCAAGGACACAAATTGCCGACCATGACCATTTCCAATTCCGTGCCGATCACTCCGGAACTCATTGCCGCGCACGGGCTGAAGCCCGACGAGTACCTGCGCATCCTCGACCTGGTCGGGCGCGAACCGAGCTTTACCGAACTCGGTATTTTTTCCGCGATGTGGAACGAGCATTGTTCCTATAAATCCTCGAAGAAGTGGCTGCGCACGCTGCCGACCACCGGGCCGCAAGTCATCCAGGGCCCGGGCGAGAATGCCGGCGTGGTCGACATCGGAGATGGCGACTGCGTCGTCTTCAAGATGGAGAGCCATAACCATCCCTCCTACATCGAGCCTTATCAGGGAGCGGCGACCGGCGTCGGCGGCATCCTGCGCGATGTCTTCACCATGGGCGCGCGGCCGATCGCGGCGATGAACGCGCTGCGCTTCGGTGCGCCGGACCATCCCAAAACCAGGCACCTCGTTGCCGGCGTCGTTTCCGGGGTCGGTGGCTACGGCAATTCCTTCGGTGTGCCGACGGTCGGCGGCGAGGTCAATTTCGACGCCCGCTACAATGGCAATATCCTGGTCAATGCGTTTGCCGCGGGCCTCGCGAAGACAGACGCAATCTTTCTGTCCGAGGCCAAGGGCGTCGGCCTTCCGGTCGTCTATCTCGGCGCCAAGACGGGGCGCGATGGTGTCGGCGGCGCCACCATGGCCTCGGCTGAGTTCGACGACAAGATCGACGAGAAGCGGCCCACCGTGCAGGTTGGCGATCCGTTCACCGAAAAATGCCTGCTCGAAGCCTGCCTCGAACTGATGGCGTCCGGCGCAGTTATCGCCATCCAGGACATGGGTGCCGCCGGCCTCACCTGCTCGGCAGTCGAAATGGGCGCCAAGGGCGACCTCGGCATCGAGCTCGATCTCGACAAGGTGCCGGTGCGTGAAGAGCGCATGAGCGCCTATGAGATGATGCTTTCGGAGAGCCAGGAGCGCATGCTGATGGTGCTGCGCCCCGAAAAGGAAAAACAGGCCGAGGCGATCTTCCACAAATGGGGCCTTGATTTTGCCATCGTCGGCAAGACCACCGACGATCTGCGCTTCCGCGTGCTGCACCAGGGCGACGAGGTCGCCAACCTGCCGATCAAGGATCTCGGCGACCAGGCGCCGGAATATGACCGTCCCTGGGTCGAGCCGAAGAAGCCGGCGCCATTGGCTGGCGATGCACCGCAAGCCGATGTGGCCGACGCACTGCTCAAGCTGCTGGGCGGCCCGGACCTTTCCTCGCGCCGCTGGGTGTGGGAGCAGTACGACACGCTGATCCAGGGCAATTCGCTGCAGCTTCCCGGCGGCGACGCCGGTGTCGTGCGCGTCGACGGTCATCCGACCAAGGCGCTCGCCTTTTCCTCCGACGTGACGCCGCGCTATTGCGAGGCCGACCCTTACGAGGGCGGCAAGCAGGCCGTTGCCGAATGCTGGCGCAATCTTACCGCCACCGGTGCTCTGCCGCTCGCTGCCACCGACAACCTCAATTTCGGCAATCCGGAACGGCCGGAGATCATGGGCCAGTTGGTTGGTGCCGTGAAAGGCATCGGCGATGCTTGCAGGGCGCTCGACTTCCCGATCGTCTCCGGCAACGTCTCCCTCTACAATGAGACCAACGGACAGGGCATCCTGCCGACTCCAACCATCGGTGGCGTCGGTCTGATTGCCGACTGGTCGAAAATGGTGCGGATCGGCTTTGCCGCCGAAGGCCAGATGATCGTGCTGGTCGGCGCACCGACCATGTGGGGCACGCATCTTGGCCAGTCCGCCTATATGCGCGACATCCATGGCCGCGCCGACGGCCAGCCGCCGCCGGTCGATCTCGGCCACGAGAAGCGGGTCGGCGACCATGTGCGGGCGCTGATCGCCTCCGGTGTCGTTACCGCGGCGCATGACGTTTCCGATGGCGGCATCGCGGTGGCGCTGGCCGAGATGGCGATGGCCTCCGGCATCGGCGCGACCATCCCCGGCCTGATCGGCACAGGCCCAATCCCGGTCTGGTTCGGCGAGGACCAGGGCCGTTATCTGCTGACGCTGTCGATCGACCCGCAGAGCGAGCAATGGGACGCCATTCGCGAACAGCAAAACAAGCTCGGCGTTTTTGCGCCGTGGATCGGCTCGACCGGCGGCAGCGAATTGAAGCTGGGTGAGGCGCGTGCCATACCGGTCAGCGAATTGACCGCCGCCCACGAATCCTGGTTCCCTCGCTTCATGGCAAATGAGGTCGTGGATCCGTGATGTGATCGAGCGGGGCCCTTTCTCTGTGGTTCGTCCGCCTTTTCGACCATATCTATGAGATCACGACCTGAACAAGGAATCCTCGCATGGCAATGGACGCCCACGACATCGAACGGCTGATCAAGGAAGGCATTCCGGACGCCAAGGTTACGATTCGCGACCTGGCCGGCGACGGCGACCATTATGCGGCCGAGGTTGTGGCCGAAAGTTTTCGCGGCAAAAGCCGCGTCCAGCAGCACCAGATGGTCTATGACGCGCTGAAGGGCAACATGGGCGGCGTGCTGCACGCGCTTGCCCTGCAGACCAGCGTGCCGGACTAATTCTACGCAAGCGGGAAGTCATGGCCAAAGGCGACAGCGATCCGGTTGCAGTGAGTGCCTATGCTTCCTTTGCCGAGCGCTATGATGCGCTGGCGCCGATCAAGCCGCACAACGCCCTCTATGAACGGCCGGCCTCGCTGGAGTTGCTGGGCGACGTGAAGGGTCTGAACATACTGGACGCCGGTTGCGGCTCCGGTATCTGCTCGGAAAAGCTGGCTCGCTCAGGTGCGCGGGTAAGTGCCTTCGACATTACGCCGGAAATGCTGGCTTTGGCACGTCAGCGCTGCGCTGGGCTCAATGTCGATATGCGGCTTGGCAATCTCGAAAGGGCTCTCGACTGGCTCGCGGATGGCAGTTTCGATCGCATACTTTGCTCGTTGGCGCTCGACTATGTCGAAAAACTGGGCCCGGTATTCGCTGAGTTTCATCGCGTCTCCTGCCCGGGCGGCTGGCTGGTGTTCTCTATGAGCCATCCAATGCGCGACTGGCAGGACACGCGCACGCGCGGGACGAAAACCTATTTTGAAACGAATCGCTGGGGCATGCATTGGGGAGGTTTTGGCGAACCAAATCCCTATGTTGAATCCTATCGTAGACCGCTCGGCGATATCCTCAATGGCCTTGCCGATACGGGCTGGACGCTCGACCGCTTCGTCGAGCCACTTCCCGCGCCTGAGATGGAAATGGTCGACCCCAGGCATTTTGCCGACCTGAGTTTGGCGCCTGCATTCATATGCGTGCGTGCGCACAAATAACCCTCCCTCACCTTTTCGCCGAAACGGCAATGATCGGCCCGGCCGGATAGTTTCCACCAACAATCATCCGCTCGCCGTTCGACAGCGCCGAAACGACGCCGTCGAAGAAGAGCGCGTTGGCGCAGTCGAGCCCATCGCGAAACAGCCGTGCAAAGCTGCCGAGGCTGACTTCAGAGCGCGAGATCGCCAGCACGACGGTGTTTTCGTCACGCATACCGACGCCGTTGCGGATATAGCGCGATGTGCCGTTCTGCTCGAAGCGGGGATGAAGCCGGCCGTCGATCACCAGCATCGGGCCGGATTGCGTGGCAAACATCACGTCCGGCCTGGCGGCGGCATAGGCGCTTGTCTCCATGACCGCCGCCTTGCCGTCCTTGCGGACCAGGAACACGCCGTTCGGTTTCAGGAAGAAATTGCCTTCGCTATCGGCGACGTTGATCGGCGCCTTCTCCCGGCCGTCTTCGACGAGAAGGCCGACCGGAGTCAGGTCTTGGTGATACATGCCGGCGTTCATGGCGAGCAGCACCGGGCGGCCCTGATCCGCCATCGCCTTGTCGAATTTGTCCAGTGAACCGAAAGCCTTGCCATCGAGGCCTGTGTGGAACACACCGACGTCATAGCGGCGCAGATCGATCTCGCAGATGACATAGGCGACCGCCTCGAAGCTCGCATCGCGGCACGGCGCCGGCAATTCACCGCCGACGACCAGCGGTGGCTCTCTCGGCGACTTGGCCCACCAGATCAAGATCAATGCGGCGACCAGAACGGCGAGGAGGAACCCGGCGGGATATCGTCTTTTCATCGCGCCTCGGGGAAGATGGTGGCCAACGGCTTGGCCCAAGATCGGACGTTCCTTTGCGCCATTTGCATGGCAAGGCGGCAAACATCTTGTTTCGCGCAATCCATGGGTTTATTTGAAGGGTAATGTTCGAGCCTGACTCCCACAGGCATGAAAGGGTTTTCCATGAGCGGCATCAACGACTACATCGACAATGAAGTGAAGGGCAACGACGTCGTTCTCTTCATGAAGGGCACGCCCGGCTTCCCGCAATGCGGATTTTCCGGCCAGGTCGTGCAGATCCTCGACTATATCGGCGCTGACTATAAAGGCGTCGACGTGCTGACGTCGGCCGAACTGCGGCAAGGCATCAAGGACTACTCCAACTGGCCGACCATCCCGCAGCTCTACGTCAAGGGCGAGTTCGTCGGCGGCTGCGACATCATCCGCGAGATGTTCCAGGCAGGCGAATTGCAGACCTTCCTCGTCGAAAAGGGTGTCAGCGTCAAAGGCGCCGCCTAACTTCTGTTTCTGCGTATGAGCTTCCGATTGCGATTTTCGGGGTTCATGCGCTAAGCGCCGGGGCAGCTTGGCAAAAAGTTCTGCCCGATATCGGGTAATCAACGAATGGATGCGTCGGCCAGCCGGCGCATTTTCGTTTGGGGATCGGACTGGCCGTGGATCAGCAAGCACAAGCGCAGCAAAAGGCAAGCACCTTGCCCATTCCGCGCTGGGAATTCATTGCGCTGTGCGCGGCGCTGATGGCGCTCAATTCGCTGGCCATCGACATTATTTTGCCGGCGCTGCAGCAGATCGGCGCTTCGCTTGGCGTCGAAAATGAAAACCACCGGCAATATGTGGTCACCGCCTATATCCTTGGCTTTGGCGGCGGACAGCTGTTCTTCGGGCCGATCTCGGACCGTTTCGGGCGCCGCGCGCCGCTTGTCGCAGGGCTGGTGATCTACGTCGTGGCGGCCGGCGCTGCGGCAATCGCCCCGTCATTCGCCACGCTTCTGCTATGCCGCACCGTGCAAGGCATCGGTGCGGCGGCGACGCGCGTCATTGCCGTCTCGATCGTGCGCGATACGTTCGACGGAAGGCGTATGGCCGAAGTCATGTCCTTGATCTTCATGGTGTTCATGGCCATTCCGGTGGTGGCGCCCGGTATCGGCCAGTTCATCATGCTGTTTGCGACCTGGCATGTGATCTTCGTCACCATGGCAGCCGGCGCGCTGATCGTGTCGGCCTGGTCGCTGCTGCGCCTGCCCGAGACACTGCACCCCGAATATCGCCGGCCGCTGACGCTGTCCTCCATCATCGGCGGCTTCCGCATCGTTCTCACCAACCGCATCGCGCTCTGCTACGCCTTCGCCAGCACCTTCATCTTCGGCGCCATGTTCGGCTTCATCGCCTCGGCCCAGCAGATCTATGTCAGCGTGTTCGATGTCGGCGAGATGTTCCCGGTCATCTTCGCGGGGGTTGCGGGCGTGCTTGCTTTTTCGAACTACCTCAACGCGCGCCTCGTCGGCCGTATCGGCATGCGCCGCCTGTCGCAAAGCGCGCTGCTGCTGTTTCTGGCCATCAGCCTTGCCTGGCTGGTCGTTTCCATCGAAATGAAGATGCCGCTCTGGCTCTTCATTACCTTCTTTGCCTGCGCCATGGTCCCGTTCGGCGCGCTCGGCGCGAACTTCAACGCGCTCGCCATGGAGCCGCTGGGGCACCTGGCCGGCACTGCGTCATCGATCCTTGGGTTCATGCAGACATTTCTTGGCGGCATTCTCGGCACGCTGATCGGCCAAGCCTTCAACGGCACGGTGACGCCGCTGGCCGCCGGGTTCTGCAGCGTGTCGGTGGCGGCGCTGCTGATGATCCTCATGGCCGAGCGCGGCAGACTATTCCAGCCGCATAACCCGCCGGTTTAATGCACATTGCCGGGCGCGCCTAGGATGCACCCTCACTGACCGCGGTGAAGCGAGGGAACAGCGTACGTCCTGCGATTGCTCCACCCATGCTGTCCGAAACGGGCAATGGAAGAGCCCTGTCGAGCGCCTCGAGGACGGAAGCCACGAAGGCCCGGTTGAGCGGACCATCGTCGCCTAGATGGGAGTAAGTGGCGCGCGGCTTGCCGATAAGCGTGCCGTTTCGGCGAATTGAGAACTGCAGCGTCAGGGTCATGCCCGCGGTTCCGGGCGGCGGCTCCCAGCAGGCGAAGATCGCGGAGAACATCTCGTCTATGGTGTCGACGGAGTCGGGGCTGCGACATGCGCGTTCCCCAGATCTTGCTTCATTGACACCGGCAACCAAGGCAAGGGCAAAGGCCGTTGCAACAATTGCGGACCGAGGTTTCATTCGAGGTCTCCGGTTTTTGCACAAGATTGGATAACTTTGGCAGCGAAGAGTTATTCCGCCCAGAGCTCGCGGCGCAGCTCTCGCCAGCTTTCCCGGTCCGGCGCGACCAGCAGGCCACCTCCGACATGCGATGGCAGATAGGCGCTGCCGTCGAAGCGCGCGGCATGGCCGCCGGCCTCCGCATGGATCAGCACGCCAGCCAGGTGATCCCAAGGCATCAGCTTGTTGTAGACGACGAAATGGCCGTGGCCGCTGGCCAGCAGGCGGTATTCGTGAGCGGCGCAGCGATAATTGAACTGCGACAGCGACTTGGTCTGGTTGCGCGCCAAACGTGAGCGGTCCGGCTCGGGCACATAGTGCCATGAGACCGCACCGGTCATTTCCGATATCGGCGCCGGTTTGGCGACATGGACCTTTTCCAGATTGCCATGGGCATGGCGGATATGGCTGCCGGCGCCACTAACGCCGATCAGCCAGTCCTTGCCGACGGGATCGTGGATGATGCCGGCGACGGTCTCGCCCTTGACCACGACGCCCAGCATGACGCCGAACAGCGGCACGCCGGAAGCGAAGTTGAAGGTGCCGTCGACCGGATCGATGACGAAGGCGAGATCGGCATCGCCGAGGCCCTCAAGCAGCGCCGGATTGTCGGAGCACGCCTCCTCGCCAACGATCATCGCCTGGGGGTAACGTTCGCGCAGCTTGACGGTGATCAGTCGCTCGGCGTTGACGTCGGCCTCCGTCACCAAATCGGCGACCGAAGTCTTCTGGCGAATGTCGCCCTCGTTCAGCCGGCGAAAACGCGGCATGATCTCGGCCTTGGCGACGTCGGACAGAAGTTCAGCGAGCCAGTCGATCGCGGTATCGTCAAATGTCATCGGCTTGCCTTGCGGTGAGGGTGTCGTTGAGGGCGGTAAAATCGAAGAGTTTGCGGTCGAGCAGATGCGAGGGCCTCACATTGGCCATGGCGCGGATCATCGTGTCCTTGCGGCCGGGCATGCGCTTTTCCAGATCGTCGAGCATCGCCTTCATGGCATTGCGCTGCAGGCCTTCCTGGCTGCCGCAGAGATCGCAGGGGATGATCGGGAACCTCATGGCGCCGGCGAATTTTTCGAGATCGACCTCGGCGCAATAGGCGAGCGGCCTGAGCACCATGACGTCGCCCTCGTCGTTGATGAGCTTTGGCGGCATGGCGGCGAGGCGTCCGCCATGGAACAGGTTCATGAAGAAGGTTTCGAGGATATCCTCGCGGTGGTGGCCGAGCACCAGGGCCGAACAGCCCTCCTCCCGCGCGATGCGGTAGAGATGGCCGCGCCTCAGCCGCGAGCAGAGCGAACAATAGGTGCTGCCCTCGGGGAGCTTGTCGGTGACCACCGAATAGGTGTCCTGATATTCGATGCGGTGCGGGATGCCATGGCTGTCGAGATAGTCGGGCAGGATGTGTTTGGGGAAGTTCGGCTGACCCTGGTCGAGATTGCAGGCCAGCAACTCGACCGGCAGCAGGCCGCGCCATTTGAGATCGAGCAGCAGAGCAAGCAGGCCGTAGGAATCCTTGCCGCCCGACAACGCCACCAGCCAGCGAGCGCCGGGCCTTGCCATCGCGAAATCGTCGATCGCCTGACGGGTAAGCCGCAGCAGCCGCTTGCGCAGCTTGTTGAACTCGACAGAAGACGGCACATCGGCAAACAGCGGATGAAAGCCGCCTTCGGCATCGGCAACCGGTTCGAGTGTTTCTGGCAGCATGTTCATGGCGCGTCGGCCCCAAAATCCTTGTTGCCGCCCGGAGTAGCGCATCGGCCTGAAAATCGAAATCGATTTTCGGATGCCTAAAAGAAAAGGCCGCCTCGACGGGCGGCCTTCGATGGTGTCGCAGACGAAGAAATCGATCAGCGCGAATAGAATTCGACGACCAGGTTCGGTTCCATCTGTACGGCGAACGGAACGTCGGCCAGGCCGGGGATGCGCGTGAAGCTCGCGGTCATCTTGTTGTGGTCGGCTTCGATGTAATCCGGGACATCGCGTTCGGCCAGGCCCACCGATTCGAGGACGATCACCAGCTGCTTCGACTTCTCGCGCACTTCGATGATGTCGCCCGGCTTGCAGCGGTACGAGCCGATGTTGACGCGCTTGCCGTTGACATTGACGTGGCCGTGATTGACGAACTGGCGCGCCGCAAAGATTGTCGGCACGAACTTGGCGCGGTAGACGACCGCGTCGAGACGCGATTCGAGCAGGCCGATCAGGTTCTCCGAGGTGTCGCCCTTGCGGCGGTCCGCCTCTTCATAGACCTTGCGGAACTGCTTCTCCGAAACGTCGCCATAGTGGCCCTTCAGCTTCTGCTTGGCGCGCAGCTGCAGGCCGAAATCGGAAAGCTTGCCCTTGCGGCGCTGGCCATGCTGGCCGGGGCCGTATTCACGCTTGTTGACCGGGGACTTCGGGCGGCCCCAGATGTTTTCGCCGAGACGGCGGTCGATCTTGTACTTCGCGGATTCGCGCTTGCTCATCGCATTCCCTTTCAAAACAACACACCCGGAGCCTCATGGTCCGGGTGAAGGAAACGCGCCCTCCTCTGGCCTCCGTTTTCGAGACCTGACAGGGTTTTCCACGCAACGCGACGGAAAACCCACGGGACACGTCATTTCAAACAAGACATAGGGAAAGTAAAACCGGCTTCCCAAACGCCTTGCACATAAAGAAAACCACCGGGCATTGCGGCCCGGTGTTGGTGGGCTGGTTAAACGGAGATTTAACCGCTGTCAAGCTTCTGGCTGGCGCGAATCGCCGAAGCGGGTAGTGTTATGGTTGTAGAACGTGCCGGATGTGGCGGGAGGTTGCGCCAGCGGCATCAGGAAGCGACTGAAGTCAGAGGAGCTGAAATTCGCATGAAGAAGTTCTTCCTTACGTTGGTAGGTGCCGCGGTGATGGCCGGCACGATGGCGGTCGCGCCCGAGCCGGCGCAGGCCCGGCATTGGCATGGGCACAGGCATCACCAGGTCTGCCGCATCGTGGTCAAGAAGAAAGTGGTATGGCGCCACGGTCATCGCAAGGTCATCCGCTACAAAGTGCGGCGCTGCGGTTGGGGCTGGAACTGGTAATTTTTCGCCCTCGCCCGTTGAGACTTCAGGGCCCGCGGCTCAGCCGCGGGCCTTTTGTTGACCGGCATCGCCAGAATGGTCAGTCGATCAGTGTTTCGACTTCTTTTCCGGCAGGCCCTTGCGCTTGGTCTCGGCGAATTCCTCGAGCTGTTTTTCGCTCATGGATTTATACATTCCCTTCGACGCGCCTTTGAGCGCGCCCTTCTTGGTCTCGCCGCGCTTGGCTGACAATGCCGCGCCGGCCGCTTTCTGCTGGGCTTTTGAGGTGGCTGGCATGATGGTTTCTCCCGTTTCCAATGAGAGGAAAACGCATTGTCTGGTGCGATGTTCCCAAAGCGACAATTGCCTGCGGTCAGGATATCGCCAGGCCAAATCCCTGCATCAGCCGGCGCGTCGGAAAATCGGCGCTGTTCGAGGTGAAGAACGCAAGGTCGGCGCCCTCCGGCAGCGCCTCTCTGCGATAACCGGCCTCGGTGTCCGCCAGCAGCGAAAGCGCCCGGCGTGCGATAGCCTCGGCCGGGTCCAACCAGTCGACCGGCCAAGGTGCTGTCTTGCGCATGCGGTTGGCCAAAAAAGGATAATGGGTGCAGGCAAGCACGACGATGTCTGTGCGCAACCCGTCATGCTCGACGAAGCACGGCGCGATCTCGGAGCGCACGGCGTCCTCGTCGACAAAACCGTCGCGCATATAGGCTTCGGCCAATCCAGCCAGCCTGTCGCTGCCGACCAGGCGGACGTGGCATTTCTGCGCCCATTTGCTGATCAGATCGCGCGTGTACTGGCGCTTGACGGTGCCGGGCGTCGCCAGCACCGAGACCAGACCTGAGCGCGTGCGTTCCGCCGCCGGCTTGATGGCCGGCACGGTGCCGACGAAAGGGTGGCCGGGAAACCTCTCGCGCAAGGCATCGATGACCAGTGTCGAGGCGGTGTTGCAGGCGATGACCGAAATGGCCGGCGAAAACCGGTCGAGCAGCCTGGCGAACAACTCCAGGATATGTGTTCTCAGCGCCGGCTCCTCCCAGGCGCCGAAGGGGAACGCCGCGTCGTCGGCGACATAGATGAAGCGGCGATCAGGCATCAGGACGCGCGCCTCACGCAGCACGGTGAGGCCGCCAATGCCGGAATCGAACATCAGGATCGGACGGGCGCTCGATGGATCGGTCATTGTCATTGAGTCACTAAGGGCTGGGAATCACTGAAGGCTGGGGAATCACAAACGAGATCACGAGAGAAGGCCGGCCCAAGCATTTTGCTTCGGCCAATGATGCATTATCCCGGATGCTTCTATGTGGAGCCATCGTGGCCTTGATGCGGCAGCCGCTCACACAAGGCCGCGCTTGCCGAAGCCGCCTGCCCGCGGCCGGCCGGTCGCCGGAGATACAGGTTGAGATGCAGGGTGGCTCGACGGCACCGGTGCGGCCCGCATGGCGTAGGGCGGAGCCTGGGCGGTGACGCCGGCGGCCGACGCTGAATGGAGCGCCGCGGTGCCGCGCAGCGGCCCGGGTGGGTCGAAATCGTCGAAACTCAGGGATGACGCCATATCCGAAGAGCCGCCACCCGCCGGCCTGGCCGCCAAGATGACGGCCCACAGCCCGACAAGAGCTAATCCCAGCAGGTTAAGGCCGGAATGCGAATCTTCGCCGTCGAATTTTACGACAAGAACAATGCCGGCCTGCAGGATCGCGAACAGCGTCGAGAACACGATATACGACCAAAGGATCCAACCCGACCCTTGCGCGTCGCGGCTTCGACGCCAGGCGAAATTCGCGCGGAATAGAACGATCACCAGCGAGGCGACGAGAACGGCCGCGGCCAGTCCTTCCCTGGAAGGACCAGGTTGCGAATTGGCCAAGCCCTCGATGCCGATGGTCCACAAGACGCACAGCACAAAGGTCACGATTTCCGCGACCAGCAGAGCCACGGAATAGAAGAAAAAGCGAAGACGACCGATATTTGAGCTAAACATCCCAGAATCCATCGTTTTGAAAATCATGGATCAAACCAAATAAAATTCGGTTACTGGTGAGGTATGGGAAGTTCCGAGGCTAGTCTTTGCCTTTCGCCCTCGCAGCGCGTGCTGCGGCCGCCGGGAGCCGCCTTGGATCGTCGCCGGGCGATCCGTCGCCGCGCGGCATGGCCGGCGAGAACCTGTCCAGCGATGATATTATTCCGCGCAGCACCTTGAGCTCCGGCTCGGCGAAGCCGGGGCGGGTCAGCACGGCGCGCAAATTGTCGACCATCTTCGGCTTCTTCGCTGCCGGGCGGAAATAACCGCGCGCCTCCAGTGCACCTTCCAGATACGCAAACAGGCCGTGCAATTCTTCCTTGGCAGCAGGCGGCATTTCGGGGCCGGAGAAGTTGGTTTTGGTCTCGTCTTCCAGGCCGGACTTCATCCATTCATAGGACATCAGCAGGGCCGCCTGGGCGATGTTGAGCGAGGAGAAGGCTGGATCGACGGGGAAGGTGACGATCTCGTCGGCAAGGCCGACCTCGTCATTATAGAGGCCGAAGCGCTCGCGGCCGAACAGGATGCCGGTGCGCAGGCCGGCCCGCTGCCGCGCCCGCAGCGCCCTGCCCGCCTCGACCGGGCCGCGCACCGGCTTGAAATTGTCGCGCGCGCGCGCCGTGGTGGCGAAGACGAAGTTCAAATCGGCAACCGCCGAGGCGAGGTCATCGAACACCGTGACGGCATCGATGACGTGGTCGGCGCGGCTTGCGGCGGCACGCGCCTTCTCGTTCGGCCAGCCGTCGCGCGGATTGACGAGCCGCAGCTCGGCAAGGCCGAAATTGGCCATGGCGCGCGCGACCATTCCGATATTCTCGCCGAGCTGCGGCTCGACCAGGATGATCGCCGGTCCGGACGCAGGCGTTCCGGAGGCAAGAGGGATATCGGGATCCTGGGTAGCGGCCATGATTGTCAATGAACTGCTGTTTGCGGCATTTCGCAGTCCCCTGCCACATTTGGCGGCGAAAATGAAGCTTTCGCAAGGAATGCCGTCACTGCGGCGCGGTTCGCCGTTTGCGCGGCCAAAAAGCCTTTGATATACGGGCCGCATCCCAGGGCCGGCAGCCGTGCGGGCAAGGCCGTTCCGTTCCCCAAAAGCGAGGCATTCTTTCCATGGCGAAGATCAAGGTGGCGAACCCGGTCGTCGAACTCGACGGCGACGAGATGACCCGCATCATCTGGCAGTTCATCAAGGACAAGCTGATCCACCCTTATCTCGACCTCAAGCTCGAATATTACGACCTCGGCATCGAGCACCGCGACGCCACCAACGACCAGGTGACCATCGATTCGGCCAACGCCATCAAGAAATACGGCGTCGGCGTGAAATGCGCGACGATCACGCCCGACGAGCAGCGCGTCGAGGAATTCAAGCTGAAGAAGATGTGGAAGTCGCCGAATGGCACCATCCGCAACATTCTCGGCGGCACCATTTTTCGCGAGCCGATCATCATGAAAAACGTGCCGCGGCTGGTGCCCGGCTGGACCAAGCCGATCATCGTCGGCCGCCACGCCTTCGGCGACCAGTACCGCGCCACCGACTTCCGCTTCCCCGGTAAGGGCAAGCTGACGATCAAATTCGTCGGCGAGGACGGCCAGGTGATCGAGCACGACGTCTTCGATGCACCCGGCGCCGGCGTCGCCATGGCCATGTACAATCTCGACGAGTCGATTCGCGAATTCGCCCGCGCCTCGCTGAACTATGGCCTGCTGCGCAATTACCCCGTCTACCTCTCGACCAAGAACACCATCCTCAAAGCCTATGACGGCCGCTTCAAGGACATCTTCCAGGAGGTCTACGAGGCGGAGTTCGAAGCCGAATTCAAGGCGAAGAAGCTCTGGTACGAGCACCGGCTGATCGACGACATGGTGGCCTCCAGCCTGAAATGGTCGGGCGGCTATGTCTGGGCCTGCAAGAATTATGACGGCGACGTGCAGTCCGACACGGTGGCGCAAGGCTTCGGCTCGCTCGGCCTGATGACCTCGGTGCTGATGACGCCGGACGGCAAGACCGTCGAGGCGGAAGCCGCGCACGGCACCGTTACCCGCCACTATCGCCAGCACCAGAAGGGCGAGGAGACCTCGACCAATTCGATCGCCTCGATCTTCGCCTGGACGCGCGGCCTCGCGCATCGCGCCAAGCTCGACGACAATGCCGAACTGAAGCGCTTTGCCGAGACCCTGGAAAAGGTCTGCATCCAGACGGTCGAGTCCGGCTTCATGACCAAGGACTTGTCGCTGCTGATCGGCCCCGACCAGCCATGGCTTTCGACCACCGGCTTCCTCGACAAGATCGACGAGAATTTGCAGAAGGCGATGGCCTGAGCCCAACCCACATGGGCAAGCCCGTCGTCTACGGCGCGGACTACAGCGTCTATGTGCGCATCGTCCGGCTGGTATTGGAGGAAAAGGGCGTCGGCTACGAGCTCGTTCCCGTCGACATCTTTGCGGCGGACGGCATTCCCGGCTGGTACTTCGAGCACCAGCCGTTCGGCCGCATCCCGGCCTTCGAGCATGACGGCTTTCGCCTCTACGAGACCGGCGCGATTGCCCGTTATGTCGACGAAGCCTTTGACGGCCCGGCGCTGCAGCCGGCCGGAGCCCGGCCTCGAGCACGCATGAACCAGATCACCGGCCTGCTCGATGCCTACGCCTACAGGGCCATGGTCTGGGATGTGGCGGTCGAGCGGCTGGAAAAAACGCCGCCCGACGAAGCCGTGATCGCCAACGGTTTGCGGCAGGCGAGAACAACGCTGCAGGCGCTCTCTTCGCTGAAAGCCGAAGGGCCTTGGCTGTTGGGGACGGACCTGACGCTGGCCGACCTGCACGCCGCGCCAATCATCGGCTATTTCGTCAAGGTGGCCGAGGGGCGAAAATTGCTGGCCGAGTTTGCCGATATTCGGGATTGGTATGCGCGCATCACTCAACGCGCGAGTTTTGCGAAAACCGAAAAGGCAGGGTGAGGAGACAAGCGTTCGGCAATAGGCCCCTCTGGTGACTAGCGAAAGCCGAAGTGACATCCAATCTCCCCCCTTGCGGGGGAGATGTCCGGCAGGACAGAGGGGGGTATGAAGGATCGCCAACCTTCGACTGATCCTTCCAACTGGGAACGGCCTGAGAACATGGCTCCGATTGGGCTGGCAAGCCGGAGGGACAGCACCCCCCTCTGCCCTGCCGGGCATCTCCCCCGCAAGGGGGGAGATCGGCAGCTTCGCCGAAGGCGACCCACTGCGAAATACCGCTCAATCGGGAAGGTAGACCTCCGCCTTCATGAAGGTCCTCGCACGGCCTGTGATCAGCACGCGATCTCCGGCCAGCTCGCATAGCAAATGCCCGCCGCGCTGCGAGCATTGGAATGCCGACAGATGCGTCTTGCCGAGCTTTTCAGCCCAGTACGGCACCAGCGTCGCATGAATGGAGCCGGTTACCGGATCCTCGGGAATGCCTGCTCCGGGCACGAAGTAACGGGAGACGAAATCGTGGACTCGCCCAGGCGCGGTAATGACCAGGCCGAGAGGATGAAAACGTCCGATCCTGAGCAGATCGGGAACGAAAGATCGCACGGTTGTCTCGTCGGCAAGCTCGACAAACAGGTTCTCGAAATTGCGGAAGCTCGCAACCGGCCGCTGAGGCAATATTGTTTGCAGCGCCGAGTTCAGCTCTTCCTCGATGGGCTGCGGCGGAAAACACGGCAGATCGAGCTGATAGGTCCCTTCCCGCCGGGAAACCCGCAGCTCGCCCACCCGGGTGGCGAAGGCCATTTCGCCCTGACCATTGTATTCGGTAGCCAGCACATGGGCGGCCGCAAGAGTGGCATGGCCGCAGAAGTCGACTTCATGGACCGGCGTGAACCAGCGCAAATCCCACCCTTTGCCATTCGGCCGCACGAACGCCGTTTCAGCAAGATTGTTTTCGTTGGCAATGGCCTGCATTACCTCCTCCGACAGCCACTCCTCCAGAAGGAGAACGGCGGCAGGGTTGCCCTGGAAGGCCCGTTCGGCAAAGGCATCGACCTGATACATCGTCAGCGTCGGCATATCGGCCCTCAAAGATCTCCGCTGGGCGGCGCGCCAGTTCGGCCGTGCCGCCCCGGTGCAGGTTCACGCCGCTTCGAGAGCCGCTTTCACCGCAGCGATCGCGTCTTCGGCCTTCGAGGCGTCCGGCCCGCCGGCCTGAGCCATATCGGGTCGGCCGCCGCCGCCCTGCCCGCCCAATGCCGCGGACGCGACGCGCACCAGATCGATGGCGCTGAAGCGGCCGGTCAGATCATCGGTGACGGCGACGACGACGCTCGCCTTGTTGTCCTCGCCGGCGCCGACAAAGACGACGATGCCGGAGCCGAGCGACTTCTTGCCGGCATCGGCCAGCGGCTTCAGATCCTTTGGCGAGACGCCCGATACCGCCTTGCCGAGAAAACCGACACCGGCAATGGTTTCGTTTTCCGCAGGCACACCGGCTGGCGAGCGATCGCCGAGCGCCAGCTTCTTGCGCGCCTCGGTCAGCTCCTTTTCGAGCTTCTTGCGCTCGTCGAGCAGCGCCTCGACGCGGGCCGGCACATCCGCCGGCGAAATCTTCAGCGCGGCGGCGGCTGCCTTCAGCCGCTTGTCCTGTTCGTCGAGATGCTTTCTGGCCGCCTCGCCGGTCAACGCCTCGATGCGGCGCACGCCGGCAGCGACCGCACTGTCGGATACGATGCGCACCAGACCGATATCGCCGGTTGCCCTGACATGGGTGCCGCCGCATAGCTCGACCGAATAGGGCCGGTTGGCCTTGGCGCCATGCAAGCCCGTGCCCATCGAAACGACGCGCACTTCGTCGCCATATTTCTCGCCAAACAGCGCCATGGCGCCTTCGGCAATGGCGTCGTCGACCGACATCAGGCGCGTGGTTACAGGGCTATTCTGAACGACGATCTCGTTTGCCATGCGCTCGACCTCTTCGAGCTCGTCCGGCGAGATCGGCTTGTTGTGCGAAATGTCGAAGCGCAGACGCTCGGGCGCGACCAGCGAGCCCTTCTGCGCGACATGCGTACCCAGCACCTCGCGCAGCGCCTCATGGATCAGATGCGTGGCGGAATGGTTCGCGCGCAGCCTGGAGCGACGCGCGTGGTCCACCTTCAGCTCGACGGTCGCACCCGTCTTGACGGTGCCGTTGGCCACCTTGCCGAGATGGACGAAAAGCCCATCGGCCTTCTTTTGGGTATCGGATATCTCGATCGAGAACCCGTCGCCCGAAATGACGCCGGTATCGCCCATCTGGCCACCGGACTCGCCATAGAACGGCGTCTGGTTGACAACCACGGCAACGGCGTCGCCCTTGCCGGCACTGTCGACGGTCTTGCCGTCCCTGACCAGCGCCTGGATGAGGCCTTCCGCCTGCTCGGTCTCATAACCCAGGAATTCGGTGGCGCCGTTCTCCTCACGCACCGCGAACCATACCGTCTCGGTTGCGGCCTCACCGGAACCAGCCCAGCTTTTGCGCGCCTCCGCCTTCTGCCGCTCCATCGCCTCGGTGAAGCCGGCAAGGTTGACCGAGATGTTGCGCTGGCGCAGCGCATCCTGCGTCAGATCGAGCGGAAAGCCATAGGTGTCGTAGAGCTTGAACGCTGTTTCGCCATCCAGCATGTCGCCGGAGGCCAGCTTTTCCGTCGCCTCCGAAAGCAAGCCCAAGCCGCGCACCAGCGTCTTGCGGAAACGAGTTTCCTCAAGCTTCAGCGTCTCGGTGATCATCTGTTCGCCGCGCACCAGTTCCGGGTAGGCTTGGCCCATCTCGCGCACCAGCGCCGGCACCAGGCGCCACATCAGCGGATCGCGGGCGCCGAGCAACTGCGCGTGGCGCATGGCACGGCGCATGATGCGGCGAAGCACATAGCCGCGGCCTTCGTTGGACGGCAGCACGCCGTCGGCGACCAGGAAGCAGGACGAACGCAAATGGTCGGCGATGACGCGGAACGATGCGACGGTGTCCGCATCCGGACCTTTGCCAAGCGCCGACGATGCAGCGTCGATCAGGTGGCGGAACAGGTCGGTTTCGAAGACGCTTTCAACCCCTTGCAAGATAGAGGCCATGCGCTCGAGGCCCATGCCCGTGTCGATGGACGGACGCGGCAGGTCGACGCGCTCGTCCTTCGTCACCTGTTCGTACTGCATGAACACCAGGTTCCAGAATTCAAGGAAACGGTCGCCATCCTCCTCGGGGCTGCCGGGGGGGCCGCCCCAGATGTGCTCGCCACGGTCGATGAATATCTCCGAACACGGCCCGCAAGGTCCGGTGTCACCCATTGCCCAGAAGTTGTCCGAAGTCGCGATGCGGATGATGCGATCGTCCGAAAGGCCGGCGATCTTCTTCCAGTACGAGGCCGCCTCGTCGTCGGTGTGGTAGACGGTGACCAGCAGCTTGTCCTTCTTCAGCCCGAACTCCCTGGTGATCAGGTTCCAGGCAAGCTCTATGGCCCGCTCCTTGAAATAGTCGCCGAAGGAGAAATTGCCGAGCATCTCGAAAAAGGTCAGGTGGCGCGCGGTGTAGCCGACATTGTCGAGGTCGTTGTGCTTGCCGCCGGCGCGAACGCTCTTCTGGGCGGTCGTGGCGCGCGAATAGGGCCGCTTCTCCAGACCGGTGAAAACGTTCTTGAACTGCACCATGCCGGCGTTGGTGAACATAAGCGTCGGATCGTTGCGCGGCACCAGCGGGCTCGACGCGACGACCTCGTGACCTTCCTTGCGAAAATAGTCGAGAAATGCCGACCGGATCTCGTTGACGCCACTCATGAATACTGCCTTTTCGAGAGAACCGCCGGCTGCCGGCGGAAAATAGACATGGCCTTTTAGCGGTCGCACCGCAGCCTGTCCAGAAACACCAAATGGGCTAAAATCCCGGCTTTCACCAGCGCTTTGAAACGCGTCTGCCCCGCCGTCAAACGCGAACCGCCGGCACGGAGCCGGCGGTTCGAAACGCATCGATTACACAAACTCAGAATCAAAACATCAAATCCAAACCTGTCTGATGCTCCGCGAGATGTCGCTTGCCCTACATCACCCCGGCGTCGTCCTCGAAACCGTCGTCGCTGCTTTCGGAGCCGCCGTTCTCGAGGAATTTCTCGGCGATCAGCCCGGCATTCTGCCGCAGCGCCAGCTCGATCTCGCGCGCCGTGTCGGGATTGTCGCGCAGGAACAGTTTTGCGTTTTCGCGGCCCTGGCCAAGACGCTGCGAATTATAGGAGAACCAGGCGCCCGACTTTTCGACCACGCCCGCCTTGACGCCGAGATCGACCAGCTCGCCGGTCTTGGAGACGCCCTCGCCATACATGATGTCGAACTCAACCACCTTGAAGGGCGGCGCCAGCTTGTTCTTGACCACTTTGACGCGGGTCTGGTTGCCGACGACCTCGTCGCGATCCTTGACCGAGCCGATGCGGCGGATGTCGAGGCGGACCGAGGCATAGAATTTCAACGCATTGCCGCCGGTCGTCGTCTCGGGCGAACCGAACATGACGCCGATCTTCATGCGGATCTGATTGATGAAGATGACCATGGTGTTGGAGCGCGAGATCGAGGCGGTGAGCTTGCGCAGTGCCTGGCTCATCAGGCGGGCCTGCAGGCCGGGCAGCGAATCGCCCATCTCGCCTTCGATTTCCGCCCGCGGCGTCAACGCCGCCACCGAATCGACCACCAGCACGTCGATGGCGCCGGACCGCACCAGCGTGTCGCAGATTTCTAGCGCCTGCTCGCCGGTATCGGGCTGCGAGATCAGCAGGTTTTCGAGATCGACGCCGAGCTTGCGGGCATAGACCGGGTCGAGCGCGTGCTCGGCATCGACGAAGGCGCAGATGCCGCCCTTCTTCTGGGCTTCGGCCACCGTGTGCAGCGCCAGCGTCGTCTTGCCCGAGCTTTCCGGCCCGTAGATCTCGACGATGCGGCCGCGCGGCAGGCCGCCGACGCCAAGCGCGATGTCCAGCCCAAGCGAGCCGGTCGGCACCGTTTCGATCTCGACGACCTGCTCGTTCGCGCCGAGCCGCATGATCGAGCCCTTGCCGAAGGCACGCTCGATTTGCGACAGCGCCGCATCCAGAGCCTTTGATTTGTCCACCGCTTTGTCCTCTACAAGCCGCAAAGAATTCTGAGCCATGATACATCACCCCGTGGTCGTCAATGGAGGCCGGACAATCCCGCAATCCCTAAAAGGAATGTACCTCATTTGTTCTCATTTGTCAATGAGCGCCAAGGGTTTGAAAAATAACGCACATTCATATTTGTTCTATTTTTGTTTCGCAATTTTGCTTCCGGATGTATCCCGCCTCGCATGCGGCGCCGTTGCCGTCACCAACCGAATCGGAGCCGCGATTGCAGGGTTCCGCCCGGCGACCTAGTCTCCTCCCGGGCAACAGCAAGGGGCATTTGCCGGCATGATGAACTCCCCGACGATCCTGGCCGTGGGCGGCGCCTATATCGAGCGGCGCGGCCGGGTTGCCGGCGCCTTCGTGCCGGCCGCTTCCAACGCCGGCACGATGCGCGAGCATGTCGGCGGTGCCGTCTTCAATGCCTTGCGCTGGGCGGTGCGGCGCGGCGCCTCGGCCTCGCTGCTTTCGGTGCGCGGCGGCGATGCCCTTGGCGACAAGGTTTTGCGCGCCGTCGCCGAGGCCGGCATTGCCGATTTGTCGGCGGTTTTTCTCGACCGGGCAACGCCAAGCCATACGATGCTGGTCGATAGCGACGGCGCGCTGATCGCCGGGCTTGCCGACATGGTGCTATACGAGCTGGCGCTTCCCAAGCAGATCCGCCGCGCCAAGGTGCGGGAAGCGATCGGTTCGGCCGACGCGGTGCTGTGCGATGCCAACCTGCCGTCTTCCGCGCTGGAGCGGCTGGCGGCACTCGCCGCCGGCAAGCCGGTGTTTGCGCTTGCGGTCTCGCCCAGCAAAGCGGCGCGGCTGACGCCAGTGCTCGACCGTCTGGCCGTGGCGTTCATGAACCGGCACGAGGCCGGCGTGCTTGCCGGCACCGATATCGATGCTGGCGATCAAGGCATCGTCGACGGCCTGAGACGCGCCGGCCTGAAAAGCGGCGTGATCACTGCCGGCGACGGACCGGTGCTCGGTTTCGACCAAACCGGCGCGTTCTCGATCTCGCCACCGCCGCTACAGAAGCGGACCGATGCTGCCGGCGCCGGCGACGCATTGGCCGGTGCGACGATCGCCGCCCTGCTGCGCGGCCTGACGCTGCGCGCAGCGCTACGGGAAGGCGTTGCCGCCGCGATGCTCGCCGTCGAGAGCGCCGCCTTCACCAGCGCCAGCTTTGCCGAGGCGCTGGCGCTCGTGCCCGAGGCGCGCGAACTGGCGTGAAATGCGGCCCGGACTTGCCGAAGCATGACGCAGCCTATTTGCCGGCGCGCCGTCCTGCCTCGTAGGCACGCCGCGCCCAGATCGCCATCTCGTCGGGATCGTCGAACGCGCTGTCGGGAACGCTCCAATAGGGCATCGACACGAGCTTGCCGTGGCGCGAGCCGGTATAAGTCCATTGCCGGCAGCCGGCCGCTTCGAAATCCGGGGCGCTTTCCGCGTCGGCCTTCAGCATCAGTTCGCCACGGATGACGATGGCGACGATGACGCCGTCGAAATAGATGCCCTTGCCGCCGAACAGCTTGCGGATGCTGACCGGGCCGAGGCCTTCGAAAAGCTCTTCTATGCGCTCGTTGTCCATGCGGCGATCATGTCACCAGGATTTCCCCTTGTCATCGACGCAACCGGCACCATTCTGACAAGTTCAGAATCAATTTCGTCGGAGTTTTTTCATGCCGCTTCTGCTCAAGGGGTCCTGCCGGTGCAATGCCGTGCGTTTCGAGGTGGAAAGCCACACGCCGGTGCCGTTCATGCTGTGCTATTGCTCGATCTGCCGCAAGCAGCAGGGCGGTGGCGGTTTCGCCATCAATCTCGGCGCCGATTACGAGACGCTGAAAATCCAGGGCAAGCGCGATCTCGGCGTCTACCGCGCCGAGATCGAGGACGACGAGCACCCGCAACGCGAGATCTCGACGGGCGAACGGAATTTCTGCACGAAATGCGGGACGGCGCTCTGGCTCTACGATCCGACCTGGCCGGAGCTGGTGCATCCGTTTGCCTCGGCGATCGACACCGACCTGCCGAAGCCGCCGGAGAAGGTGCATCTGATGCTGAAATACAAGGCGAACTGGGTCGAGCCGGATATCGGCAAGGGCGACAAGGTTTTCGATGTCTACCCGGAGGAGTCGATCGCAGACTGGCACAAGCGAACGGGGATGTGGGTGGATTAGCGTTCTTCTCCCCGTTTACGGCAGAGCTATCGCATATGGACAAGCGCCCCCTCACCCGGATTGCCAACCGAATTGCGAAGGGCAATTCGGGGCAATCAGACCTCTCCCCGAGGGGAGAGGAAGTCGCCAGCGCTGGCGCCAGCCTCTTCTCCCCATCGCGGAGAAGGTGGCCCGAAGGGCCGGATGAGGGGGCTCTCCGTATGCGATTGCCGCCGGGAACGGCGAAGGAAAATCAAGCCGAAGCGCGTGCTTCGGCCAGTGCCTTCAGATCAGCCGGCTTCAGCTCGACCGATTCGCCGCAGCCGCAGGCCGAACTCTGGTTCGGGTTGCGGAAGGTGAAGCCGGTGCGCAGCGTCGTCTGCTCGAAGTCCATCTCGGTGCCGAACAGGAAAAGCGCTGCCTCCGGCGCGACATAGACGTGGGCGCCGTCGCGCTCGATATGATCGTCTTTGGTGTTGGGTTCGGTCACCAGATCGACCGTATATTCCATGCCGGCGCAGCCGCCCTTCTTGATGCCAAGGCGAATGCCGTGCGCATTCTCACGGGTCGCGACTATCTCGCGCACCCGGTCGGCGGCCTTTTCGGTCATCGTGATGACGGCGAAGCGTCCCATCTTTTTCCTTCTCCATTGCGCGCAGGTTCAAGGCCTGCCGAATGATTCCTCACCTAAAATGGTGAAGTTTTGTACCCGGCGCAAGTGCGTCAGCCTCTGGCTGGTCGGATGCTAGTACCACCCAACCGCCACCTGCGCCTCTTCCGACATACGGTCGGGCGACCAGGGGGGATCGAAGGTCATGTTGACCTCGACGCCGGAGACGCCTTCGACGGCACCGACGGCATTCTCCACCCAGCCCGGCATTTCGCCGGCCACCGGGCAGCCCGGCGCGGTCAACGTCATGTCGATCTTGACCGAGCGGTCGTCCTCGATGTCGATCTTGTAGACGAGGCCGAGTTCGTAGATGTCGGCCGGGATTTCGGGGTCATAGACCGTCTTCAGCGCCGAGACGATGTCGTCGGTCAGCCGGGCCAGTTCGTCGGCGGGAATCGTCGATCCGGAAACCGCCGCATTGGTCGTCGTTTCCGAAGCGGTCTCGGCGGTGTGGCTGGCATCATCCATGATCGTCACCCGAAGAACTTTCGCGCCTTTTCCAGCGCATCGGCCAAAGCATCGACTTCGGCCCTGGTATTGTACATGCCGAACGATGCCCTGCATGTGGATGTTACGCCGAAGCGTTTCAACAGCGGCTGGGCGCAATGCGTGCCGGCGCGGACCGCCACGCCCTGCCTGTCGATGACCATCGACACGTCATGGGCGTGGATGCCCTGCAGCTCGAACGAGATGATGGCGCCCTTGCCGGGCGCATCGCCGAAGATGCGCAGTGAATTGATGGCGCGCAATTTTTGATGTGCATAATCCTTCAGATCGGCCTCATGCGCGGCGATGCGCTCGCGGCCGATCTTTTCCATGTATTCCAGCGCAGCACCAAGCCCGATCGCCTGGACGATCGGCGGCGTGCCGGCCTCGAAACGGTGCGGCGGGTCGTTGTAGGTGACGATGTCTTGCGTCACCTCCTCGATCATTTCGCCGCCGCCCATGAACGGGCGCATGCGCTCCAGAATGTCCTTCTTGCCGTAGAGCACGCCGATGCCCGACGGGCCGTAGACCTTGTGGCCGGTGAAGACGAAGAAATCGCAGTCGAGATCCTGCACGTCGATCGGCATATGCACGGCGCTCTGGCTGCCGTCGACCAGCACCGGAATGCCGCGGGCGTGCGCGATGCGCACGATCTCCTTGATCGGCGTCACCGTGCCCAGCGCATTCGACATATGGGTGATGGCAACCAGCTTTGTCCGGTCTGTCAGCCGCTTTTCGAATTCCTCGATGTGGAAGACGCCGAGATCATCGACCGGCACCCATACCAGCTTGGCGCCCTGCCGCTCACGGATGAAATGCCACGGCACGATGTTGGAGTGGTGCTCCATGATCGAAAGCACGATCTCGTCGCCTTCGCCGATATTGGGCATGCCGAAGCCGTAGGCGACCGTGTTGATCGCCGCCGTGGTGTTCGAGGTGAAGACGATGTTGTCGGTGCTCGGTGCGTTCAGAAACCTCTGCACTATCTTGCGCGCGTTCTCATAGGCGTCGGTCGCCGCATTCGACAGGAAATGCAGGCCGCGATGGACGTTGGCATATTCCTGGGAATAGGCGTGCTGGATAGCGTCGAGCACGGCCTGCGGCTTCTGCGCCGAGGCGCCATTGTCGAGATAGACCAGCGGTTTGCCGTAGACCTGCCGCGACAGGATCGGGAAGTCGCGGCGGATCGCCTCGACGTCGTAGGGGATGTTTTCGACTTTCTGGTCCATCGTCTCGACCGTCATCCTCGGGCTTGTCCCGAGGATCTACTAGCCCTCGGATTTTGCCAGTTCCTCGTCCACGCGGCAGATCCTCGGGACAAGCCCGAGGATGACGCCGGAGTCTTGAGCCACTCACCCATGCGCCACGAACCAGTTGTCGAGACGTGCTTCCAGCGCCTCGACGATGGCCTCGTCGTCCAGTTCCTCGATCACTTCGGCGACGAAGGCCTTGACCAGCAAGCCGCGTGCGGTCTTCTCGTCGATGCCGCGCGCCATCAGGTAGAACAGATGGCTGTGGTCGATCTCGGTGACGGTCGCGCCATGGCCGCAGACAACGTCGTCGGCGAAGATTTCAAGCTCCGGCTTGGTCGAGAACTCGCCGTCATCCGACAGAAGCAGCGTGTTGCAGGCCATCTTGGCGTTGGTCTTCTGCGCATATTGGTGGACGTTGATGCGGCCCTGGAAGACGCCGCGCGCCTTGCCGGTCACCACGTTGCGGATGACTTCGGTCGACGCAGTATGCGGCACGGCATGGTCGAGCACCATGGTGACGTCGGTATGGGTGTCGCCGGCGAGCAGATTGATGCCGCGCAGCGTGAATTCGGCGCCCTCGCCGGTCGTCTTCACAACGACCTCCTGGCGGACCAGCTTGCCGCCGGCATTCATCACGAACAGCGTCAGTTTCGAATTCTTGCCGAGATGCGCCTTGAACTGGGCGAGATGCGTTGCCGTATCCGGCTGCTCCTGCACGACCAGCCATGTCACCTCGGCGCCCTCGCCAAGCACAAGCTGGCTGACCGAACTGACCAGCGCCGCCCCCTCGCCTGCCTGGCGTTCGACGATGACAGCATTGGCGCCGGCACCGACACGGATGGTCAGGCGTACATGCGTCTGGCCACCGGCCTGCAAATTCTGCAGTTCGAGCGGCTTTTCCAGTTGGGTACCGTCAGCGATGTCGACGAAATAGCCGTCGGCAACAAAGGCAGTGTTCAGCGCGCCTATGGCGTCGTCGCTGCCATAGGAATCCAACCCAGGTGCTGCGCTGCCGTCGGTCAGCTTCTCCGACAGGCGCTGCACGACAACGCCTTCGATATCGGGCAGTTTCGTACTCGAAACGCCGTTCAGCACCGGCAAAACGCTGGAGCCTTCGACGATCGGCGCAATGGCTTTCGCGACCGCTGCCGGATCGAAGTCCGGCACCGAGGTCAGCAGCCGGCGCAGGTCCGTATAATGCCAGGATTCGATGCGCCGCGTCGGCAGGCCGCTCTTGATCGCCTCAATGGCGTCGTCGCGCTTCAGCATCACCGCGCCGTCGCCGGGCAGCAGCGACAGCCGCTCGCCAAAGGCGTCGATCAGCGCCGTTTCGGCCAATGTTCGCTGGGGTGTCGTGTGCATATTCATCAGTATCGCCTTGTTTGGCTTGCCTTCCGGGCCTGCTGGCATCTCACGCGGCTTGCCCGATCACGCCGGCATAGCCATTGGCCTCGAGGTCGAGCGCCAGCGACTTGTCGCCCGACTTGATCACCTGGCCCCTGTAGAGCACGTGCACCGTATCCGGCACGATGTATTGGAGCAGGCGCTGGTAGTGGGTGATGACGACGATGGCCCGGTCCGGCGAGCGCAGCGTGTTGACGCCGTCCGCGACGATCTTCAACGCGTCGATGTCGAGCCCGGAATCGGTCTCGTCGAGGACACACAGCTTCGGCTCCAGCAGCTTCATCTGCAGGATCTCCGCGCGCTTCTTCTCGCCGCCGGAAAAGCCGACATTGAGCGGCCGCTTCAGCATCGCCATGTCCATGTTGAGCGAGGCCGCCGCTTCCTTCACGCGCTTGAGGAATTCCGGGATTTTTAGCGGTTCCTGGCCGCGCGCCTTGCGCTGCTCGTTCATCGCAACTTTCAGGAATTCCATGGTCGCCACGCCCGGTATCTCCATAGGATACTGGAAGGCGAGGAAGATGCCCGCGGTAGCGCGCTCGGCCGGATCCATTTCGAGGATCGACTGGCCGTTGTAGAGGATGTCGCCTTCGGTGACCTCATAGTCCTCGCGGCCGGCAAGGATGTAGGACAAGGTCGATTTCCCCGAGCCGTTCGGACCCATGATGGCGGCAACCTCGCCGGCCCTGACCGTCAGGTTCAGGCCGCGAATGATCTCGGTGCCGTCATCGACGATACGGGCATGGAGGTTTCTGATTTCAAGCATTTTTTTCTTTCCTGAAAATTCTTGTCCGGTCAGCCGACCGAGCCCTCAAGGCTAATCCCGATCAGCTTCTGCGCCTCGACCGCGAACTCCATCGGCAGTTGCTGGATGACGTCCTTGACAAAGCCGTTGACGATCAGCGCGATCGCCTCTTCTTCCGGGATGCCGCGCTGCATGACGTAGAATTTCTGGTCCTCGGAAATCTTCGAGGTGGTGGCTTCGTGCTCGAACTGCGCCGTCGAATTCTTGGCTTCCATGTAGGGCACGGTGTGTGCGCCGCATTGGTCGCCGATCAGCAGGGAATCGCAATTGGTGAAGTTGCGGGCGTTGGTCGCCTTGCGGTGCGCCGATACCTGGCCGCGATAGGTGTTTTGCGAGAAGCCGGCGGCAATGCCCTTGGAGATGATGCGGCTCGACGTGTTCTTGCCGAGATGGATCATCTTGGTGCCGCTGTCGACCTGCTGGTAGCCGTTCGAGACGGCGATCGAATAGAACTCGCCGCTGGAATCGTCGCCGCGCAGGATGCAGCTCGGATATTTCCAGGTGATAGCCGAGCCGGTCTCGACCTGCGTCCACGAAATCTTCGAACGATGGCCACGGCAGTCGCCGCGCTTGGTGACGAAATTATAGATGCCGCCCTTGCCCTCGGCATCGCCGGGATACCAGTTCTGCACCGTCGAATATTTGATCTCGGCATCGTCGAGCGCGATCAGCTCGACCACCGCGGCATGAAGCTGGTTCTCGTCGCGTTGCGGCGCCGTGCAGCCTTCGAGATAGGAGACGTAAGCCCCCTCCTCGGCGATGATCAGCGTGCGCTCGAACTGGCCGGTGTTCTTCTCGTTCATGCGGAAATAGGTCGACAGTTCCATCGGGCAGCGCACGCCCTTGGGCACGAAGACGAAGGAACCGTCGGTGAACACGGCCGAATTCAGCGTCGCGTAGAAATTGTCGGAGGTCGGCACGACCGAGCCGAGATATTTCTTCACCAGTTCCGGATGCTCGCGGATGGCTTCCGAGATCGAGCAGAAGATAACGCCGGCCTGCGCCAGTTCCTTCTTGAAGGTGGTGACGACGGAGACCGAATCGAACACCGCGTCGACGGCGACGCGGCCCGACTTGTAGACGTTGTCGCTGGCTTCCTCGAACTCCGACGCATCGGTCTTCTGCACGCCAGCGAGGATTTCCTGCTCCCGGAGCGGAATGCCGAGCTTCTCATAGACCTTCAGCAGTTCGGGATCGACCTCGCTGAGCGAAGTCGGTCCGGGCGTGCTCTTGGGCGCGGCGTAATAATAGAGATCCTGGAAATCGATTTTGGGATAGTGGACGCGCGCCCATTTCGGCTCGTCCAGCGTCAGCCAGCGGCGATAGGCTTCCAGGCGCCATTCAAGCATCCAGGACGGCTCGTCCTTCTTCGCCGAAATGAAGCGGATAATGTCTTCGCTCAGGCCCTTGGGGGCCTTGTCCATCGCGATTTCGGTCTGGAATCCGTATTTATACTGGTCGACATCGATCTTTCGGACTCGATCGATCGTCTCCTGCACAGCAGGCATCAGCGTTCTCCATCCACGCCGGGGTCAAGGCCCGGCAGTTTTCAAACTATGGCACCGCAAACGAGCACCCTTGGACACCCGAGGCAGCGTAAGTTTCATATAGTGCGTTCATGCCGGAAATTCACCCGGCCAAATGCGAACGCACGGCTCTACCAGGCCACAAGGGCCCAAATATTCCGTTGCCGCGCTCAGGCGGCCTTTTCCCTGTTTGCCCGCCGCGCGACGATCGTCGCCAGCGCCGAACGAAACAGCTCGATGTCTTCAGCGCTGGTCGCGTGGCCGATGGACACGCGCAGCGCGCCAAGGCCGTCGCCGTAACCCATGGCTTTCAGCACGTGACTCGGCCCGACTTTGCCCGACGAACAGGCCGATCCGGCCGACAGCGCCACGCCGGCCAGGTCGAAAGCGATCTGCGCCGTCTCGGCCTTGATGCCGGGAATAGCGAAGAACATGGTGTTGGCAAGCCTCGGAGCGCCGGTCCCGAAGATTTCGGCGTCTGGCACCTGCGTTTTCACCATCGCCTCGACTTCGTCGCGGCGCTGCCGCACCGCATCGATCGTTTGCAACCCGGCAAGCGCCTCGCGCGCCGCCGCGCCAAACCCAGCAATCGCCGCCAGGTTTTCAGTGCCGCCGCGATGGCCTTTCTCCTGGCCGCCGCCGCTGACCAGCGGTTTCGGCATCATCAAGTCCGACGCCGCGACAATGGCGCCGACGCCCTTGGGGCCGCCGATCTTGTGCGAGGAGAGAATCAAATAGTCTGCGTAACCCGCTGACATATCGAGCGGAATGCGGCCGGCCGCCTGCACCGCATCGACAACCAGGATGCCACCCGCCGCCTTGACGATTTCGGCAACGCGGCCAATCGGCTGGATCACGCCGGTCTCGTTGTTGGCGGCGTGGATCGCGACTAGCGGCAAACCGTCGGCCTTGTCATGCGCACTAAGTGCTGACGCCAAGGTGTCGAGCTTGGCGATGCCGTCGGCATCGACGCCGATCCGCGTTACCTGCCCCGCGGGGAAGCGCCCGCCATTGAGCAGGCAGGGATGGTCAGCCTCGGACACGTAAAGCCGGCTCATGCGGACGGCGCCGCGCCCCATCTGCCAGTCCGGCGTCAGCAGCGTCGAGGCCGCTTCCGTCGCGCCAGAGGTGAATACGACATGCTCGGCTTTGGCGCTGACCAGTCGCGCCACGTCGCGCCTGGCGTCTTCGATCAGCCGCCGCGCAGCGCGGCCCTCGGCATGGACCGAGGACGGGTTGGCGGCGATGTCGAGCGCAGCGACCACCGCCGCGCGCGCCGAGGCAAGCAGCGTCACGCTGGCGTTGTAGTCGAGATAGGCGCGTGCTCCGGCCATTTCCGTCCAACTGGTCCCTTCAAAAGCCGTTCCGCGAAGATAGCGCGTTATTTCCTTGAAATTGCAAGGCAAGACGTCCTATTTACGCGGCTTGCGGCGTGGGTGGCCGAGCCACAGCTTTTGGCCGCCCAGTTTTGAACAATTCTAAACTAGCTTCTAGAAAGACGCTCGCCCTGCGTCAAGGCCTAGGGAAAGTTGTTCCGGGCGCCGCGCAATTTATGCCAAGTGGAGTATTTCATGCCTGAGGTCATTTTCACCGGTCCGGCCGGCCGCCTGGAGGGTCGCTATCAGCCCTCGAAGGAAAAGAGCGCGCCGATTGCCATCGTCCTGCACCCGCACCCCCAGTTCGGCGGGACGATGAACAACAAGATCGTCTACGACCTCTTCTACATGTTCCAGAAGCGCAATTTCACCACGCTGCGCTTCAATTTCCGCGGCATCGGCCGCAGCCAGGGCGAGTTCGACCACGGCACCGGTGAGTTGTCCGACGCCGCCGCGGCGCTCGACTGGGTGCAGTCGCTGCATCCGGATTCCAAGAGTTGCTGGGTTGCCGGCTATTCGTTCGGCTCGTGGATCGGCATGCAGCTTCTCATGCGCCGGCCCGAGATCGAGGGCTTTATCTCGGTCGCGCCGCAGCCCAATACCTATGATTTCTCGTTCCTGGCGCCATGCCCGTCGTCCGGCCTGATCATCCATGGCGATGCCGACAAGGTCGCGCCGCCCAAGGACGTGCAGGGCCTGGTCGACAAGCTGCACACGCAAAAGGGCATTACCATCACCCAGAAGACCTTGCCCGGCGCCAACCATTTCTTTGCCAACCATGCGGAGCTTCTGATCGAGGAATGCGCGGACTATCTCGATCGCCGGCTGGCCGGGGAACTGTCCGACCCACGGCCGAAGCGGCTGAGATAATCGGCGATGTACCAACCACCTCACTTTCAGGAAACACGGCCGGACGTCCTGCACGGGCTGATCCGGGCGCATCCGCTTGGCCTGCTGGTGTCGAACGGCACCGAGGGGCCGGTCGCCAACGCAATTCCCTTTCTTCTAGACGCGCCCTCCCTGCTCAACGCGGATGTGCCGCCGAATGGCAGGCTGCGCACACATCTGGCGAAAGCCAATCCGCAATGGCGGCTTTTGGCCGACAATCCCCTGGCGCCGGTGCTGGTCGTCTTCCAGGGCGCCGACGCCTATGTGACGCCGTCCTGGTATGAGACCAAGCGTGAAACCGGCAAAGTGGTACCGACCTGGAACTACGCCATCGTCCAGGTGCGCGGCATCGTCACGGTGATCGAAGACCAGGATTGGCTGGCCGAGCAGATTTCCGATCTGACGATGTCGCAGGAGGGCAACCGCTCGGCGCCATGGGCGGTAACCGACGCGCCGGCGCCCTTCATCCAGTCGCAGATCAAGGGGATCGTCGGCCTGGAAATCGAAATCACCGAAATCAGCGGCAAATGGAAAGTCAGCCAGAACCGCCCGGCCGCCGACCGCGTCGGTGTCGCCGAGGGGCTCGAGAGCGAGACTGCCGATTCGGCCGACATGGTCCGGCTGGTAAGGTCCTACGGCGGGCTGGACGGCAAGTAATCTGGATTGCTTGCTCGACCGGTTTCAGGCCGGTCGTGGGCTCAATCGACCTTGGTCATCGCCGCCTTTCGCTCGTTGGCGATCAGCCAGAGATTGCGGATATAGATCAACAGGCCCATGGCCTGGCCGGCGATGAACACCGGATCCTGACGCTGGATGGCGTAGATCAGCAGCAGGCCACCGCCGAACAGCGAAAAGAACCAGAAGGCGATCGGCACGACGCTGCGCTTGGCCTTTTCCGACGCCACCCACTGCACCAGAAAGCGCATGGTGAAGAAGAACTGGGCGACGAAGCCGAGCAGAACCCAGGCATCGAATTGCTTGACGAAAACATCGTGAAGCCAGGTCGCCAATTCCTGAAGCACGTTACCCATGCTTGATTTCCTCTACTTTGGGCATTCTGCGGCGCCTGCGGCGCAGCCACCAGACGCCGGCAAGATCGAGCACGCCCTGAAGGCCGCGATCGAAGATGCCGTAATTCGATTTGCCGTGACGGCGGGAGCGGTCGACGACGTCGCAATGGACGACGCGGTAGCCCTCCTGGATGACCAGCGCCGGAACAAAGCGGTGGGTGCCGTCGAAGAACGGCAATTTCCGCAAGATGTCGGTGTGGATCGCCTTGAGGCCGCAACCGGTATCCCGCGTCTCGTCGTGCAGGATGGCTTTTCTCAGCCCGTTAGCGAAACGCGACGCCAGTTGCTTGATCTTGCTGTCGCGGCGCTTCAGACGCTGTCCCTGCGCGGCCCCGACTTCGGGACCAGCCTGCCGCAGCGCGTCGATCAACACTGGGATATAACCGGGGTCGTTCTGACCGTCGCCGTCGATGGTGGCGACGATATCGCCGCGCGCCGCCCAGGCGCCTGAACGCACCGAAAGCGACTGTCCGGCGGATTTTTCATGCCTGAGATGGCGCAGCGGAAACCGGCGAAGCGCTGCTTCTGCGGCAAGCACCGAAGGCGTATCGTCGGTCGAGCCATCGTCGACGACAATGACTTCGAAGTCGCGCCCGGCCATGGCAATGCCGATCTCGTCGAGCAGAAGCGGCAGGTTCGCCGCCTCGTTCCGGCAAGGAATGACGATGGATATCTCCGGCATCTCGACTCTGTCACAGGATATGGCATTCGATCGATGCCGCGCGGTCCAGAGGAAGAGCCCCGCTGGCGCGGCGCCTCATTACGCCAGCCGAAACAATGACGCAAGCAGGCCGCACTCTATCCGCGCCGACGCGAAAATCGGATTCCACTTTTGCTGATCGCACAAAGCCATCCGAAGCGCGATCGGACGCAAAACCGGATTCCACTTTTGCTGATCGCGCTTGAGTGCTAAACGCCCGCCTTCATGCATAGCCGGGCCGCGTTCGGCCGGAAGCTTTTCGGGAAAGAAAATGTCCGCCTTCAAATCCGATTTCCTGCGCACCATGAGCGAGCGCGGTTTCATCCACCAGACCTCGGACGATGCCGGCCTCGACCAGCTTTTCGCCACGGAAACGGTGAGCGCCTATATCGGCTTCGACGCCACCGCGAGGAGCCTGCATGCCGGGTCGCTGATCCAGATCATGATGCTTTACTGGCTGCAGCAGACCGGCCACCGGCCGATCGCGCTGATGGGCGGCGGCACCTCGATGATCGGCGATCCGTCGTTCAAGGACGAGGCGCGCAAGCTTTTGACGCCGCGGGACATCGAGGACAATCTCGCCGGCATCCGCCGCAACTTCACGCCTTACCTCAAATTCGGCAGCGGCCCGAACGACGCCGTCATGATCAACAATGCTGACTGGCTGATGGACATCAACTACGTCAATTTCCTGCGCGATGTCGGCCGGCATTTTTCGGTCAACCGAATGCTGGCCTTCGATTCGGTCAAGCTCCGGCTGGATCGCGAGCAGTCGCTGTCGTTCCTAGAATTCAACTACATGATCCTGCAGGCCTACGACTTCGTCGAGCTCTACAAACGCCTCGGCTGCCGGCTGCAGATGGGCGGCTCCGACCAGTGGGGCAACATCGTCAATGGCATCGATCTCGGCCATCGCATGGAAGGCGCGCAGCTTTATGCGCTGACGACGCCGCTGCTCACCACCTCCTCCGGCGCCAAGATGGGCAAGTCGGCCTCGGGCGCGGTCTGGCTCGATGCGGAGATGCTGAGCCCCTACGAGTTCTGGCAATACTGGCGCAACACCGAGGATGCCGATGTCGGCCGTTTCCTGAAGCTCTACACGACCTTGCCGCTCGCCGAGATCGCACGTCTCGAACGGCTCGGCGGCTCGGAGATCAACGAAGCCAAGAAGATCCTCGCCACCGAAATCACCGCCATGCTGCATGGCCGCGAGGCGGCGGAGGAGGCCAGCGAAACGGCGCGTAAGACGTTCGAAGAAGGGGCGCTCGCCGAAACACTGCCGACCGTCGAGGTGGGCAGGGCCGATCTTGAAGCCGGCGTCGGCATATTGTCGCTGTTCGTCACCGCCGGGCTGGCTGGGTCGAACGGCGAGGCACGGCGGCATATCCAGGGCGGCGCCGTGCGCCTCAACGACCAGCCGGTTTCCGACGATCGCAGGATGGTGACGCTGCAGGACCTTGGCCCGGAAAACGTCGCAAAGCTATCGCTCGGCAAGAAGAAGCACGTTCTGGTGCGGCCGGTTTGACGCTCAAAGTTGCTGTCGGCGAAGGATCACTGCAGAGCGATTTTATTCCGAGCCATCGCCGCCTACCTTACCCCGCCTCAGCGATACTCGAAGATCGACCGGAATATCCCGGGCGCGATTACCGATAGCGGATTGACGTCGAGGATTGGCTTGTTGGCGTTGCCCCTGAGTCTGTAGGTGACGCCGATCAGGCCGCGGTCGCGTCCGTTGCCGAGCAGCGCGCCGATCAGCGGCAGTTCGCCGAAGATGCGGTTTACGCCGTAGGCCGGCATGAACGTGCCGGTCATGTCCATGTTGTTGTTCTGGTCGTAGAGCGTGCCCTGGAAGGTGGTGCCGATGCGCGAGCCGCGCAGCACGCCGTTGCGCAGCTTGAGATAGCCGCTGCCCTTGTCGATCTCGCTGAAACCGCGCTCGAACTTCACCCTCGACGTGTCGAGATTGCCTTTGACCGCCTCGTTGAGGCTGCGGCTGTCGCCGGCCGGCGTCGTCGATACGATCGAGGCGAGCTTCGGCTCGTTGACGACAAAGAAGTTCTTGGCGTCGACCTGGCCTTTCATCGGACCGTCGCCGGCCCCGGTGAGCGCCAGCGTGATCGAGCCGCCTTCCATATGCTCGTAGATGTTGAGGAAGCGTAGTATGGCGCCGGCGTCGGCCGACTTCATGTTGAGCGTTCGCAGGCCGTCGCCGGTCGTGTTGCTGACAGTAATCGCGGCTCCCGAACTTGCGGTGGCGCTCACCCTGAGCCCGTTTACCCTGGAGCCGGCGGCGCTGTAGTCGAGCTTCAGATTCGACAGCACCTCGTCATGGAAGCCGGTCAGGGAGCTGACGTCGGCGCTGACCGAGATCGTATCGACGCCGGTGGTCTTGGTGGCGGTATCGACGTCGGACGTGAATTGCTTGATCAGCGAGCGTGCGTCCAGCGCGCTGCCGCTGACCTCGACCGCATAGGCCTTGCCTGACCGCTTCACCGAGACGGCGACGTCGTCGCCCCTGTTCAACGTGACCTTGCTGAACCGGGCCGAGGACAAGGCTCCGTTGACCAGCACCGCGCTGCCGTCGATGGAGAAGGTCTTGCCGTCGAGTTCGAAATTGGACAGCGTCGTGGTGTCGCCGGTCTTCGTCATGGCGAAGACGACCTTGGCGGGAATGCCGGGCCCCTTGCTCCAGCCAGCCCAGGGAATGTCCAGCCTGGCATTGGTCAGGTCGGCCGACACGTTCTGGTTGCCGGTGCCACTCTTGTCGATCGCCACCTTGATGGTTCCGGAAAGCAGCGTCGACAGGCCAGGCATGGCGATGGCGCGCGTCTTGTCGTCGAGCACCAGCGCCACTTTGCGGCTGCGCGGCGGGCCGCCATCCCTGAGCGGCTCAATCAGGTCGAGTTCGGCCGGAATGCCGTTGAGCAGTGCCTTGGCCGAGATCACCGCCCGGTCGGGCGCGACCGTGATCGAGCCGTCGGCATGGCTGACCGTCTGGCCCTCGAACGGCTTGCCCAGCGACAGATCCTTGTAATCGAGCGCCACCAGCCAATCCAGTTTGGACGAGTCGACACCGGACTGCAGCGGAATATCGGCCTTGACGTGGCCGGTCACCGTGCCGGACAGGTCGTCCGGCAGCAGGCCGACATGGCGCATGGCGTTGATCGGGTCAAACGATGCCAGTTCGGCGATTGCCGGCGCCTCGCCGGCGACATCGATGTCGAGCGCGCCGATCACCGGCGGATGGTTCGCCGCCTTGACGGTGAGCGTGCCGTTGCTCGCCGCCACGGTGCGGCCGCTCGGCATATAGACGCTGCCCGAGGACAGCGCGACGTCGACGTCGTTGCCGTGGAAGCCGACGACGCCGACGGCATCGCGGATCGGCGGAATGCGGCCGGCCGTGTCGAAGCGCGATCCTTCGACCTGGAACCGGCCGAACACTTCATCGGCTGAAAGCGGCACGCCGTTGCCGAGCCGCCCGGGTACGACCTGGAACTGCAGGCTGCCATCGACGACGCGGCCGCCGAACAGGTTCTTAAGCACCCACAGCCTGGCATTGCGCGCCGAAAACCATGGCCATAATTGCTTGACGTGCGAGACCGGCATGTCGTGGACGTTGAGCGCCACCGATATGCCCGGCGCCTGGTTGGCGACGAATGCAACCGAAGCCGTGCCCAGCACTTCGCTGCCCGGGCCGGACCGGACGCCGATCTGCTCGGCGACCAGCTTTTGGCTCGTCGGCTGGTAGACGCCTGCAATACGGGCAATGAAGCTGAGCGCCGGCTCCGGCGAATCCGAAGGCGCCAGGGTCGAACCGTCGCTGGTCAGGTCGTAACGATAGGATGGCTCCTCGCCCGCTGTGCCGGTAACCGGCTTCGGCCCGATCGAACCGGCGAAATCGAAGGTCGAGCGGCCGGTCTTCACCAGCAAGCTGTCGACCTGGATCTTGTTCGAGCCGGCGACGAGCGTCGCATCGAGATCGATGTCGGCCGGGAGCAGGCCGCGCGAACCGAGATCGAGCACCGACCCGGTCAGCGACAGGGCAGCGGTCAGCCGCGAGCCGTTGTCGCCGGCTCCTTCCGACCCCGTCAGCTTCAAGGCGATCGCGCCCAATTTGCCACCTGCTGCCGCAGCGTCGGCATCCGCCGCCAGGATACTGGCGTCCAGCGTGGTGATGCGTCGCGTCGCCGGATCGCGGGTGGCGGAAGCGGCGATGGTAAGCGCCCTGCCGTCGACATCGGCGTCGGATGAAAACTCCATGCTTCCCGGTCCCGACTGCGAGACGGAGGCGTCGGCGATGGTGACCGACTTGACCGATCCGGTCTCGGGCAGTGCCAGCTCGACATTGCGCAGATCGATCTGGCGCATCGAATCCTCGCGCACCGCATCGAGTGCGCGGTTGAGATTGGCGAAGACGGCGGCGGAAAGTTTTTCCGGATCGATGAGGCCGTCCTGGTTGCGCAGCCCGGCCGTCCAGTCGCCGCCGGACGGCATCGCCGCCATGACGATGTGCGCGTCGGAAATCCGGGCGCTGGTCAGCCGTACCTCGCCCGAAAGCAGCGGGATCAGCCGGATGCCGAAGCGGACCCGGCCGGCATCGGCCATCGGTTTTCCGTCGGCGGTCTTGAGGCTGATGTCGCTCACCTGCAGCGCAATGAAGCTCGACCCGTCAAGCGTCAGCCGGGCCGGCCCGACGGCAACGTCGACATCGAAGCCGGCCAATTTCTCGATTGCCGTTTCGGCTTCCGCGCGAAGCCGCTCCGAGCCGAAGCCGGACACGCCGATCGCATAGACGCCGGCGGCGGCCAGCAGCACAAGGGCGAAGAGGCCGGCAAACAGCCGCGCCATCAAACGAACGCCGCGACCGATCGACGCCTGCCCAAGCGGCGGGACGCGGCACGCGGACGGAAAGGTTCCCAGGTCGGTGATCTCGTCACGCCTGAACCTGATCTTCTCGTGCTGCGGTAGCTCCTGATCCACGCAATCTTCCGTTGAAACGAATTCGATCGTGGACGAATCCCCGCTCGACATTATATCGATGCAGCCTGGCGCGTAACCTCAAACAAGGGCATCGGTATGGCTGACCTCGACGTGGGCGATGTTGCGCCGCAATTCGATCTTCCGCGCGATGGCGGCGGTTCACTCAGCCTCGCCGCACTGCTGGGAAAGCCCATCGTACTCTATTTCTACCCACAGGACGACACCACAAGCTGCACCAACGAGGCGATCGGCTTTTCGCAGTTGAAGCCGGAGTTCGAAAAGGCCGGCGCTGTCGTCATCGGGCTGTCGCCGGACAGCATCAAAAAACATGACAAATTCAAGGCGAAATACGATCTGAGCGTCGACCTTGTCGCCGACGAGGAGCGCAAGGTGATCGAGGCTTACCATTTGTGGGTGGAAAAGAAGCTCTACGGCCGCACCTATATGGGCGTCGAGCGGGCGACGTTCCTGATTGGCCGCGACGGACGCATCGCCAGGATCTGGCGCAATGTCCGCGTCAAGGGGCACGCCGAAGACGTGCTGGAGGCGGTTCGCGCAATTTGAGAGCTGCGGCAGGCCGCTGCAATTCGATACCCGTTTTGCGCGAAGACAAAACTTTGTTAACCCTAATAATGTGTAATCAGGCTCGTCGTTGGTGTCGTAACGAAAGCTTGGTCCCGTGAACGTAGCCAGTCAGTCAGCGGTCTTCGGCAGACGCAAAGAGCCCCACACGGTGATCATCGCCCGGGGCGACCAGATAAGGCATTTCACCATACGCCCGTGGCTTGCGGCATTTTGCGGCTCGGCGCTGGCGGCGATCGTCATTGGCTACCTGCTGGCGACCTCTTATCTGGTGCTGCGTGACGATCTGATCGGCGCCACGACGGCGCGGCAGGCGCGCATGCAGCAGGCCTACGAAGACCGCATCTCGGCACTGCGCAGCCAGGTCGACCGCATCACCAGCCGGCAGCTACTCGATCAACAGCTGATGGAAACCAAGGTCAGCGAGCTGCTGGAACGGCAGAGCCAGCTCAGCCTGCGTCACGGCCGCCTCGGCCCGATCCTCGAACGAGCCGAAAACGAGGTCGCGACGCCGCCCGTTCCGACGGCAAAGCCGGACGAACATGCCGACGCGACCGGCAGCATCCAGCCGACGGCCTATTCCGTCGCCAGCCTTGCCGCCCCGCTTGCCGCTCCTGTGGGCGATGACGACACCAGGCCGTTCTCGCTGTGGTCGACCCGCGCCGATCCGCTGCCGAGCGAAAGCACGGCCGACCGGGCAGACAAGCTCTTCGTTTCGATCAACAACTCGCTGAAGGCCATCGAGAGCCAGCAGCTCACGCGTATCGCGACGCTCGCCGACAATGCCTACAAGAGCGCCGACGCAATCTCGCAGGCGCTCGAGGCCGCCGGCTTGCCGGTCGACAGCGAATTCGAAAAGAGCGATGTCGGCGGGCCACTGATACCGCTCGACAGCTCGTTGGTCTTCGATAGCAAGGTCAAGGAGTTGGACGAAGCACTTGACGCGCTGGATCACCTTAAAAAGGAAGCGCGTCGGCTGCCGCTCGCCAACCCCGCCCCCGGCCATAGCGTCACCAGCCCGTTCGGCGTGCGCACCGACCCCATCCTCGGCACGGCCGCCTTGCATTCCGGCATGGATTTCAGGGCGCCGGTCGGTATGCCTGCCAAGGTCACGGCAGCCGGCGTCGTCGTCAAGGCCGGCTGGAACGGCGGCTACGGCCGCATGGTCGAGGTCGACCACGGCAACGGTTTTGTGACGCGTTACGGGCATCTCAGCGAAATCGACGTCGCCGTCGGCCAGAAGCTCGATGCCGGAGACGTCATCGGCAAGACCGGCAATAGCGGCCGCTCGACCGGCCCGCATCTGCACTACGAGGTTCGCCACAACGGCGAGGCGATCGACCCGCTGCGGTTTTTGACCGTCGGCAAGAAGGTCGAGCGGTACCTCTAGGAGCCCGGCTGCTCCCCAGACGAACCAGCAATTGACCGGCATCGGCCGGCGCAGCCACGCTAGGCAGCCTCGCGTAAGTATCCTCCGGCGACCGCCCTTCGCTCTCTTCTCCCAACAAACATTTCGGCTCCAGCCTTTGATGGCTTGCGCCTCACAGCGTTGACTCGAGCGCGGTTGTAGGATGATATGTATAAGCCTATGCCTTAGCCCAACAGGCTTGTAATGACCGTTCATGGTATCCCGCCTGAAATTCTGAATGCCCTGGAGGGCGCCGTCGGACGAAGCGGCGTGGCTGCCGACGCTGCCGGCATGGCGAAGTATCTTGGGGACTGGTCCGGGGATCATCGCGGCGGAGCCCTTGCGGTGCTGAAGCCTGCTTCGGTCAGCGAAGTCCAGGCCGTGGTGCGGCTCTGCGGTACGCTCGGGCTCGGAATCATCCCGCAAGGCGGGAACACAGGGCTGGTGGCGGGCGCGATCGACATCGACAGCCGTGGCGCGGTTGTCGTCAGTCTGGAGCGGTTGAACGGCATCCGTCTCGTCGACGCCGACAATTTCATCCTGCAGGCCGACGCCGGCTGCATCCTGCAGCACATCAAGGATGCGGCAGAGGCACAGGATTGCCTGTTTCCGCTGGCGCTCGGCGCGCAGGGAAGCTGCCAGATCGGCGGCAATGCGGCCAGCAATGCCGGCGGCACCAACGTGCTGCGCTATGGCATGGCGCGCGATCTCATCCTCGGCCTCGAAGTCGTCCTGCCCGACGGCGAGTTGTGGAGCGGCTTTTCCGGCCTGCGCAAGGACAATCGCGGCTACGACCTGAAGCAGCTCTTCATCGGCAGCGAAGGAACGCTCGGCATCATCACCGGCGTCGAGCTCAAGCTGTTCCCGAAACCGGCCCGGGTCGAGACCGCCTATCTCGGTCTCGCCTCGTTCGAAGCGGCCATCACCCTGTTCCGGCAGGCTCGCCGGGCATCATCCGATCTGATTTCGGCCTTCGAGATCATCGGTTCGGAGTGCATCGACCTCGCCCGCATGATCGATGCCGACACGGTTTCGCCGGTCGAAGCTCCCGTCCACGTGCTGATCGAACTCTCCGCAAGCGCCGCGGTCGATCTGCACTCCATGCTGGTCGATTTCCTGGCCGGAGCCATGGAGAGCGGCCTGGTTGCCGACGCCGTCCTTGCTGAAAGCATCGCGCAGGCCAGGGCGTTCTGGGCCATTCGCGAGGGTTTGGTCGAGGGCCAGGCAAGACGCGGCTATCATGTGCGCACCGACCTTGCGGTCAGGATATCGGACATCCCTGCCCTCATCGATCAGGCCCGCCAATTCGTGGCGCTGGAACATCCCGGCTGGCTGCCGCAGGCCTATGGCCATGCCGGCGACGGCAATATCCATTTCAACGTCCTGCCACCGCCTGGGCTCGCCGAGCGTGAAGCTCGTGCCCAAGGCGCGGAGATCACCGCCGGACTCTACCAGATCGTCGGCGCGCTTGGCGGCTCGATCAGCGCCGAGCACGGTATCGGCCGCACCCGTCATCGCACTTTCTGGGCCGGCCTGACACCTGCCCATCGCCGGCTCGTCACGGCGCTCAAGAGAACGATCGACCCCCAGGGATCAATGAACCCCGGCTGCCTGCTGCCACCGACGGAGACCTTTCCATGAAGCAAAGACTGGCCGCTATCGGCACGGTGGAGGCGCTGCCGCATCGCGTCGCCGCATTCCTCAGCCGCGAGATCGAATCCGGCGAGCTCAATCCGGGCACGCGGCTGCCGACCGAGCAGCAGCTCTCGGAAAAATTCGGCGTCAGTCGCAATGTGGTGCGCGAGGCGATCGCTCAACTCAGGGCCGATGGCATGATCGAAGCCCGGCAAGGCGTCGGCGCCTTCGTGCTGGCGCCGGAGCAGCGCGCGTCGATCCGGATCGATGGCGAGGCGCTGAAGGCGACCGGGAATATGGAGCGGCTGTTCGAGCTGCGTTGCATACTGGAAGCCGAGTCAGCCGCGCTCGCCGCCGAACGGCGCGGGCAGGAGCACCTCGACGCAATCAAGGCGGCGCTAGACCGGATGAGCGGCGAGGAGCGCTGGGAAGAAGGCAGCATCGACGCCGACCTTTTGTTCCATCGCGAGATCGCGCGGGCGACCGGCAACAATTACATCCACACCTTTATCTCCTTCGTTTGCGAGCAGATCCGCCGCTCGATCCACTACGCCCGCCTCACCAATCCGCTGCACGACCTGGTCGAAATCAATGTCGGGGAGCATGTGCGTATCTACGAGGCGCTGGTCGCGGGCGATCCCACGGCCGCCGAGGCGGCGATGCGCGCCCACATCATCGGCGCCGCCGACCGCGTCGGCGTCAAGCTGCCGGCATCGCGCGCCGCGCACAGCACAGGGAGATAGCCATGCCGCTCGGAGGCGCATATGCGATTTCGGACGTCTGCCTGCTCGTCGAAAACATCGAGCGGACGGTTGAATTCTATGTCGAGAAACTCGGCTTTCGCCTGCGGCGCCGCGCCGAGGGCTTTGCCGACTTCCATGGCGAGGGCGTCACGCTGGCGGCGTGGGAGATCGATCACATCAACCGGCACACCGGCGTCTCGAAGTTGAGGTCGCCGCGCCAGGCGCACAAGGTCTGCATGGCGGTCAGGCTAGACGCGCCCGGCGAGATCGACCGGCTCCATGGCGAACTGGCGGCCAAGGGCGTGCCCTTCTACGGCCCGCCGGAGGATTATGTCTGGAACGCGCGCTGCGCCTATTTCACCGATCCCGACGACACGCTTTGGGAACTATACGCCTGGCTCGACGGCGGCCCCGGCGACTACCACGACGAACAGCCGTAGACGACGCCGCGCCACGGGAACGGCGCGCAACGAAGAGACGCAACAGGAGCGAAAAATGAGTGGGAACAGAGACTACGACATGAACCGGCGCAGCTTCGTGAAAGCCGGCTTCGCCGCCGTCGCGGCAGCTTCGGCCGGAATGCAGCTCGTGCTGACGCCCGGCGCCAGGGCTGCCGGAAAGGTCGTCATCCAGTATGACTGGCTGATGTCCAACGGACAGATCGGCGACATCGCGGCCGTCGCCAACGGCTATTTCAAGGACGTGGGCCTCGAGGTGGAATTCAGCCCCGGCGGCCCCAATGCGGCGACGGTGCCGCCGGTGATTTCGGGCGCCGCACAACTCGGCCAGTTTTCCGAAACACCGCAGCTCTACGCGGCGCGTGCCAGCGGCGTGCCGGTGAAGATCATCGCCTGCGGTTTCCGCACCGGTCCCTATGCCTTCACCTCGAAGCCTGCCAAGCCGATCCGCGGCGTGGCCGACCTCAAGGGCAAGAAGATCGGCATCCAGCCTACGGCGCGCTTCGTCATCGACGAGATCCTGGCCAAGAACGGCATTGATCCGTCCGAGGTCACCGTCGTCAATGTCGGCTTCGACAAGGCGCCGCTGGTGCGCGGCGACGTCGACGCGATTGGCGGATGGATCACCAACACCCAGGCGCTGAGCGTCGTCGGCGACGACAGGATCGATCTTCTGGTGCGCGATCTCGGGCTGAACTCCTATGCCGACGTCTATTTCGCTACCGACACCGCGATCGAACAGGATGCGGAAACGCTGGCGAAATTCATCGGCGCCGTCGCCAAGGGCTGGGGCTGGGTGCACGCCAATCCGCAGGAAGCCGTCAAGAAAATGGTCGAGGCCTATCCGGAAATGGACCTCGGTTGGGAGCAGAAGACGATCAATCTGGTGCTGAAACTTTCCTTCGACGGTGCAACCGCCAAGGACGGATGGGGAACCTTCGATCCCGCCTCGATCGAGGAGCAGCTGGCACTGCTGGACAAGGTCGGCCAATACCCGAACGGCCGGCCCGCGGCAGCCGATGTCTACACCACCAAGATACTCGAATTGTCGGCCCCCGACCGACCCAAGCTCGACGCGCCCGCCGCTTGATGGCGAACGCGATCGAGGCCCGCAGGCTGGATGTCGGCTATGGCGGCCGGCAGCCGATGGTGAAAGTGCTCTCCGGTCTCGACCTGTCGGTCGAGGCCGGCTCCTTCCTGTCGATCCTTGGACCTTCGGGATGCGGCAAGTCGACCTTGCTCCGGGTAGTCGCGGACCTGCTCGATCCGCTCGGCGGCTCGATCAGCGTGCTTGGCGAGACACCGCATGCTGTCCGTTCGCGGCGCGATGTCGGTTTCGTCTTCCAGGACTCGACCCTGCTGCCCTGGCGCACCGTGCGCGACAACGTCCGCCTGCCGCTCGATGTCGGACAGGGACGCCTGACCCGGACAATAGACGATCGAACCGACGAGCTGCTTGATCTGATGGGGCTTGCCGGGTTCGGTGAGCGTCTGCCGCACCAATTGTCCGGCGGCCAGCGCCAGCGCGTGGCGATCGCCCGGGCGCTGCTCGGGCAACCTAGGCTGCTTTTGATGGACGAGCCTTTCGGCGCGCTGGACGAGATCACCCGCGACCGCCTCAACGACGAGCTTTTGTCGTTGTGGCGGCGCACCGGCACGACCATTCTTTTCGTTACTCATTCGATCGCCGAAGCGGCCTATCTCGGAGAACGGGTCATCGTTCTCGCCGCCAACCCGGGCCGCCTGGCCAGGGACCTCGACATGCGGCCGTTCAAGCAGGCGGGCAACCGCTGTTCGCGCGAGGATCCGGCGATCGTTGCCGCGATGGCCGAACTGCGCGGCGCGCTGGAACAGGCCTCATGAGGCAGGCGCCCTTGCCATCGGCGCTGGCCGTCGCCCTGCCCGTTCTTGGCGCGGCTTCGATCCTGCTCGCCTGGCAGTTCCTGCTGCCATGGCTCGGCGTGCCGGCCTATATCGTGCCGACGCCGACGGCCATATCAGGCGTGTTCCGGAAGAGTCTCGCTTTACTGCTCAGCAATCTCTGGCCGACGCTGATCGAGGCACTGGCGGGATTTGTCATCGGCAATCTCGCCGGTGTGCTGCTGGCGGTGGTTTTCGTGCACAGCCGCATCCTGCAGGCCGCCTATTTTCCGGTCGTGCTGTTCTTCAACACCATTCCCATCCTGGCGCTGTCCCCGATTATCATCCTAATCTTCGGGCTCGGCATGACGCCGAAGATCGTGATCGCTGCGGTGATCTGCTTCTTCCCGACGCTGGTCAACATGATCCGCGGGCTGGACTCGGCCAGCGACAACGAGCACGAACTGTTCCGGGTGCTATCGGCTACGCGCTGGGAGATCTTCTGGAGCCTGCGCCTGCCAAGAGCATTGCCGATGCTGTTCTCCTCGCTGAGAATTGCTTCGGCCACGGCCGTGATCGGCGCCATTGTCGGCGAGTGGATCGGGTCGGATAAGGGCCTCGGCGCGCTCATCATCCAGGCGACCTTCAACTATCAGTCGGACCGGCTCTATGCGGCGATCGTGCTGTCGTCTTCGCTGTCGATCGCGCTGTTTGCGATCGTGGTTCTGCTGGAGCGACGTACCATCCGCTACTGACCGTGCAGTTGAGCGGCCATCCGCCGGCTTCGCTCAGCGCGGCTGTCGATTTATTTTTGAATTCCATTTGACTGAATAAATCTTCGGTGCCAGTCTGGCCTCTCTCGAGGGCGCAAAGGCATGGCACTGCGGGGGACCAATCAGGAGTTCGGGCGGCCGTATAACCGGCGCATCGTGCTCGAATCGATCCGCCTTCATGGCCCGATCGCCCGTGGCGACATTGCCAGGCGGGTCGGGCTCACGGTGCAGACGGTGTCGACCATCGTTCGCGAGTTGGAAGAACACGGTTACGTGCTGTCGCTGCGCGAAGAGCCCAAGGGGCGCGGACTGCCGCCGGCAACGCTGCGCATCAATCCGGAAGGCGGCTATGCCGTCGGCATCCACGTCACCCCACTGGGCATCAATGCCGCGCTGATCAACCTCAGCGGCGATGTCATCGAGAGCACCTACCGCGAAGCCCCAAATGCAACGCCCGACCACGCTTTCGAGCTGATCGGTGCCATGGTGCTCGAATTGACCGTATTGCGGCCCGGTGGCCGCGTTCTCGGCATCGGCATGGCGCTGCCCGGCCCGTTCGGCGTGGAGTCCATGAGCTTTGTCGGACCGACCACTATGACCGGCTGGAAAGATGTGGCACTGCGCGAGCGGCTGGCCGCCTCGACCGGGCTGCCGGCCTTTTTCGAAACCGACATGGCGGCGGCTGCGATCGGCGAGCGCCTTTATGGCCTCGGCACGGCATATTCCGAGTACTACTATCTCTATTTCGGCGTCGGTCTCGGCGGCGTCATGGTGCATGACGGGGCCGCATTGCGCGGCGCCTGGGGAAATGCCGGCGAGATCGGCCACATTCCCGCAGTGCCGGGCGGCGAGCCCTGCCCGTGCGGCAATCGCGGCTGCCTCGAACGGTATCTCTCGCTCGAGGCGCTGCGGCGCCGCAACATCGCCGACGCCGACTGGGTGAGCGAGATCGCGCCGATCTTCCGCAACGCCGTCACCATCATCGAAAATCTGTTCGACCCCGAAACCATCATCCTCGGCGGGCTGGCGTCCACAGATCTGCTCGAGAGGCTTGCCGGCGCGGCCGCGCACCTGCCCAATTCGGTCTCGGCGCGAAGCGACCGCACGACGCCCCGCGTCAGCGTCGCGCGGGGCGGCCAGCATGCGGTGTTGCGCGGCGCCGCCGCGCTTGCCGTCTCAGGAGTGCTTTCGCCACGCTTCGGCCAGATCTTCACCGCCGAGCGCGAACGCGGGCGAGATCTCCTGCACAACAAGGGGATCGCGGCATGAGCGAACCGCTGCTGGTGCTCGATAACGTTGCCAAGAATTACGGTGCCATCGAAGCGCTGAAAGGCATCAGCTTTTCGATCGGCAAGGGCGAAGTGGTGGCGCTTCTGGGTGACAACGGCGCCGGCAAATCGACGCTGGTCAAGATCATTGCCGGCGGCCTCGAGCCGACCTCCGGCCGCATGCTGTTCGAAGGCAAGGAATTCCTCGCCAAATCCCCCGCCGAGGCCAAGGCTGCGGGGATCGAGACCGTCTACCAGGACCTGTCGCTTTGCACCAATGTCGACGTGGTCGCCAATTTCTTCATGGGCCGCGAGATCACCAGAAAGGTTCTCGGCATTCCGGTGCTCGACGAGCGCGCCATGGAGCAGGTGGTACAAAAGGCGCTGGCCAGCGCCGGCACCCGCATTCCCTCGCTTCGCACCAATGTCGAGCACCTTTCCGGCGGCCAGCGGCAGGCCATCGAGCTCAACCGGTTCGTGCATTTCGGCGGCAAGCTGGTGCTTCTCGACGAGCCGTTCGCGGCGCTCGGCGTCGAGCAGACGCGGCGCGGCCTCGACATGATCCGTCAGGTGGCGAGCCAGGGCATCGGTGTCGTCATCATCACCCATATCATGCAGCAGGCCTTCCAGGTCGCCGACCGGATCGTGGTGATCCGGCAGGGCGTCGTGGCTGGCGATGTCGCACGCAACAAAACAAGTCCCGACGCGGTGATCAACATGATCACCGGAGAGACGCTCGCCGGTGCCGGACCGGCGAGCTGAGGGACAAATGAGGGGTCCGGCGCAAGAGGAGCGAACGACATGAAGAAAATATTTCTTTCCGTCTTCGGTATCCTGGCACTGGCCTTTGCCACGCTCACGCCGGCATTCGCTCAGTCGAAGGGCACCGTCTACTACATGGTGCCGACATTGCTCGATGAGTTCCAGACCGGTTCGGTGAGCGCGCTGGAACTGTTCCTGAAGCAGGTCGGCTACGAGATGAAGACGCTGAACGCCGACAACAAGACCGACGCGCAGCAATCACAGATGAACGACGTCATCGCGCTGAAGCCGGCGGCGATCATTCTTGCCGCCGTCGATTTCAATGCGCTGAAACCGTCGGTCGAGGCGGCCCGTGCCGCCGGCATCCCGGTCGTCGAGTTCGACCGCCAGATCACCTCGACCCCGTCCGACTTCACCTCGGTGGCCGGAACCGTCGAAATCGGCTACGTCGCCGCCGATCAGGCGCAAAAGCTCCTGACCGCGAAGAACGGCTCGGTGAAGGGCAAGATCCTGCAGGTGCTCGGCGATCCGGGCGACCCCTACACGCTCGACATCCAGAAGGGTTTCGAGGAGAAGATGAAGGCCTTCCCGGATGTCAAGATCATCTCGCTCCCGGCCATGCAATGGGAGGCCAGTAACGCCGGCACCATCGTTGCCGACCAGATGCTCGCCAACCCCGACATCGACCTGATCTTCAGCCATGCCGCGCATCTTTCGGTCGCTGCCGTCGCCTCGCTCGAGGCCGCCGGCAAGAAACCGGGCGACGTCATGCTGATGAGCTCGAACGGCGCTCCGGTCGGCCTCGACCTGATCCGCAAGGGCTGGCTCAATGTCGAAGTCGAGCAGCCGCTCTACGCCCAGGCCGCGGCGGTCGCGATGTTCATGGACAAGGTGGTCAACAAGCAGGAGATCAAGCCAGGCGAATATGATGTGCTTGGCCTGAAATCGACCCTGACCAAGGAAGCGTGGGGCCCGAACATCAAGATCCCCGGCGCTGCGATCACCAAGGAAAATGTCGATAACCCGGCCTTCTGGGGCAACATGAAGCCGCCGACCGAAACCATAAAGCCGGTCGAATAGCGAACTCGCCAGAAGCTCCGGGCCACACAGGCCCGGAGCCAGCCCTGCAGCCCTGGTGCGTTCGAACGGACGCGCACGGGAACGTTGCAGCAATTTTCAACCGCGCCTGATCTTTCCGAAAACCGAGTGGTTTTTCGCGGTCGGCGCCAACCGGATCCTGAGATGAACCCCCGCACGCGCCAAACCCTCGAGTTCATCCTCGACAATCTCGTCTGGTTCATGCTGGTCTTCGTGCTGGTGGTCTTTTCCATCCTCATCCCGAACTATTTTCAGCTCGGCATCTTCGCCAACATCATCGAGGCGTCGAGCGTGCTCGGCGTGATGTCGATCGGCCTGGCGCTGGTCATCATCGCCGGTCACATGGACCTGTCGGTCGAATCGGTGGCGGCGCTCAGCGCCATGGCGGTCGGCATCCTGTTCTGCTCGTCGGGCATCGGCCTTGGCATCCAGTTGCAGCCGCAATGGCTCATGGTTCCGGTTTCGCTGCTCATCGCGCTTGCCGTCGGCGGCATCATCGGCGTCATCAACGGCTATCTGGTCGTCAAGGTGAGGATGAGTGCTTTCATCATCACGCTGGCGTCCTACATCTGGGTGCGCGGCCTCGTGCTGGTTATTTCGGGAGGCCGCTCCGCACAGGATCTTGCGCCGGCAATCCGCTGGTTCGGCATCCAGCGCCTGGGTGGCCTGCCGCTGACGGCCTGGATCGCCATTGCGTGTTTCGTGGTATTTTCGCTGATCATGGCCAAGACGCCCTTCGGCCGGCACCTGGTCATGATAGGCGGCAACGAGACGGCGACCTTTCGCGCCGGCATCCGCGTCAACCGCAATCTGGTCATAGCCTTCGTTCTCGCCGGCACCATCGCCGGCCTTGCCGGTTGGCTGCTGGCGATCCGCACCTCCGGCGCAACCGCCAATCTCGGCGTCGGCCTGTTGTTCAATGCTTTCGCCGCAGTCGTCATCGGCGGCGTCAGCCTGAAAGGCGGCGTCGGCACCTTGCCCGGCGTCTATGCCGGCGTGCTGCTGCTCTCGGCCATCAACACGGCGATCAATTTGATGGGCCTGCCGGCCAACTTCACCCAAGTGATCCACGGCCTGCTTGTGCTCGCCGCCGTGCTGCTTGACGCATTCAAGCAAACCATCCGCCAGAGGCTCGCATGAGCAGCCTACCGCAAACCGGGAGACTTTTTGGCAAGGTGGCGCTGGTCATCGGTGCTGCCCGCGGCATTGGCAAGGCGATCGCGCAGCGCTTTGCCGAGGAAGGCGCGAAGCTGGTGCTGGCCGATACCGAGACCGAAGCCGGACACGCAACGGCAGATGAGGTCGGCGCCCACTTCATTCGCACCGACATCTCGCAGATGGCCGATGCGGAAGCCGCCGTCGCACTGGCGCTCGACCGTCACGGCCGGCTCGACATCATGGTGCAGAATGCCGGCATCTATCCCTGGCAATTGCTGGAAAACACCAGTCCCGACGACTGGGACCGGGTCATGGCGGTAAATTTGCGCGGCAGCTTCATCGCTGCTCGCGCCGCGCTGGTGCCGATGAAGGCACAGCATTTTGGCCGCATGCTATTCACCTCCTCGATCACCGGCCCGCATGTCACCAGCCCCGGCCACGGCCATTATTCTGCGACCAAGGCCGGCATCAATGGGCTGATCCGTTCGGCTGCGCTCGAATTCTCGGGCTACGGCATTACAGTCAACGGCGTCGAGCCCGGCAACATCCTCACCGAAGGCATAGAGCAGCACCGCGGTGCGGCCTTCATCAAGAACATGGAAGACGCCATCCCACTCGGCCGTCTCGGCAGCCCTCGCGACGTGGCCAATGCCTTCCTGTTCCTGGCCTCTGACGATGCCAGTTACATCACCGGCACGACCATCATCGTCGATGGCGGGCAGCTTCTGCCCGAGGGCAAGGACTTCCGGCTGCTGCCGCCATGATCCTCGATTTCGGCGGCGGTTTCTTCCTGCGCCGGGCGACCGCCGCCGATCATCCAGCACTTGCAATGATCTGTCTTAAGACCGGCGATGCCGGCAAGGACGCCAGCAGCCGCGAGGGCGACCCGGAACTGCTCGGCCTGCTCTACACCATTCCCTACCAGGTGCTCGAACCCGAGCTGGCCTTCATTATCGATAGTCCCGCAGGTGCGGCCGGCTATCTGCTTGGCGCCGCCGACACAGCCGCTTTCAATGCCAGCCTGGCGTCAGACTGGTATCCGGACCTGCAGCGGCGCGTCGCCGACCCGGGTCCCGACAGCTCACGCTGGCGCGGCAGCGATTGGGCGCGGCACCGGGTCCATCATCCCGATTTCGCTGTTCCGCCTGCGCTGGCGGCCTATCCGTCGCATGGTCATATCGACCTGTTGCCGCAGGCGCGCGGGAAAGGCATCGGCAGGCGCGCGATGGCCTTCCTCGAAAGCGCCTTGCCGCGAGCGGCTCGACCGGCGTCCACCTCGAAGTCATGCCGGAGAATAATGATGCGTTGAAGTTCTACAAGGCAATCGGCTTCGAGGTGCTGCAGGATCCGGAACCAGCGAAGCAATGCGTCTACGTCGGAAAACGGCTTGCGAATACGGCGGAAGCTGCAGGCTGAGCCGCGGCGGGCAATCGCACAAGCCGCACACGACATCCACGGACATCAAAGGATCGCAACATCAACACGGTGCGGGCCAATCGGAGTCTTGGCGGAGCGTCTAACAGTTCAGTGTGGGGGCAGAGGAACATCCGCGACCGTTTCCCCGGCCACGATGGAGAACACATAAAGCAGATAAATGGTTAGCACCAATAACGCTAGGAATGACCCCCTGGCAAAGATTCCCGCAACCGTGGCGCGGCGATACGGTTCAACTTTTTCCTTCTTAAAGGTGTCTTCTTCGCTCCGGGTTGTCAAAACCCGTTCGCCTGGAAGCTGTATTTTTTCAGCCTCCTTCGATATCTTATCCGCGAGATCTCCTGCGATCACAGGATCATTCGGAAGATGACTCGTAAGCCATCCAGGAATATTTTCGCTCCCGCCCATGCCCATACGCAAGTAAGGTTTAGTTTTTGTTTGTGATCTCTAGAATTACTGCAAGTTTTAGCTTTCGGCAATCGTTTGCCACCTAAGGAGGCAGCAGATCAGACTTAGGTCCCAACGGGAAAGACCGATTGATCAGACCAAAGTCCTAGTACCTATGCGCCCTACCCCGGACCGTGAAGCGTTTGGGAGCGAAGTTACCGCAACAAAGACGAAACCATTGGTTGCATTGATCGCTGGCCTGTTTGCCGGGCGGCTCAGTATCCAGGGTCCGTGTGCTCTACGAGGGACGTTAGCATCGACAAACCACGTGCTTGTTAGCCAATCTCGATACCATCACTCTCGAGACGCCTGCCTTGGCTCTGCGACCTCTTCAGGAGTGAATGTGACGCCTCGATCAGCCGGCGCGATATGGCGATCGTGTAGCGAAGTTCCTCAATCAGCGCGGTTCCGTGTTCAGTGGCCTGACGAGCACGTGCTACTTGGTTATCGTCGGGCTTCCGAGGGAATTCTTTCACGCTCCGACCTCCAAACCATGCCGAAATTATCGCGAAGAGCAATGCCTGGGCAACGAAGAAGCCCGCCGCGTCTTTTCGACGGTGGGCGATCAGGAAAAATGATAAGGGATGCCAGATAGTTGCGTCTACCAACCGCCAGTTGGACGAATCTCCGACAGTGCAGGCTGTGTGAACCGGACATCGCAAAAAGACAATGCCTGGATAAACACATCGAGGAAAATGGTGGGCGATGACGGGCTCGAACCGCCGACATCTTCGGTGTAAACGAAGCGCTCTACCAACTGAGCTAATCGCCCGCTCCGGGCCGGACCTTTAAGCAGTTAGGACCGGCTTCGCAAGGCCAAATGAGCGGCCAGTGGCTTGGCCGGGGGCGGGTTTCGGCAACAAAGTTCGGCTTGTCAAAAAACCTTCTGCTGTTTGCTGTTATGCTGTCCGGGTCCGCTTGACACCCGCTGGCTTACCCCTTATCCACCGCCCCAACGACGAACACGGCTGACACGTGCTCGTCCATGCGCGGGTGTAGCTCAGTTGGTTAGAGTGCCGGCCTGTCACGCCGGAGGTCGCGGGTTCGAGCCCCGTCACTCGCGCCATTTCTCCTTCGGGCCACGGCCCTTGGTGTCGGAGAAATGTCGACGTTGATTTGTCAAAACCATCGTCGTTCGTGAAGTAATCCACAAGACCTCACACCTTGGCGAGCAACGCCTCGACTTCCTGCAGCGTCGGCATAGACGGCGCGGTGCCCGGGCGCGTCACCGAGATGCCGGCGACGGCGCAGGCGAAGCGCACAGCCTGCAGGGGTTCGATCCCCCTCGACAGCGCCGCAGCCAGGCCGCCATTGAAGGCGTCGCCCGCGCCGGTGGTCTCGACAACCGGGCCGGCGGCGACCGCTGCGACATGTTCGGAACGATGGGCCGTGTGCAGCAGCGCACCTTTTTCGCCAAGCGTCACAATGACCGCGCCAACGCCTTTCTCCAGCAAACTGTCGGCAGCACGGCGGGCATCGTCGATGGAGGACACCTTGATGCCGGTCAACTCCTCGGCCTCGGTCTCGTTCGGCGTGACATAGTCGCAAAGCGTGTAGATCCGGTCCGGAAGCTTGGCCGCCGGCGCCGGGTTCAGGATGGTGGACACTCCCGCCCCGCGCGCGACCTCCAGCGCCCGCAGCGCCGCCTCGATCGGCTGTTCGAGTTGGGTGACGAAGACGCCGGCCGCGCGGATCAGGCCGGCATTTGCCTCGATATCGGCGGGCGAGATCAGCATGGCCGCGCCGGGGCTGACGATGATGGCGTTGTTGCCGCTGGTCTCCTCGATGAAGATATAGGCGGCACCGGTGTAGCTTTCCGGCGTGTCGATGACGGCGCTCTTCACGCCGGCATGCGACCAGGTCTGCCTCGCCATCTCAGCGAAAGGATCGACGCCGAGGCGGGTCAGGAAGGTGATGTCGGCGCCGAGCCGGCCGGCCGCCACCGCCTGGTTCGAGCCCTTGCCGCCAGGGCCGAGCGTAAAAGACGTGCCCAGGATCGTCTCGCCCATCCGCGGCTGGCGGGCGGCGCGGTAGGCGGTGTCGGCGACGAAGACGCCCAATATGACAATAGGCTTCATGACGATCGGTCTTCCCGGCATGCCGCTACTCCGCATCCGGTGGCACGACGCCCTTGCGGAAGGCAAAACAGCCATAGAAGCGGCGCTCGCCGGTCTGGATGACGCAATAGGCCTTCTTGGCGCGTTCGTAGAAGGCGTAGCGCTCGACCGAGATCATCGGCCAGGCCTTGCCCTCGGCGGCACCGATCTCTTTTTGCACTTCCTGCTGCACGGCAGGGATTTCGTCCGGCTTGCCGACGATCTCCATGCGCGCGGCCGCGTCGTCGACGAAGGTGTCCAGCGGATAGAGCGAAAGCACCGCCTTGACCACGTCGGCCGCCGACGCATCGATGCGCAGCAGCCGGCCAAGCACAGTCTGGCGCGCCACCGAATCGGACGGGAAATTGGTGTCGGCGATAATCAGATCGTCACCGTGGCCCATCGCCCGCAGCGCCTGCAGCACATCGGCATTGAGCAGCGGATTGATTCCTTTGAGCATGGCATTCCTCGCGAAGTTTGCTGGGGCGAATCAGAGACGTTTGCCGGTCTCTGCGTCGAAGAGATGAACCTGGTCGAGCCGCGGTTTCAGGTGCAGTGTGTCGCCCGGCTTGAAGTCGTGGCGCTCACGGAACAGCGCCACCATCTCGCCCTCGCCGAAGCGCAGGAACACCAAAGTCTCGGAACCGGTCGGCTCGACCACCGAAATCTTCGCCGGAACACCATCGGGATGGATTTCGAGATGCTCGGGCCGCACGCCGTAGACGACATTACGGCCATCCTCGACGGCAGTCGCCGCAATCGGGAACGGCGTCCCGGCGATCTCGACGACGGGCTTGTCGCCCTTGCGCACGACGCCCTTGAGCAGGTTCATCGAGGGCGAGCCGATGAAGCCAGCGACAAACAGGTTGGTCGGCCGGTCGAACAATTCCAGCGGCGCGCCGACCTGTTCGATGCGACCGTCGCGCATCACCACGATCTTGTCGGCCATAGTCATGGCCTCGATCTGGTCGTGGGTGACGTAGATGGTGGTGGTCTTCAGTCGTTGGTGCAGTTCCTTGATCTCGGTGCGCATCTGGACACGCAGCTTGGCGTCGAGATTGGAGAGCGGCTCGTCGAAGAGGAACACCTGCGGGTTGCGCACGATGGCGCGGCCCATGGCGACACGCTGACGCTGGCCGCCGGAAAGCTGGCGCGGATAGCGCTTGAGGTAGGGGTTGAGGTCGAGGATGTCGGCGGCGCGCTTGACCCGCTCAGTGACCACCGCCGGGTCGGTTTTGCGCAGCTTGAGAGCAAAGGCCATGTTCTGCTCGACCGTCTTGTGCGGATAGAGCGCGTAGTTCTGGAACACCATGGCGATGTCGCGCTTGGCCGGCGGCAGATGGTTGACGACGCGCTCGCCGATGGCGATGGTGCCGCCGGAAACGGTTTCCAGCCCGGCCACCATCCTCAGCAGCGTGGACTTGCCGCAGCCGGAAGGCCCGACCAGCACCACGAACTGCCCGTCGGCGATGTCGACGCTGACATCGTGCAGAACCTTGACGGTTCCGAACGCCTTGGCCACATTGCGGATCGCGACTTGAGCCATCATTCCCCCTTCATTTGCCGTGAAGCTAAACAACGCAAACGGCGAGGGCAAGTCAGTCTCTTATAGATGAAAAACCCATTCACGTTGACACCGCACTTCGTTGTGCGAATAGTGACAACTGCCCGGCTTATGACCCTGTTCCGGGCGCACCGGTACGCTTGTCCGGCACTGAATGCCAAGCGTCGCGGGAGGGAGAATTCGGGCCGCTATTTACGGGAGTCGCTGTCGTTGGGGAACATAATCGGCGCTCCACCATCTGAACCTATTCACAATTGACCTTCTGGGAGGAACGAGATGAAAATCAGCCTTTATAACCAACTTGTCCGCGCCGGGGCCACCCGCCGCGACGTGCTGAAGGGGGCGGCCAGCATGGCCGCGATCGCCGCGGCATCCGGCGCCGGCCTCGGCGCACTGACGCGGCCGGCTTCGGCTGCCAGCGAGCTGCGCACCAAGATCCTGCAGATCCCTGGCGTCGGCAAAGGTCAGCCGACCGATGCCGACTTCCAGAAGGTCGGCGAGCTTTGCCTCGAAGCCACCAAGGCCAACGTTAAGGAAGACGAATTCGCCGGCGTCGAGCTCTCCTTCATGGGCCTCAACAACCAGAACCTGCACAATGTGCTTTTCCGCGGCTTCCTGAAGCCGTGGGAGGCCTATACCGGCGCCAAGATCAACTGGATCGACCTTGCACAGGCGGACTACAATCCGCGCCTGCAGCAGGCTATCGCCACGAACACAATCGACTTTGATATCGTCGAGATGGGCGCTCCTTTCGAAGGCGATGTCTGCGGCAAGGGCCTCACTTCCGAGATGCCCGACTGGGTAAGGAAGCAGATCGATATGGACGATCTGGTGGCCTATCTGAAGCCGCCGGTCGGCACCTGGAACGGCAAGCAGTATCGCGTGACCGTCGACGGAGACGCGCACAACTTCAACTACCGCACCGACGTGTTCTCCGACTCTGATCTGGCAGCAGCCTGGAAAGCCGATAGCGGCGACAAGGTAGGCCTGACGGAATGGGGCGTGCCGAAGACCTGGCAGCAGGTGCAGGCCGTGACCAAGTTCCTCAAGGGCAAGCAGATGAAGGGCCAGGACGTCTACGGCTACCTCGACGCGCCCAAGGCATGGGGTGGATTCGGCTTCTACTTCCTCGGCAGCCGTGCCAGTGCTTATGCTAAGCACCCTGATGACAAGGCATGGCTGTTCGACGCCGATACGATGAAGCCGCGCGTCAACAACCCGGCTTGGGTGCGGGCGATCCAGGACGTGATCGACGCGCTGCCCTTCGAACCGCAGGATCAAATCAATGCCGACCCGAACCAGACCTGTTTCTCCCAATTCCTGGGCGGCACTGGTTCGATGCTGGCTTGGTGGGGAGACGCTGGCTCGAATGCGAAGACTAACGACTCCTCGGTCGTCGGCGACGTCACAGGCTTCTCGATCCTGCCGGGCTCGGACGATGTCTATAATTCCAAGACCGGCAAGTGGGACAAGCTCGCCAGCGGCCCGAACTATGCGCCAAACTGCGCCTATCTCGGCTGGGGCGTCTATGTCATGGCCCGCGTCGACAGCGACGAGAAGAAGAAGAAGGCAGCCTGGTCCGCCGCCGCCCATCTCGGCGGCAAGGACCTGTCACTGTGGTGCGCGGCGTATCCGTCGGGCTTCCAGCCTTACCGCAACAGCCATTTCGATATTCCGGAGTGGGTGGCGGCCGGCTACGACGAGGCGTTCATCACCTCGTACCTCAAGTCGGAATCCGACAGCTACAACCATCCGAACGCGGCGATCGAGCCACGCATCCCCGGCATCTTCCAATACTACAGCGCCGCCGAGGATATTTTGGCCAACACCTTCGCCGGCAAGATGAAGGCACAGGAAGGCGCCGATGCCATTGCGGCGGCCTGGGAGAAGCTGACCGACCAGATCGGCCGCGACAACCAGATCAAGCTCTACAAGGCCTCGCTCGGCATGTAGGCTATGTGAAACCGTGGTCCGGCGGCAACGCCGGCCCACACCAGACAGCTCCGGCTCCTCGATGAGCCTTCAAACGGGCGAAATTTGTGGCTGACCAGACTTCGACCGTAAACCCGTGGCCGGCGGATGCCGTCCCTTCCGATCTGATTTCCCCTCGCCGCAAACGGCTCGGCTGGGGGCTGATGGCCGTTGCGACGCTTGGCTTGCTGGCGGTAATCGCGCTGGAGATCCTGTACAAGACCGAAGCCGACACCATCGGCTTCGAGACCTGGCGGCCCGTCGTCTATGCCTATGTTCTGTGGGGCCTGGCGATTGGCGCCGGCCAGGTGCTGACGCGCGGCGAGGACGGCCAGCGTGCCCTGTTCCTGCTGCCGGCGCTGCTGTTCACCATCGCCATGGTGATCTTCCCGACCCTGTTCGGTGTCTACATCGCGCTCACCGACTGGAACCTCAGTTCCTTCAGCGGCCGCACGTTCAACGGGCTCGCCAATTTCTGGCAGATGCTGGGCGATCCCTACTACCGCAACGCGCTGTTCAACATGGCGCTCTATGTGCTGGCGGTGTCGGTCGAATATATCATTGCCTTTGGCTTGGCGTTGTTGCTCAACGCGCAGATCCGGGCGCGAAAATTCTTCCGCGTTGTCTTCCTCTTGCCCTTGATGCTGTCACCCGTCGCGGTGTCGTGGATGATCGGCAAATCGCTGATGGAGTACCGCTTCGGACCGGCCGCGACGCTGGCGCGGCATCTCGGCTGGGAAAACCCGGCCTTCTTCTCCAACCCGATCACTGCCCGCATCTCGATCATGGTGCTCGACGCGTGGACCTTCATCCCGTTCATGATGATCATGCTGCTGGCCGGGCTGCAGGCGATGTCGCGCGAGGTGCTCGAAGCCGCGCGGGTCGACGGCGCCAACGCCTGGCAGACCTTCTGGCAGGTCACTTTCCCGCTGATGCTGCCGGTGTCGGTGACGGCGGTGATCCTGCGCATCATCTTCAAGCTGAAGCTTGCCGACATCATCATCACGGTGACGTCCGGCGGTCCGGGCGGTGCGACAGATTCCGTGTCGAGCTTCATCTATCGCGAGTATCGCGACCGCTCGAATGTCGGCTACGGCACTATGCTGGCGATGGCCTATCTGGTCATCATCGTTGTGTTCGTCACGTGGCTGTTGAAATTTGCCAACCGCTTCGTGCGCAATGTCAATTGAAGCAAGATCGGGTGAATTGAAACAAGATGAGCGTCCAGACCACCGAATATGTCGCCTCGGAGATCCGCTCGCCGGCGAGCTTCGTCGCCAGTCGCGTCTTCATCTACGGCGCGCTCGCCTTCTGGGCATTCATCTGCCTGTTCCCGATCTATTGGACGATAACCACCTCGTTCAAGACCGCGGTCGATGTCACTCAAGGTCATTTGATCCCGTTCGTCGATTTCCAGCCGGATTGGAAAGGCTGGCGCTCGCTCGGCCTTTCACCGGACTCGATCTTCCAGACCTCGACGGTGCGCGAGGAATTCCTCAAGCGCTTCATGAATTCGGTGATCACCTCGGTCGGCGCATCGAGCCTCGCCATCGTCATCGGCAGCCTCGCCGCCTACGGACTTACCCGCTATCGCTACCATTTCGCCTGGTTCAAGAACGAGGACATCTCGTTCTTCTTCCTGTCGCAGCTGATCCTGCCGCCGGTCGTGTTGGCGCTGCCCTTTCTCGTGCTTTACCGGGAAGTCGGCATGCTCGACACGCGCGTCGGGCTGATCCTGCTCTATACGCTGATGGTGCTGCCGATCGTCATCTGGATCATGCGCGACCAGTTCAATTCCATTCCCGTCGAGCTTGAGGAAGCAGCCCTCGTCGACGGCCTGTCGATCTGGGGCGCGTTCTTCCGCATCGTCATGCCGATCGCGCTGCCGGGCATGGTCGCCGCCTTCATCCTGGCGATGGTGCTGTGCTGGAACGAGTATTTCTTCGCCGCGCTTCTGACCTCGACCGACGCCAAGACCATTCCTGTCATGGTGGCGAGCCAGACCGGCTCACAAGGCATCAACTGGTGGTCGATGGCAGCGCTTGCCACCGCCGCCATCACACCGCTCGCCGTCATCGGCATCGCGCTCGAGCGTTACCTGATCATGGGCATGACTGCGGGCGCGGTGAAGTAATTGCGCCAGCCTTCCCTTCTCCCACAACAAGGCACAACAAGGGGAGAAGGGAAAACCGCGCTAACCCGAAAGTGTTGCCCGCAAATGCTCGAGGATCATGGCAACCCCTTTTTGCCCCAATTCCGCCGAGGCTTCGGGCGCACTTGCCGTGTACCAGCCGGTGTTGTCGGCGAAGCGGCCGGCATCCACCGCTTCCGGGCACAACGCCAGCATCAGCGACGTCTCGCCGGTGCCGGCATGGTCGAACGGGTACTGGCTGTGCATTGAAGCCGGCATCAGCGGATGCACCTGCACCCAGTTGAAGAAATTGCTGCCCTCGGCGTGCTCGGCATAATAGTCGGCCATCGCCGCAGAGCCCCACCAGCCTTCGCCGCGTTCTTTCTCCAGGAAGCGGAAGATCGCCTGCCGGCCGGCGGCCTTGAAGGCGAGATCGGTTGGCATGCCGGCGGCAAAATTTTCGGTCTGGTGGTGAATGATGGCATGGATGTTGCGGAAGCCGATGCGCAGCAGGCTATAGAACAATTCTTCCGCAAATGGCGCCAGCACATTGCCGCCGACCTGCACCGAACCACTACCTTCCGGCGCCGCCACCGCATAGCTCGCCGCGCCGTAATAGAAGGGCGGCAGAATGACGATCTCGGCTTCTTTTTCGAACAGTTCCAGGCTCTTGACCACCGCCAGCGTGTCCATTCCGACGGCCATGTGCTCGCCATGATATTCGAGCACACCGAGCGGCAACACGACCGGCCGGTTCTCGGCGATCGCCTTGCGGATCTGGTGCGGCAGCATCAATTCGTAGCGCATGACACCTACTCCATATTGGTGTGGCGGGCGCGCATCGCTTCCGGCGAGACGCCGGTCAGATCCCTGAGCTTCAGCACCATCACTTCGAAGAGGACGAACAGCGCGCCTTCGAAAACCGAGCCCATCGGCAGGACGGATGTCTTTTCGGGACCCTGGTCGTCGGCCATGGTCTGAGCAGGAATAAGCAGTGTGAAGTCGGCCAGCTTCGCGGCAGTGCTGTCGGCTTGCGCGGTGAGCAGCAGGACGGCTGCACCGGCATCGCGTGCGACCTGCATCAAGGTCAGCACGGTCGAGGTCTCGCCCGGGCCGGAACTGCAGAGGAAGACATCGCCAGCGCCCAGCGGCGGCGTGGTCATGTCGCCGACGACGAACACCGGCAGACCGAGATGGTAGAGCCGCATGGCAAAACCCTGGACCTGCAGCGCCTCGCGGCCGCAGCCATAGGTGACGATCTTTTTCGCACCGGCCAGGATGGCGCAAGCCGCGTCGATGCGGCTTGCGTCGATACGCTCCAGCACGGTGCCAAGCTCGTTCAGCGCAATCCCAAACAGGTTTTCGCCGACGTCCGTCATGACATTTGCACCAGCTTGCAGGTGCTGTAGAACCACTTGAATATCTCAGTCACATCTGCCCCGAACGGCTTGTTTTCATTCATGCTATCACCGCGAAAATCGGTGTCCAACGATACGCAGTGCTTTTGATGCGCCACAGCCGTGATAGTGTCACGGCAAATCGCAAATGAGGAAACGACAGCATATGAAGACACGGCATTTCGACCGCATTGGCAATGGCGGCATCACCTTCACCGAGCTCGGCTTCGGCACCGCGCCGCTCGGCAATCTCTACCGCGCCGTTTCCGATGCGGATGCCAATGCCACCCTGGAGGCGGCATGGCGGGTCGGCTGCCGCTACTTCGACACCGCGCCGCTCTATGGGCTGGGCCTTGCCGAAACGCGGCTCAATCCGTTCCTGCGTTCGAAGAAGCGCGACGACTACCTGCTGTCCAGCAAAGTCGGGCGCATCATGCGCGCCTGCCCGCCGGAACAGCGCACCGGCATCGGCAAGTTCTTCGACACCCCATCGCGCCGCGAGGTCTACGACTATAGCTATGACGGCGTCATGCGCTCCTTCGAAGCCTCGCTGGAACGGCTCGGCGTCGACCGCATCGACATCCTCTTCGTGCACGATGTCGACATCTTCACCCATGGCAGCAAGGAAGCCTCGGACCAGCGCATCCAGGAATTCATGAGCTCCGGCTACTACGGATTGCTGGCATTGCGCGATCAGGGCGTGATCAAGGCATTCGGCGGCGGCATCAACGAGTGGCAGGTTGCCCAGACGCTGGCCGAGCGCGGCGATTTCGATCTGTTCCTGCTTGCCGGGCGTTACACGCTGCTGGAGCAGGAAGCGCTGCAGTCTTTCCTGCCGCTATGCCAGCAACGCGGCATCGGCATCGTTCTCGGCGGGCCTTACAATTCCGGCATCCTGGCAACCGGGCCGAAGCCCGGCGCCTACTACAACTATTCGGAGGCGCCGCAGGACATCATCGACCGCGTCACCCGCATCGAGGCCGTCTGCAAGCGCCACGGCGTGCGCCTGATCGAGGCGGCGCTGCAGTTCCCGCTGCTGCATCCTTCCGTTGTCTCGGTAATCCCCGGCGGCCAGCGGCCGGGCGAAGTCGAAAGCAATCGCTCGCTGCTCGACGCGAAGCTGCCATCGGCGCTGTGGGCCGATCTCAAGAAGGAAGGCTTGATGCGCACTGACGCGCCAACGGTATAGGCCGCCTTTTCCAACAGAAAAGAAAAACCGGATATGCCGGCTTTTCTTTTCTCTGAAAGACTTAAGGAGGCGCTTAGTTGACCGCGTCCTTGAGGCCCTTGCCGGCCGAGAACTTCGGCACGGTGCGCGCCGGGATCTTCACTTCCGCACCGGTCTGCGGATTGCGGCCGGTCGACGCGGCGCGTTTTGACACGGTGAAATTTCCGAAGCCGACAAGCCGGACATCGCCGCCCTTTTTCAGTTCGCCGGTGATGACGGAAAACACCGCATCAACCGCCGACTGCGCGTCACCCTTCGAAATACTCGCGGCATCGGCGACAGCGGATACCAGTTCGTTCTTGTTCATAAAAATTCCCTTCCATGAGAAAACCGGAATACTCGACTCATCCGGCAGGAAACGGACTTTAGAAAGAAGCGCTCCGGCAACCAAGTCGAAAAGCGCCAAGAAAGTCGAAAAAAGCCCGGAAATCCGCGGTTCTTCACATGAAAAAGCCGGGCTCAAGGCCCGGCTCTCTCTTTGTGCATTGCAACTTTAGCACGCGCTAATGCGCCAGCGATTTACCAGCCTCGTCTCCGACATCGACCACGGCCGGCGCATTAACGGGCTCGACCCACTGGATCGGTTCCGGCATGCGCACCAGCGCATGGCGCAACACTTCGCCAACGCGTGAGACCGGAATGATTTCCATGCCGCTCTTCACGTTTTCCGGAATCTCCGCCAGATCCTTGGCGTTCTCTTCCGGGATCAGCACCTTCTTGATGCCGCCGCGCAGTGCGGCAAGCAGCTTTTCCTTAAGGCCGCCGATCGGCAGCACCCTGCCGCGCAGCGTGATCTCGCCGGTCATCGCCACATCGGCCCTGACCGGGATACCGGTCAGCACCGAGACGATCGCCGTCGCCATCGCCACGCCAGCCGACGGTCCGTCCTTCGGGGTTGCGCCCTCTGGCACGTGGACGTGGATGTCGCGCTTGTCGAACAGCGGCGGCTCGACGCCGAAATCGATGGCCCGTGAGCGGACGTAAGAGGCCGCCGCCGAGATCGATTCCTTCATCACGTCGCGCAGATTGCCGGTCACCGTCATGCGGCCCTTGCCGGGCATCATGACGCCTTCGACCGTCAGCAGCTCGCCGCCGACTTCCGTCCAGGCAAGTCCGGTGACGACACCGACCTGATCGTCGGCCTCGACCTGGCCGAAGCGGAAGCGCGGAACACCAAGGTAATCGGCGAGATTGTCCGCCGTGATGTTGATCGTCTTCTTCTTCGTCTTCAGGATCTCGGTCACCGCCTTGCGGCCGAGCTTCATCAGCTCGCGTTCCAGGCTCCGCACGCCCGCTTCACGGGTGTAGGTCTGGATGATGCCGCGGATCGCGTCCTCGCCGACGGAAAACTCCTTCGGCTGCAGCGCGTGATCGCGGATCACCTTGGGCATCAGGTGGCGCTTGGCGATCTCGATCTTTTCGTCTTCCGTGTAGCCGGCGATACGGATGATCTCCATGCGGTCCATCAAGGGCGCAGGGATGTTCAGCGTGTTCGCCGTCGTCACGAACATCACGCTCGACAGGTCGTATTCGACCTCGAGGTAATGGTCCATGAACGTCGAGTTCTGCTCGGGATCGAGCACCTCGAGCAAAGCCGATGACGGATCGCCGCGGAAATCCTGGCCCATCTTGTCGATCTCGTCGAGCAGGAAGAGCGGGTTGGATTTCTTCGCCTTCTTCATCGACTGGATGACCTTGCCGGGCATCGAGCCGATATAGGTGCGGCGGTGACCGCGGATCTCGGCCTCGTCACGCACGCCGCCCAGCGCCATGCGGATGAACTCGCGGCCGGTCGCCTTGGCGATCGACTTGCCGAGCGAGGTCTTGCCGACGCCGGGAGGTCCGACGAGGCACAGGATCGGCCCCTTCAGCTTCTTCTGGCGGCTCTGCACGGCGAGGTATTCGACGATGCGGTCCTTGACCTTGTCGAGGCCGAAATGATCCGTATCGAGCACATTCTGGGCAAAGGCCAGATCCTGCTTGACCTTGGAGTTCCTGCCCCACGGGATCGACAGCAGCCAGTCGAGATAGTTGCGCACGACGGTCGATTCAGCCGACATCGGCGACATCGTCCGCAGCTTCTTCAGTTCGGCTTCCGCTTTTTCGCGGGCCTCCTTGGAGAGCTTGGTCTTCTTGATGCGCGCCTCGATCTCGGCGGCCTCGTCGCGGCCGTCCTCGCCCTCGCCGAGCTCCTTCTGGATCGCCTTCATCTGCTCGTTGAGGTAGTATTCGCGCTGCGTCTTCTCCATCTGGCGCTTGACGCGCGAGCGGATGCGCTTCTCGACCTGCAGCACCGAGATTTCGGCTTCCATGAAGCCCATCGCCTTTTCCAGCCGTTCCTTGACGGACAGCGTGGCGAGCATCTCCTGCTTCTCGGGGATCTTGATGGCAAGATGCGAAGCGACCGTGTCGGCGAGCTTGGAATAGTCGTCGATCTGGCTGGCGGCACCCACCACTTCGGGCGAGATCTTCTTGTTCAGCTTGACGTAGTTCTCGAAGTCGGTGACCACGGAACGTGCCAGCGCCTCGACCTCGACCTCTTCCTCATCCGGTTCGACCAGCGCCGCAGCACGGGCCTCATGGAAGTCGGGACGGTCGGTGAACGCGACGATTTTCGCGCGCGAGGCACCTTCGACCAGCACCTTCACGGTGCCGTCCGGCAGCTTCAGCAATTGCAGCACGTTGGCGAGCGTGCCGATGTCAAAGATGGCATCGGGCTCCGGATCGTCGTCGGCGGCATTCATCTGGGTCGCGAGCAGGATCTGCTTTTCCTGACCCATCACTTCTTCCAGCGCCTTGATCGACTTTTCACGCCCGACAAAGAGCGGAACGATCATGTGCGGGAACACCACGATGTCGCGCAGTGGGAGGACTGCGAAGACGCCGTCGCTGGGAGCCTTGGATAATTTGGCCATTGTCCAACCTTTCATGTCGCGGCCGCCAATCGGCCAACCGCGAATCTCATATTAACGACCGGGGATCGTTCCGCCTACCACCGTTTGTGACGGGAGTTTTACAGCACAGAATTCGGCACCACGGCCTTCTGCCATTAGTTGGAGGCACAGGGCGTAAAGATCAAGGGTCAACACGGTCCGTCCCTCCAATCCGCGGCCAATTACGCGGCGCCGTACGCTGGGTGCGACAGCAAAACGGCGCCCTGCGGCGCCGTTTCAGAAAAATCCATTGCCGGCTCACGTCAGGCGCTGACGTTGCCCTTCTTTTCCTTCTGCTCGGAATAGATGTAGAGCGGCCTGGCGTTGCCTGACACCACCTCTTCCGAAATAACCACTTCGCGCACGCCTTCCAGTGCCGGCAGCTCGAACATGGTGTCGAGCAGGATCGCTTCCATGATCGACCGCAGGCCGCGCGCGCCGGTCTTGCGCTCGATGGCGCGCTTGGCGATCGCCGAGAGCGCGTTCTCGTGGAAGGTCAGGTCGACATTCTCCATCTCGAACAGCCGCTGATACTGCTTGACCAGCGCGTTCTTCGGCTCGGTCAGGATCTGGATCAGTGCCGGCTCGTCGAGATCCTCCAGCGTCGCCAGGACAGGCAGACGGCCGACGAACTCGGGAATGAGGCCGAACTTCAAGAGATCCTCAGGCTCGACCAGGCGGAAAACATCGCCGGTGCGGCGATCCTCGGGCGAAGCGACGATGGCGCCGAAACCGATCGAGGTCTTCCTGCCGCGATCCGAAATGATCTTGTCCAGGCCGGCGAAAGCGCCGCCGCAGATGAACAGGATGTTCGCAGTGTCGACCTGCAGGAATTCCTGCTGCGGATGCTTCCTGCCGCCCTGCGGCGGCACGGAGGCGACAGTGCCTTCCATGATCTTCAAAAGTGCCTGCTGCACGCCCTCGCCCGACACGTCGCGGGTGATCGAGGGGTTGTCCGACTTGCGCGAGATCTTATCGATCTCGTCGATATAGACGATGCCGCGCTGGGCGCGCTCGACGTTGTAGTCGGCCGACTGCAACAGCTTCAGGATGATGTTCTCGACATCCTCGCCGACATAGCCGGCCTCGGTTAGCGTCGTCGCGTCGGCCATGGTGAAGGGGACGTCGATGATGCGGGCCAGCGTCTGCGCCAGCAGCGTCTTGCCGCAACCGGTCGGGCCGATCAGCAGGATGTTCGACTTCGCCAGCTCGACGTCGTTGTTCTTGCCGGCATGGGCGAGGCGCTTGTAGTGGTTGTGGACGGCCACCGACAGCACGCGCTTGGCGTAGGGCTGGCCGATGACGTAGTCGTCGAGAACCTTGAGGATTTCCTGCGGGGTCGGCACGCCCTCGCGCGACTTCACCATCGAGGTCTTGTTCTCCTCGCGGATGATGTCCATGCACAGTTCGACGCATTCGTCGCAGATGAACACCGTCGGCCCGGCGATCAGCTTGCGCACTTCGTGCTGGCTTTTGCCGCAAAACGAGCAATAAAGCGTGTTCTTGGAATCACCGCTGTTGTTGCCGACCTTGCTCATTTTCCTGTCCTTTCATGGCCGCCCGCCGATGGTCTGGTTGAAAGGGCGCATATTCAATCTATCGCGGGAATCCGCTGCCGCCAGTGCCCCGGCTCCCCGCAACGCATTCCGTACGAAACACAAATCGGAAAACGGGGCAATGATTCGAACAACCCCACGCAAAGCTAAGCCGTCGAAAATCAACATAGCCTTAACGTAGGCAATTGCACCCGTCGAGGGAACAGCCAATTGTGGCCGAAATGCCGCAAGCTGCGCCAAAAGCGCGTGATCCGGCCACTCATTGCCACCGCGGGGGCGCCTCGGGCCTATAGGGCAATACCTTCGACCGGCTCACGTGACGAAATGACCTTGTCGATGAGACCGAAATCCCTGGCCTCGTCGGCAGTCATGAAATGGTCACGGTCGAGCGTTTTTTCAATCTCATCGTAGCTCTTGCCGGTGTGCTTGACGTAAACCTCGTTGAGGCGGCGCTTCAGCTTGATGATGTCCTGGGCATGGCGCTCGATGTCCGAGGCCTGGCCCTGGAAGCCCCCGGAAGGCTGGTGGACCATGATACGGGCATTCGGCGTGGCAAAGCGCATGCCCTTCTCGCCTGCGGTGAGAAGCAGCGAGCCCATCGATGCGGCCTGGCCGATGCACAGCGTCGACACGGCAGGCTTGATGAACTGCATGGTATCGTAGATCGCCATGCCCGAGGTGACGACGCCGCCGGGCGAGTTGATATAAAGGTTGATTTCCTTCTTCGGATTCTCCGCCTCGAGGAACAGCAGCTGCGCGCAGACCAGCGTCGCCATGCCGTCCTCGACCGGACCGGTGATGAAAATGATGCGCTCCTTGAGGAGCCGCGAGAAAATGTCGTAGGCCCGCTCGCCGCGATTGGTCTGTTCGACCACCATCGGAACGAGGTTCATGTAGGTTTCGACGGGGTTCTTCATGGACTATCCCTTTTTGAGGATGGGATTCCGGCGCCGGAGATTTGCAATCGGGCAGAATCGGTTCTGGATCGTTATTGTGTAAATAGGATGCCGGCTCACCCTAGCGCAAGGCCGCCTCTCCTAGCCATCCGGTTAAGTCGAATCAAGGTTTCCAAACCAGTTTCGCCTGTCGCCGTCCCGGCAGCCCCTCTCCTGCGGTGGGAAGGGGCGCTCATGCCTGGCCGTTGTTTAGCAGTTTCTTAACCGCATCGCTTAACGAAAAATAGTGAAACCGCTTTTTCCGGTCACGGCTTGCCCTACAATCCAACGTTGAACTCGCCTCACGCAGTTCAAACAGGGGGAGTGCGATGATCAGGAAAGCTGCTTCCTTGGCCCTTACCGGCATCACCGTTCTCGGCATGGCGTCCGCAACGGCCGCCGGCGGACGCGCGGTCGAATGCTACGAGCAGGTCAACCGGCCGGCCGTCTACGACACGGTCTATGAGGACGTGCTCGTCAGCCCAGCCGGCCAGCAGGTGGAATACGAGGCGCCAATCTACGGGACGCGCGAGCGCGTGGTGCAGATCGCACCGGCGCGCGTCAGCTACGAGATCGTGCCCGCCATCACCCGCACCATCTACCGCACCGTGAGGGTCGATGACGGCGGCTATTCCTGGGAATGGCGCATCATTCATGGCCGCAAGGTGCTGTGCAAGGTCAGGCACAGGGCGCGCTATGAACGCGTGGCCGAAATCGTCGTGGTTGAGCCGGAACGCCGGCGGCGCGTTGTCCTCCCCGCCGAATACGAAAGCGTCGCCGAAGAGGTGCTGGTGCGGCCGGAGCAGCGGCGCATAATCGACATTCCGGCGTCCTATCAGACAGTGGCTCGCCGTGTGGTGGTCAGGGAGCGCTCGTCGAACTGGCGGCGCGTGCATATTCCGAGGCATTGCCGATACTAGGCGCTCAGGCCGCCTCGGCCCTGAGCCATTTCTTCAGGCCGTCGACATCGCCATTGCCGACGCAGGCCGCAACCCTTCTGCCAACTGCCGCGCCGAACTTGTAGCCGTGGCCGGAGCAGGCCGAGACGACCAGGCATCTGCCTTTCCGGTGGGCCAGGAACTTCTCGTCGGCGGTGAAGGTGTAGGCGCAGGTGACCACTTCGGTGACCTTGTATTCCTCGATGCGGGCAATCGGCGGCGAAAACAGGTTGCGGATCGCCTCACCCTCGCCCGGCACCGGCTGGCGGTTCCAGTCGGCATCGCTGGTCGGCACCCTGTGCAGGCCCGAGCCGAATTTCATGCCGGCTCCACCTGTCGGCGGGATTGCATAGCCGTCGACGCTGCCGCCGATGTCGAGGACAACGGGTGCAGCCTGCCAAGCTGCTTTCAGATCCGCAGGCGGTTCGACATAGGCGAGCGCGGTGCGCCAGGTTTTCAGTTGGCCATCCAGCTCCGGGAACAGCTTTAGCACCCAGGCGCCGGCAGCGACGATGATCCGGTCGGCCTGCATCGTTTCGCCGCTCGCAAGCACGACATGTCCGGCGGCCGCGTCGATCTCGACCACCTTGCTGTTTTCGTAGACATTAGCGCCATTCGCCCGCAGCCATCGGGCGAGGCCCGAGGCGATCTTGCGGCAGTGCAACGCGCCACCGTCCGGTGAAAAATAGGCATAGCGGAACGAACCGGGCTGCAGGAACGGCCAGCGTTCGACCGCGGCGTCCGGTTCGAACAATTCGATCGGATAATTTCCGGCTTCCATGCCTTCGCGGTATTCCTCCGCCTCATCTCCCGGCTCCCGCGAAATACAGATGAAGCCGCGCGGATCGAGATGGCTTTCGCCGAGATCGGCCCACATCTCGTCCCATGCTTCGTAGGCTTCGGTGATCAGCCGGCCGTAGCCCGTTCCGGCCCGGTAGGCGCGGCGGATAATGCGATGATGGTCGCCCGACGCGGCAAGCGGATTGGAAATCGGTCCCTGCTCGACGATCGAGACGAGGTGACCGGCCTTGACCAGCGACCACGCCGTCGAAAGCCCGGCAATGCCTGCACCGACCACGATCACATTCATGAAAACTGTCCTTCCGCAACCACTTCGGGCGGCTCACCTCACGGGAGGGCAACATACGGTCTGGCACCAGACTGGCAAGCCGCGCCAATGATCTGGCATGACCGAATTGAAGCCGCCCTACCTTGCCTTTGATCCAGCTACGCGTCGCCTGCGGCTCGATCCGCACGAGCCGGCTTTTTTCCAGAATCCATACGAGGCGTATGCCTTCCTGCACGGCGCATCGAACGCCTTTGTCTGGGAAGAATTTGGTTTCTGGTGCTTTGGCGGCTTCGACGACGTCAACCGTCTGTTGCGCGATCGCCGCTTCGGCCGCCAGAACCCGGCCGGCATTCCAGACAGCCGGGGCATCGGCCAGGACCGCACGCATCTCAGCGCCTTCGACGGTGTCGAGGCCAATTCGATGCTGGAGCTGGAGGCACCGGTCCACACACGGCTCAGAACGCTGGTCAACCGCGCCTTCGTCTCGCGCCAGGTCGAGCGGCTCAGGCCGCGCGTCGAGGCGCTGGCCAATGAACTGATCGACCGTTTCGAACCAGGAGGAGTCGACCTGCTGCCGGCGTTCGCCGCTCCCTTGCCGATCACCATCATTGCGGAAATGCTCGGCGTGCCGGTCGACATGGGGCCGCAGCTGCTCGACTGGTCGCATCGGATGGTCGCCATGTACATGCATGGCCGCACCCGCGAGACGGAGGACACGGCCAATCGCGCCGCGCGCGACTTTTCCGATTTTCTGCGCGGCTACGTCGCCGAGCGGCGAAAGAGGCCGGGCGAGGATCTTCTGTCGCTGCTGATTGCGGAACAGGAGGACGGCCAGAAACTGTCGGAGGACGAACTGGTGTCCTCAGCAATCCTTTTGCTCAATGCCGGCCATGAGGCAACTGTCCACCAAACCGGCAATGCGGTGCGCTCGATCCTTGCGCAAGGCGGCGACCCACGCCGCTTCTTCGCCTCGCCGGAAGCAACAGCCGCTACAGTCGAAGAGTGCCTGCGGTACGACGCGCCACTGCACATGTTCACGCGCCACGCCTATCAGGAGGTCGAGGCCGGGCCTGGGATCATCGTTCAGCCGGGCGAGACAATCGGTCTTCTGCTCGGCATGGCCAATCACGACCCGGTGGCCTTTGCCGAGCCCTTCGCCTTCAGGCCGGACCGTGCCGACCAGAAGAACATATCGTTCGGCGCCGGCATCCATTTCTGCATCGGCGCGCCGCTCGCCCGGCTCGAACTGCAGGTGTCGCTAAAAACCTTGTTCGAGCGCTTACCGCGGCTGCATCTTGCCGAACAGCCGCGCTTGCGCGACACCTATCATTTCCATGGGCTGGAGACGCTCGCCGTGCGCTTTTGAGCATTCGGTCCTGCAGGCTCAGCCGCAGGGGTGATCAAAGCTTGATCACATACTCCTTGCGAGTCGTTTCAAGCACTTCCCAGCTGCCCTTAAAGCCCGGCCTCAGCACGAAACTGTCGCCGGCCCTGACAGTGCGCGCATCGCCGCCGTCTTCGGCGATCACCGAAACCCCTGACAGGATGTGGCAGAACTCCCATTCATCATATTCGATGCGCCATTTGCCTGGCGTCGCTTCCCAAATGCCGGCATAGAGGCCGCCGTCCTGTTCCTCGACATTCCAGGTGCGGAATTTCGGATCGCCCGAAATCAGGCGATCCGGCGCCGGTGCGCCAAGTTCCGGTTCGACGGTGTCGACGCCGACGGAAAGAAATCTCGGCGTGGTCATGGCGATCAAACCTTGGCGAGAGCCTGTTCCAGATCGGCGACGATGTCATTGACGTCCTCGATACCGACCGAAAGCCTGACCGTGTCCGGCCCTGCCCCCGCGTTGATCTTCTGCTCGTCGGAAAGCTGGCGATGCGTGGTCGATGCCGGGTGGATGACCAGCGACTTAGTGTCGCCGACATTGGCCAGGTGCGAGAACAGTTCGAGCGCCTCGACGAACTTGATGCCCGCCGCGTAGCCGCCCTTCAACCCGAAGGTGAACACCGCGCCGGCGCCGAGCGGCGAGTACTTCTTCTGCAACGCATTGTTCTTGTCGTCGGGCAGGCCGGGATAGGACACCCAGGCAACCTTGGGGTGGTTGGAGAGCCATCCGGCGACCGCCGCCGCATTGTCGCAGTGGCGCTGCATCCTGAGGGGCAAGGTTTCCAGGCCGGTCAGGATCAGGAAAGCGTTGAACGGCGAAATCGCCGCGCCGATATCGCGCAGGCCGAGCACGCGGGCAGCGATGGCGAAAGCGAAATTGCCGAAGGTTTCGTGCAGCACGAGGCCGCCATATTCGGGGCGCGGCTCCGACAGCATCGGATATTTGCCCGACTTCGACCAATCGAAGGTGCCGCCGTCGACGATGGCGCCGCCGATGGAATTGCCGTGACCGCCGATGAACTTGGTCAGCGAATGCACGACGATGTCGGCGCCATGTTCGATCGGCCGCAGCAGATAGGGCGAGGCCAGTGTGTTGTCGACGATCAGCGGCAGGCCGTGCTTGCGGGCAATGTCGCCGATCTTCTCGATGTCGACGAAGACGCCGCCCGGATTGGCCAGGCTTTCGATAAAGATCGCCTTGGTCCTGTCGTCGATCTGGCTCTCGAAGGTCGAGATGTCGTTGGTGTCGGCCCAGCGCACCTGCCAACCGAAATTCTTGAAGGCGTGGCCGAATTGGTTGATCGAGCCGCCGTAAAGCTTTGTCGCTGAAACGAAATTGTCGCCGGGCTGCATCAGATTGTGGAAGACCAGCACCTGCGCGGCATGGCCGGAGGCGACCGCAAGGCCTGCCGTGCCGCCTTCGAGTGCCGCGATGCGCTCTTCCAGCACCGCCTGGGTCGGGTTCATGATGCGGGTGTAGATGTTGCCGAACGCTTTTAGCCCGAACAGCGAGGCGGCATGGTCGGCATCGTCGAAGACGAAGGAGGTCGTCTGGTAGATCGGCGTCGCTCGCGCGCCGGTCGCCGGATCCGGTTTGGCGCCAGCATGGACGGCGAGCGTGTTGAAACCGGGCGTGCGGGCCATCGAAAACCTCCCTGAATGGTGAATGGTGAATGGTGAATGGTGAATGGTGAATGGCAAAGTCGGCCAGCCTCACCCTGATTGCAAGCGGCTCATATGCCGCCTTGCCGGCCTTCCAGAAAAATCCTTCTATTCACCATTCACTATTCGCTACCTACTTCTGGCGAACGCCGAAACTCTGGAACCCCGGGCGCATCAGCGGCTTCTTCGACGACAGCACGCCTGAATTGACGCCGGTCCAGCCGATCTCGCCCGACAGCTTGCCATATTCGATCTTGGGGCAACGGTTCATCACCACCTTGATACCGGCGGCTTCGGCGCGCGCGGCCGCCTCGTCATGGCGTATGCCAAGCTGCATCCAGATGACCTTCGGCAGCGGATCGAGCCGCAACACCTCGTCGACAATGCCCGGCACGGCAGAGGAAGCGCGAAAGACGTCGATCATGTCTACGGGCACCGGAACGTCGGCGAGCCTGGCGTAGGTCATCTGGCCGAGGATCTCCTTGCCGGCCTGGCCGGGATTGATCGGGAACACCGAAAACCCCTTGCCGAGCAGATATTTCAGCACGAAATAGCTCGGCCGCACGTCATTGGCCGACGCGCCGACCATGGCGATGGTCTTCACCGAATTGAGGATGCCGGCGATATAGGCGTTGTCGTAGGCGTCGTGATTCATGCCTCGTCCTCATACAGCGCTTCGGCGAGAAAACCATCTGGATCATTGCAAAAATTGCGCATCATGCGGAAATGGTCGGTATCGCTAAAATCGGCGGGGTCGAGCCCGGACCGGCTGATGCGGAACAGCCGCGCGCCGGGACAGGCCATCAGCAGCGGCGAATGCGTCGCCATGATCACCTGTGCCGTGCCGGACTGGTCCATCCGCCGCAGCATCTTGAGAAGTTCGATCTGCCGCGTCGGCGACAAGGCGCTTTCGGGCTCGTCCAGAATGTAAATGCCTTGCCGGCGGCAGCGCTCCTCGAAGAATCTGATGAAGCCCTCGCCATGCGACCAGGACAGGAAGTCGGGCGGCGCCTCATGTGCGTCGATGGCAGCCTGATCGAGATAGCGGGCGACCGAATAGAAGGATTCGGCGCGAAAGAACCAGCCAGCAGTGACCTTCGGCAGCCAGTGGCCGCGCAACGTTGCCGCCAGCGCCGCGCCGCTCTTGTCGATGGCGCGGGAGTGGTCGACCGGCATGTAGCCCTTGCCGCCGCCGGCTTCATCGTAGCCGGCCAGCGCGCCGATCGCTTCGAGCAATGTCGATTTGCCGGTGCCGTTCTCGCCGACGATGATGGTGATCGGCGTGGTGAATTCGAGCTCGAATTCATGACCGTGAAAGATCGGCAGGTTCCAGGGATATTTTTCCCAATCGACGACCCGGCTGGGCTCGATCAGGATGCGTTTGAGATAGGGCGCCTTCAGCCGCGTCAGTTGCTTGCGATGAGCCAGAGGGGAACCTCGTCAGGCCGGCAGCGAAATCGATCCGTCTTCCGCGATCGGAAAAGCCGGATTGTGCGCCACTTCCCAGACATGCCCGTCCGCATCGGCGAAATAGCCGTACCAGCCACCCCAGAAGGCGCGCCCGGCCGGCTTGACGATCTTGCCGCCGGCCTTCTCTGCCATCGCCAGCACTTCGTCGACTTCGGCGTCGGAGCGGGTGTTGTAGGCAAGGTAGACCGCCGACGGCGCCCTGGAGAAGGTAACGCCCGAATCCTCTTCGGCGCTTGGGCGTGGAAACAAGCCAAGAATGGCACCCCCCATCTGGAAGAAGGCAACGCCGTCGGTGATCCCGGCATGGCGGGTCAGGCCCATCGCCTCATAGAAGCGCGTCGCGCGCTCGAGATCGTCGGTGGCGATGGTGATGATGGAGATGCGCGGTTCCATATCCGCCTCCTATTCCTCCGGCCATTCCGGCTTGCGCTTGCCGATGAAGGCGCCAATGCCCTCTTCCGCATCGCGCGCCAGCATGTTCTCGACCATGACGCGCCCGGTGTAATCATAGGCCTCGGCCAGCCCCATTTCCGCCTGCTCATAGAAGGCTTCCTTGCCGATCTTGACGACCAGGGACGATTTGGACGCAACGGTTTGCGCGTATTTGGTGACAATCTGATTCAGATATTCGCGCGGCACGACGCGGTTGACCAAGCCGAATTCCTTGGCGGTTGCCGCATCGATGGTCTCGCCGGTCAAAAGCATCTCCATGGCGTGCTTGCGCGAGACGTTGCGCGACAGCGCCACCATCGGCGTTGAGCAGAACAGTCCGATATTGACGCCAGGCGTGCAGAAGGTCGCCTCGTGCGAGGCGATGGCGAGGTCGCAGCTGGCGACCAGCTGCAATCCGGCCGCCGTCGCCAGGCCGTCGACTTCGGCGATCACCGGCTTGGGATGGCGAACGATCGCCTGCATCAGTGAAGCGCAGGCGGAAAACGTCTTTTCGAAGAAGGCCCTGCCGCGATCGGCATCGGCGCGATGCGTGCTCAACTCCTTGAGGTCATGCCCGGCGCAGAACACTTTGCCGGCCGCCCCAAGGATGATGACGCGGACGGACTTGTCGGCCTTGGCGCGGTCGAGTTCCGTCGTCAGTGCCGCCATCACTGCGAGCGAAAGAGCATTGGCCGGCGGATTGGCGAGCGTCAGGCGCAGGACGCCCTTATCCAGCCGGGCGGCGACCGGCCCTTCGGCAACGGCAGGCTTGATGGCGACGATTTCGGCCATGGGTCATTCCTCCGCGATTCCGGATCGGTGATCGACTAATCTAGTATGCGGGTCTCGCTTCGTCCAACACTCCGCTTCTGCCATAATGAATGGCTGTTGCCAGAAACCGCACGCTGCGCTCAAACAGGCAGGCGCAAACGAGAGACCGCCATGCCTGCCCAAAGCAATCTCAAGCCGGTGCTGACGGCTGCTGATGTCAACGCGCTGATGGCGACCGTTTTCCCGCAACTCAACGACCAGTTCAACTTCTATGAGGCGTTGGAGGTGTTTCCAGGCGGCTGTGTCGTGCGGCTGAATGCCGACGAGCGCCATTTGCGTCCCGGCGGCACCGTCTCGGGTTCGGCGCTGTTCACGCTGGCCGACATAGGCGGCTATGTCTGCGTGCTTTCGCATGCCGGACCGGATGCGCTTTCGGTCACCACCAGTCTCAACATCAATTTCGTCCGCAAGGCCGAGACCGGGCCGATCGACGGCCATTGCCGCATCCTGAAGCTGGGCAAGAGCCTGATGGTGTTCGATATCGACATCGTCGCCGGCCCGGAAGGACACACGGTAGCGCACGCAACGGGCACCTATTCGATCCCGCCAAGGCGGATTCCGGCCTAATGCTTTCTATTGAATTTTTTTGTTGATGTGTATATATGTGCGCATAGGTGATGTTTGCTTGAGCGTGACAGCCGCAAAGTCGTGAAGCGTCTCAAGGATGATGGTTTCGAGCTGGTTTCCGTACGCGACTCGCATCACAAGTTCCGAAAGGGCGAGATCGTGGTGATCGTTCCGCATCCGGAGAAGGATCTACCAACCGGTACAGCTCGCGCCATCGCCAAACAAGCGGGCTGGATATAGGTGACCTGAAGCGTCTTGGAGGCTGAGATGAAGAACTATTTCGCGTTGGTCGATAAAGATCCCGACAGCGCGTTCGGCATTCGCTTTCCAGACATTCCCGGCTGCTTTTCAGCCGCGGACGAGGCGGAAGACATCGTACCGAATGCAGTCGAAGCGTTGCAGTTGTGGGCGGAGGACATGCCTGTTCCCGAACCGTCCAGCCATGAGGCGATCGTCGCGCTTGCGGATATACGCAAAGCACTTGCTGAAGGAGGCTATCTGGTGTCGGTACCACTCATCGACAACGACAGCGCCGTCGTGAGGGCGAATGTAACTTTCGAGCGCGGCGTCTTGCGGGCGATCGACGCTGCGGCGCGCGACCGAGGTATAACGCGATCCGCATTCCTCTCCAGCGCAGCTCGCAAGGAAATCGAGGCAAAGCACTGAGATTTGTCTGACACAGAGCCAAGTCGTGATGTGGTAAAATGATACCTTCAACTCAAGTACTTGTTTTTATTTAGCTTTATCTTCTGGCAAGCATTTCACGCGCCTTGACGCGATAACCACCCTCCCCTATAAGCCCTCACGGAACAGCGGCCCGCAAAGGCCGCCGTTTTGTTATTGGCGACGGCAAGTGCCTTTCGCCAATCCAAGCAACAAGAAACGCCTTCTTTTGAAGGTCCGAACCGAAAGCAACAATCCATGGCAACCTTTTCGCAGAAGCCTGCGGATGTGGTGAAGAAGTGGGTGCTGATCGACGCCGAGGGTCTCGTCGTCGGCCGTCTCGCCACTGTCATCGCCAATCATCTTCGCGGCAAGCACAAGCCCACCTTCACCCCGCATGTCGACGACGGCGACAACGTCATCGTCATCAATGCCGACAAGGTGGTGTTCACCGGCAAGAAGTTCACCGACAAGGTCTATTACTGGCACACCGGCCACCCCGGCGGCGTCAAGGAGCGCACCGCGCGCCAGCTGCTCGAGGGTCGTTTCCCCGAGCGTGTCGTCGAGAAGGCCGTCGAACGCATGATCCCGCGTGGCCCACTCGGCCGTCGCCAGATGAAGAATCTCCGCGTCTATGCAGGCACGGAACATCCGCATGTCGCCCAGCAGCCCGTCGTCCTCGACGTGGCCAAGCTGAACGCCAAGAACAAGAAGGTTTCGTAAGATGGCTGAGCTTTCCTCGCTCGCAGAACTCGGAACTGCCACCGGCAATACCAACACCCAGCCGGCAGCACCCGTCCATGTCCAGAAGCTCGACAAATCGGGCCGCGCCTATGCCACCGGCAAGCGCAAGAACGCCATCGCTCGTGTCTGGGTGAAGCCCGGCTCCGGCAAGATCGTCGTCAACGACAAGGTGTTCGCCGAATATTTCGCGCGCCCGGTCCTGCAGATGATCCTCAACCAGCCGATCATCGCCGCCAATCGCGCCGGCCAGTACGATATCGTCGCCACCGTCATCGGCGGCGGCCTTTCCGGCCAGGCCGGTGCCGTGCGCCACGGCATCTCCAAGGCGCTGACCTATTACGAGCCGGCGCTGCGCGCCGTACTCAAGAAGGGCGGCTTCCTGACCCGCGACAGCCGCGTCGTCGAGCGCAAGAAGTACGGCAAGGCGAAGGCCCGCCGGAGCTTCCAGTTCTCGAAGCGCTAAATACCCTATTTTCTATCGATTTTTTCAAAGGGGCTGCGTACTCGCAGCCCCTTTTGTTTGTCGACATAGCAATCCCGCATCTTCAGGTGACCCAACGTAATATTAGTAGTATCTTAATTACAGGCGCGTTCCAGACCCCAGGGCAGCAGCCAACTTCAAAGAGCGGGAGCTGTGCACGTTGCGACGCGCCGGCAACCTGACGCTCGCGAAGGAGGAGGCAATGCGCATCCATTCCAGCAGTGTATTTCTAGCAGCTGTCGCCGTGACTTGGGCATTCGCCGCGCCTGCGGCCGATAAAAGCGACGAGCAGCTGATCGAGAATGCGACTACAGCGGCACCGGAGGCTGTCGGCAAAAACGCCGCCGTCGTGAATTGGGAGATGAAGACGTTGAGGAAGGGCACCAACGGCTTCACTTGCATCCCGGACGACCCTGGCACTCCCGCAGACGACCCAATGTGCACGGATGAGAATGGAATGGCGTGGATGCACGCGATCATGTCCAAGAAGGAGCCGCCAGCAGGAAAGGTTGCCTTCGCCTATATGCTGAAGGGAGGCGATGCGGCCAGCAATACCGATCCCTTTGCAACCAAGCCGCCGGAAGGGGCCGAATGGCTGCATGACGGTCCGCACGTGATGGTCATGAATGCACCGGACTTGATGGCGTTGTATCCCCACGAGCCGAATCCGACGCAGCCATATGTCATGTTCCCCGGTACGCCGTACGCGCACCTGATGATCCCGGTCAAATAGTCCAAGCAAGACCTGCCGCGAAGCATAGCGGGAGGTCACCTGAGGGAAGGGAGCCGCGCTTATTTTCGGGCGCGGCTCTCCCAGATATCAGGGCTGGCCGGCCGATACCTTGATGAAATCGATAAACGCCCGCAGCGGCGCCGGTACGAGGCGCCGGCCAGGATAATAAAGGAACGGCCCGGAGAAGCTCTGCCACCACGGCTCAAGCACCGGTTCGAGCGCCCCGCTCTCGAAGTGAGGGCGCAGCCAATCCTCAAACAGGCTGACGATGCCTGTGCCGGCGATGGCTGCATCGACCTTGAGGTCGGTCGCCCCGCCCAGGGTCACGAGAAGCGGCCCACTTGGGTCGACCCGCACCACCTCGCCGTCGCGCTCGAATTCCCACGGCGGCATTGCACGGTTGGCAAAGCGGCCACGCAGGCAGGCGTGGCCGAGCAGGTCGCTCGGGTGTTGCGGCCGGCCATGACGATCCAGGTAGGCCGGGCTGGCGGCGGTGGCGAAGCGCTGCACGCGCGGTCCGATCGGCACGGCGATCATGTCCTGCTCCAGCCGCTCCTCATAGCGAATGCCGGCGTCACACCCCGCCGCCAGCACATCGACGAAGCTCTCCTCTGAGATCACCTCCAACCGGATGCCTGGATAGGCGGCGAGAAAAGGCGGAACGATGCCGGGCAGCACCAGCCGCGCCGCGCTGACCGGCACATTGAGGCGCAACGTACCTGCCGGCCTGTCGCGAAAGCCGTTCACCACGTCGAGGGCCGACTCCACCTCGGTCAAGGCAGGACCGAGCCGCGCCAACAGGCCTTCGCCGGCTTCCGTCAGGACAACGCTGCGGGTCGTCCGGTTGAGCAGCCTGACACCGAGCTGCGTCTCCAGGCGCCGCACCGCCTCGCTCAAGCCGGACGCACTGCCGCCGCTCATGCGCGCCGCATCGCGAAAACCGCTGGCGCGCGCTACGGTCACGAAGGCGTTCAGATCTCCAAGGTCGATTTTCATTGTTCGCTATTCCGTACAGCCCGTGCAGATTGTACCCAATTATCATGAGATCGGACAGCGTGTATCTGTGCATCATCCCAGAAGGAGCAAAGATCATGTCCAGCATCGACAAGTCAGGCACATTCACTCTCGGCGACCGCACCGTGAAGCGGCTCGGCTACGGCGCCATGCAACTCGCAGGGCCGGGCGTTTTCGGTCCGCCCAAGGACCGTCACGTGGCATTGGCCGTGCTGCGCGAAGCCGTCGCGCAAGGTGTCGATCACATCGATACCAGCGATTTCTATGGTCCGCATGTCACCAACCGGCTGATCCGAGAGGCGCTCGCGCCCTATTCCGACGACCTCACAATCGTCACCAAGATTGGTGCCCGGCGCGGCGCGGACGGCTCGTGGATCCCGGCCTTCTCGCCCGAAGAATTGACCCAGGCGGTGCACGACAATTTGCGCAATCTCGGGCTCGACGTGCTGGATGTGGTCAACCTCAGAATCACATTCGACGTGCATGGCCCCGCCGAAGGATCGATCGAGGCGCAGCTCGCCGTTCTGGCCGAGCTTCAGCGGCAGGGCCTGGTGCGTCACATCGGGCTGAGCAACGTCACCGCTGCGCAGATCGCGGAAGCGCGGCGGATGGTCGAAATCGTCTGCGTGCAGAACCAGTACAATCTGGCGCACCGGGGCGACGATGCCCTGATCGACAAACTTGGCCGTGACGGCATCGCCTATGTGCCGTTCTTCCCGCTTGGCGGTTTCAACCCGTTGCAGTCGTCGACCTTGTCGAATGTCGCGGCGCGCCTCGGCGCCACGCCAATGCAGGTCGCACTCGCCTGGCTGCTGCAGCGTGCGCCCAACATCCTGCTGATCCCGGGCACGTCTTCCGTCGCGCATCTCAGGGAGAACCTCGCCGCGGGCGATCTCGCGCTGCCGGAAGATGCGCTCGAGGAATTGGACGGTATCGGCGGCAATGTCCCCGCTCACGCGTAGCGTGGCAATCACTCTGGTTCGTGCCAGGCGTTAGTTAATGCTGGCCGTGTTGGCCGGCTCGGACGGGCGCTTCTCACCGGCGTAGGGTACGCGAAAACCGTTCGCCGCCAGCCAACCGATGGCGGCCCTCGGTTCGTCGGTCTGGATGATGGTCGCTCCGCGCTCGACCCAGAAGCCGTAGGTCTCGCGCGGCAGGCTGGCCGCCACCGCCAGCTCGTCGCCGCGGCCGCCGGCGAGGAAGCCACCCGGCTTGTTGACGATGGCGTAGGTGTCGGCCCAGATGTGCCAGTCGCCCCTCACCGCCAGCGCGCGCATGCGCGGGCTGAACAGCGGACCGCCGGTCTCCGTCAGTGTCTCCGATCCCATGCGCCAGTTGATCATCTCGACTGCGCGCACCGGGAAGGCCTGGCTGACTTTCTCGGCAAACATGGCGTCGCGAACCGCGTCATCGGCGATGATCGGCATGAACTGGAAGCCGCTGCCGATCGCGTCCATGGCAGCCTTGACCGTGGTGATCCTCTCCGCACTCCACAGGTTCTCCTTGACGATCACCTGTTCGGCCATGCCGAGATCGCGCGCAACCGCAATCATGCCCGCCAGGCTATCGACATCGAGCTTGTTGTCGAGATTGATGAGGATCCTGTCCCTGGTCGCCATCAACATTTCGCCCAAGGTCGAGACCGTCTCGCCGGTAACGGCGCCGGTGCCTTCGATCACTAAACGGCACGTCTTGAGTTCGGCCAGCATTCGGTTGACCACCTCGCCCTTGCAGGTCGTGGTGCGGTCAAGCCAGCTGTCATGCATGACGACGAATTCGCCGTCCTTCGAGCGCCTGATGTCGACCTCGACGATTTCGGCGCCCATTGCGATCGACGCCTCGACGGCGGCGATCGAATTTTCGGGATAGAGCGTCTTGCCGGCCTGCATGCCACCGGCGCGGTGCGCGGCCACCATCACATGGTCGCGCCATTGGTTGGCGTGCTCGAACCGGTCGAGAATCTGCCTGGCGCGCGTTTCGCCTGCCGATGCATGACCAAGGGAGACCACCAGCGCCGCGGAAAGCACAAGGCTCAGCCAAATCGTTCGCATGAGAATCGCTCCGTACCGGGATCGCACCCCGGTTAAGCGATGCCCGTGACAGGCAGGTGAACGAAGCCGGCTTGCAAAATGCCGGAAAATCAGTTCAGCGACGGCCGAAGCAGTCGGCGGCGGCTACTTTTGCTTGCCAGGCAATCTCCTGGCGAGCCATGCGGGGTTCGCCTGGCGAGCAAGGATTTGTGACCGGATCGAATGGCCATGATCCTCCCCAGGGGTCGCAATTCTGAGAATTATGTCCAATAAGGTTGCGTGTCGACGCACAGGAGATATCTTCATGCCGCCAAGGACCATCGATCACGCCTTCACCACCCGCTCCAGGACGGGTGCGTCGTTCGAGCCGACCTATGCCGGCGCGCTGTCGTTCATGCGGCGCAAATATTCGAAGGACGTGAAGGACGCCGATGCAGTGGTATGGGGCATTCCCTTCGACGCTGCGGTCACCAATCGGCCGGGCGCCCGTTTCGGACCGCAGGCGATTCGCCGCGCCTCGGCCATCCTCGACAACGATCCGCAATATCCGTTTTCGCGCGACCTGTTCGAACAGCTTGCCGTTGTCGATTATGGCGACTGCCTGCTCGACAGCGGCAATCACCAGAAGACGCCTGCCACGATCGAACGCGAAGCGGCGAAGATCCTGAAATCCGGCGCCTTTCTGCTGTCACTCGGCGGCGATCACTTCGTCACCTGGCCGCTGCTCAAGGCGCATGCCGCCATCCACGGCCCGCTGGCTCTGGTGCAGTTCGACGCACACCAGGACACCTGGCCCGACGACGGCAAGCGCATCGATCACGGCTCCTTCGTCGGCCGTGCGGTCAAGGAGGGCATCATCGACCCCGACCGGTCGATCCAGATCGGCATCCGCACCCATGCGCCCGACACGTTCGGCATCAAGATCCTGTATGGTCATGAAGTGGAGGAAATGCGTGCGTCCGACATCGCCTATGCCATCGTCGACCGCACCGGCGGCAAGAAGGCCTACGTCACTTTCGACATCGATTGCCTGGATCCGGCTTTTGCGCCCGGCACCGGAACGCCGGTCGCGGGAGGCCCGTCTTCGGCAAAGATCCTGTCGGTGCTGCGCCAGATCAACCAGATCGATATCGTCGGCGCCGACGTCGTCGAGGTTGCGCCAGCCTATGATCACGCCGATATAACGGCAATTGCCGGGTCAATGGTGGCCATGCACTATCTCGGGCTGCTGGCGGAACGAAAGGCGCGGCTCGAGGAAATGAACCAGGGCAATCACAGCGTTGCCGGATTGAATCAGGCAAGCGGCATATAGCTTTGAGATAACAGGAATTTTGGCAAGCAATGAAACCGAAAATCTTCATCGACGGCGAGCACGGCACCACCGGTCTGCAGATAAGGGCGCTGCTTGCCGAGCGCGGCGACCTGGAAATCATCTCCATCCCGACCGAGCGCCGCAAGGAAACGGCAGCGCGCGCCGAGTTCCTCAATGCTGCCGATGTCGCGATCCTCTGTCTGCCGGACGCGGCCGCCAAGGAAAGCGTTTCGCTGATCGCCAATGACACCACCAAGGTGATCGACGCCTCGACGGCGCATCGTGTCGCCGATGGGTGGGAATATGGTTTCGCCGAAATGGACAAGGACCAGGCGAAGAAGATCGCTTCGGCGAAGCGCGTCGCCAATCCGGGCTGCTGGCCCCAAGGACCGATCGCGACGCTGCGGCCGCTGATTGCGGCGGGCCTGCTGCCGGCCGATTTTCCGGTCACCGTCAACGGCATTTCCGGCTATTCCGGCGGCGGCCGGCCGATGATCGAGGATTATGTCGCCAAGGGCGAGGATGCGCCGGAATTCCTGCCCTACGGGCTGACGCTGCAGCACAAGCACGTGCCTGAGCTCAGGACCTATGCCAGGCTTTCGTACGATCCGATCATGCAGCCGGCGGTCGGCAATTTCGCGCAAGGCATGATCACCGTGGTGCCGCTGCAACTCGGCGGCCTCGACCATGTGCCGACCGGCGCCGAGCTTCACGCTGCGATCGCCGATCATTTCGCTTCCATCGTTGGCGGCGTGGTCGAGGTGGCGCCGTATCTGCATCAGGAACGCGTGCCTGAGATCGATCCGGAGATCTATAACGGCACCAACCGGATGAAGCTCTACGTCTTCGCCAATGACGATCGAGCGCAGGCGCTGCTGCTTGCGGTCTACGACAATCTCGGCAAGGGCGCCTCGGGCGCCGCCGTGCAGAACATGGATCTGATGCTCGGCCTCTGAATGGATGCGCCGGCATTTCCGAAGCGCTGGAAGGTCGGCGCGCCCGAACTGATCGTCGAAACGTTCAGCAGCCGCATCTGGAAGGTCGCGCGCGAGGACGGCTCGCCGGCAATCGTCAAGGATCTAAAGCCTTTCGACGATGTCGAGGACGAGTTGCGTGGCGAGCATTTCCTCGCCTGGCGACGCGGCGAAGGCGCGGTGCGGCTGCTCGGCGGCGACGGCCACCGCATGCTGCTCGAATACGCCGGCGAAATCTCGCTGTCACAGATCATTGCGGATCAGGACGACAATGGCGCCACCGCCATCGCGGCGGAGGTGATGGCCAGACTGCTCTCGCCGTCGACGCATCCTGCCCCGCCGGACCTTCAGCCGCTGCGGACACGGTTTTTCAGCCTGTTCAGAAAGGCGAAGGCCGATCGCGCCGCCGGCGAAAGGAGCCTGTATGTCGAAGCTGCCGAAATCGCGGAACGGCTGTTGTCCAATCCGCATGACGCGCGGCCGCTGCATGGCGACCTGCATCACGACAACATCATGCACGGTCCACGTGGCTGGCTGGCGATCGATCCGAAGGGCGTTCTCGGCGACCCTGGCTTCGATGCCGCCAACATGTTCTACAACCCGCTCGACCGAGACGATCTTTGCCTCGATCCGCGGCGGATCGCCCATATGGCGCAAGTCTTTGCAGCAACGCTCGGCCAGACGGCGCCCGCCATACTGGACCACGCCATTGCTTATGGCTGCCTGTCGGCTGCATGGCACCATGAAGATCGCAATGCGGTCGACGAAAACCGCGAGCTGGCGATTGCCGCGGCAATCCGGCGGGTGCGGCTCAGCCTCTGAGAGCAATCTCGTGGGGCAGCGGGTATGCGCCCTTGGTACCGCGCCAATGCGCGGCGGCGAAGCCCAGCAGAACCAGCGCGAATGCCTGATGCGTCAGGGCCATGTGCAGCGGCACCTGCATCAATAGCGTGCCGATGCCGATCGATGCCTGCACCACAACAATCAGGAACAGCAGCGTCGCGCGTCGAGCATGCGTCGTGCCCGGCAGACGCCCGCGTGTCGCAATCATGTGCCAGAGCGCGACCGCGAAGATCGTGTAGGCGCCGACCCGGTGGACGAACTGCACCGTCTTCGGATTTTCGAAGAAATTGCGCCATGCCGGCTCGAGCAGCAGCAGGTCGCCGGGGACCAGCTTGCCGTCCATCAGCGGCCAGGTGTTGTAGCTCAAGCCGGCATCTAGCCCTGCGACCAGCCCGCCGAGATAGATCTGGACCAGCGCCAGCAGCACCAGGAAGCCGGCCAGACGTTGCGTCGAGCGGTCGGCGGCAGGTTCCGAGTGCGGCGCCAGCCCACGCGCGACCACCATGGTCGCCGTAAAGATAAGCGCCGCCAACGTCAGATGCGTCGCCAGCCGGTATTGGCTGACCGAAACCCGGTCAACCAACCCGGACGCCACCATCCACCAGCCTATCGCGCCCTGCAGTCCGCCGAGCAGGAGGATGCCCGACAATTTCGTGCCGAGGCCCGGCTCGATGCGGCGCGTCGCCCAGAAGAACAGCAGCGGCAGGGCGAAGACCACGCCGACACTGCGCGCCAGGATGCGGTGCACCCATTCCCACCAGAAGATCGATTTGAACGCCTCGATGCTCATGCCCTTGTTGAGTTCGGCATATTGTGGGATCTGCTGGTAGCGCACGAACTCCTCCTGCCACTCGGCATCATTGAGCGGCGGGATGACGCCGTGTATCGGCTGCCATTCGGTGATCGACAGGCCGGAATTGGTGAGCCTTGTAGCGCCGCCGACCAGTACCAGCGCAAACACCACCAGAAGCACGACATAGAGCCAACCGCGTACCAGCGCGCGGTTGCGAAGGTCGGGATCGCGGGCGGCGAAAGGCGCGGCATCGGATATGGCAGCAGCCATGGATTTGTCCCGGCAGTTGAACTCGCGGATTGGTGAACCATCGCAACCCGGCTTGCAAGACCGGACAGCGCGGCACGCCGTCGCGCCGTTTCCGGCGGGTTGCGCGTATTGGCTGTTCGGCCTAAGCGATAACGATCAACGAGATCGCGCCATGCCCATTCGCCTGAAAAAGCTGATCGGAAGCTTCCTGCTGGTAGTGCTGGTCATAGTCTATGCACTGGTCGCCTCGATCGTGGCGGTCGCCCAATTGTCGCAATCCGGGCCGCTGGCGCACTTCATCTTCTTCCTGCTCAGTGGGCTTTTGTGGGTGCTGCCGGCGATGGGCATCATCAAATGGCTGATCCTGGAGCCGCGGCCGAAGAGCCGAGGCAACAGTTAGATCGTCACCACCGTCTTGCCGGCATTGGCCAGCGGCGTCGTCACGCCCGACAGCATGGTTCGGATGTGGGCGACGCTCTGATAGCGGCCGTTGACCGAAATGCGCGGCAGGGCATGCAGGAACTCGGCATGCTCGGCGCGGAGTATGCCGTGGCGGGTCGTCACCGCCGAGGCATAGCCGGCATCGCGAACTAGGCCCACTTCGCGGCGGCCGACGGCGCTGGCATAACCATAGGGATAGGCGAAATGGCGCGGCTCCTCGCCGAGTTTGGCCTGCAATATGCGCTTGACGTCGCCGATCTCATGTCGCGCATCGCTCTCGGAAAGCCGCTTCAGATTGCAGTGATTGACGCTATGTGCGCCGATCGTCACCAGCGGGTGCGCGGCCATGGTGCGGATCTCGTCCCAGTTCATCAGCGTGCTCGGGCGCGGACCGCCCAACTCGATGCCGTTCGAGCGCGCCAGATCCCGCAACACCGCACGCTGGTCCTGCTCGCGCACCTTCAGCGTCAGATGAGCGTGCAGGCGCGCATTGGCCTGGACCTTTTTTCCCGGACTCGAGCAGTCGATCGTCACCGGGCCATCCGGCGCCGTCAGCGTCAGGCGATCGCGCGCATTGACGATGTCCTCGACCACGTCCCACCACAAATCGGCAGCGCCGTCGATCAGTCCAGGCGCGACGTAGATGGTGATCGGCGCGCCGTGTTTCTCCAGCACCGGCAGCGCCTCGGTCATGTTGTCTCGATAGGCGTCGTCGGCGGTGATCGTCGCAAACTGGCCGCCGTCCTTGTCGCCAGCCTTGATGCGCTCGATCGCCTCGTCAAGCGTGACGAAACTGTAGCCGTTCGCCTTCATGTCGGCGATCACGGTGTCGAGAAACCCAGGCGCGATATTCAAGTGGCGGTTGACGCCGTTCGGCTTTTCCGGTGTTGCGGTGACCCGATGCAGCATCAGGATGGCGCCGAGGCCGCCGATAAACGGCTTGGCCAGCGGCGCGAGACCGGAATAACGGGCGAGATTGAGCGCCAGTTTGCGGATTGCCTCGCCCGCGTCGATCATTCATTCACCTTTTGCGCCTAAGCTCATCAAGCATGGAATGCGCCTGCGCGGACCCCCAATCGCGACGAATACGCCCTAAGGATTGAGGTATGGTTGACGCCACCGCATCATTTGACGGCAATCGGCTGGCAAGCAGCGAGGCGTCGCCGTGTGTCTTGCCGGCCGGCAAGGCCGGCCTGTCAACCTCGGTCGCCGATGGTGCGGCGCTGGCGGCGTACGCAGAATTCTGCCATTCGGCGCTTTTTGCCCCGGCGCAGAGCGCAGGCTGGATCCGGAACTGGGCCGCACATACCGGCGCCGACGTTGTCGTTGCGACGCTGCGCGCCGACGACAGGCCGGTCTTCTCGTTGGCGCTGGAGGTCACTCGCAGTGGAGCGTTCCGCGTCGCCCGGTTCATGGGCGGCCGCCATGCGAACGGCAATTTTGCCGCCGCCGAACCGCAATGGCTGGAGAATGCCGATAGCGCGGCGATCCGCTTGATGCTGGCTGCAATTGCCAAGGCGCGACGCGACATCGATCTTGTCGCGCTAGAGCGGCTGCTGCCCGATCTCGACGGCGTTGCCAACCCGCTCTCCGCCTTGCCGCATTTTTCGAGCCCCAATCTGTCGCTGGCCGCCAGTCTTGTAGGAGGATTTGATGCGCTGCTCACCCGCGTGAGCGGCAAGCGCAGGCGCAAGAAACATCGCTCGCAGGCGCGCAAGTTCGAGGCCGTCGGCAGCTATCGTCGCATCGAGGCGAAGACTGCGGACGAGGTGCACATGCTGCTCGATGCCTTTTTCGAGATGAAGGAATTCCGCTTTCGCAAGATGGGTATCGCCAATGTTTTCGGTGAAGCGGAGGTGCGCGCTTTTTTCCGCTCGCTGTTTGCCGACGCGCTTCAAGAGGAAGATCCGTCCTTCGTCCTGCATGGGCTGGAAGTCGCCGGCAAGCTCCGTGCTGTCACCGGATCGAGCCGCTCGGGCAAGCGGCTGATCTGCGAATTCGGGGCGATTGCCGAGGACGACCTCGCACACACCAGCCCGGGCGACTTCCTGTTCTTTGAGAACATCCAGGAAGCCTGCGAGGCGGGTTTCAAAATCTATGATTTCTCGGTTGGCGACGAACCCTACAAGCGATTGTGGTGCGATGTCGAAACGCAGCATTTCGAGGTGCTGGTTCCGCTGACGCTGAAGGGTCGTGCGCTGGCGCTTGCGCTGAGGCACGGCGCAAGCCTGAAGGCATTCATCAAGCACAGCCCAATGGTCTGGAAGCTGACCAAGCTGCTGCGCCGCAAAGCCGTGGGGCGGACAGCACCGGCCGCAGGCGAAGACGACAGCTGATTTCGATTTGAGAAAACTGCCTCAGGCGGCCGAGCGCCGTCCCGGCATTGGCCCCGGCGCCACATGGCCGATTGGCGTGACCAGCGTCAGGTCAGGATAGCCGCTCTCGATGAGCGCGATCGCGGCCTGCGTCACCTCGTCGTCCGGCTCCAGCATGGAGAGCAAGACCTCGGTCCCCGCGCCCACCAGGCGGCTGATGCCTTGCGCGTCGGCCGGTCCGCATTCGACCACGACCAGATCGTAGGCGGTGGTCAGCGACTGCATGATGATCGGCAGCCGGTCGGCGGCGCGCATGGCGCGGACCGGATCGGCTGTGCCGACGGGAATAACGTGGCAGTCCGAATAGAGATCGGGATGGATCACATCGCTGAACTGCGCTTGCGAGGCGAGCAGATCGGTGATGCCCGGAAACAGCCCGCTGTCCAGCATCGGCCGCGAGGCGGCACCCGAAGCGGTGAGATCAAGCAGCAGCACGCGTAGCCCGGCGTCAGAGACCGCACGCGCCACCAGCACCGCCGAGGCGGCCGCCTCGTCGCCTTCCGGCGACACGAATATGGCGCGGGCGGCACCGGTGGCGATCAGTTTTTCCGCGGCCTTGTCGATGTCGACCTCGCCGAGGACAGAACGTGCCGGTTCAATGTCTGCAGCAGCCATTTCAGAGTACTCCGGTTCGATTTTCTCGGCAGCCGCTTCCGCCACCGCGACGGGTTCCGGCTCCACTTTGGTCTCGATAATCTTGTCGTCGTCGGTCTCATCGATCTCGGCGGCTGCCGGTTCGGGCCGGGCAATCGGTGGGTCGGGCTCGGCCATTACGCGTTCGGCCTGGACAGCCGGCATCGCAACCTGCTCGATGCGCTCGAAATGGGCACCGGCGGCCGGACGCATGGCGCGGCCGGAAAACAGTTCCTGCAGCAGCGTGACAATCGCCATGATGAGCAACGAGCCGACAAAGGCCGCACTGACAATCGGACCAATCTTGGGGAAATAGGGTTCGGCCGGCACCTGGGCCTCCGAAAATACGCGAGCATCGACAGGCAGGTAGTTGCGATCCTTGCGTGCAGCCGCCTGGAGATAGCTGGACGAATAGAGATCGAGCTGCTGACGCTTGGTCGCTGCATCACGCTGCAGCGCATCGAGTTCCACCTGCTCTTCGCCGGCGCGGGCGGACGCCGCCTTCAGCGTGTTGACGTCTGCCACGAGTTGAGCCTCTCGCGCCTTCGCCGTCTCGGCCTGCGCCATCAGACCCTTCATGATCTTTTCCGCTTCGTTGCGGATTTGGCGGTCGAGATCGGCGAGCTGCGACTTCAGCGCGCGGATGCGCGGATGGTTGTCGAGCAAGGTGGTGGAAAGGTCGGCGATGTTATTCTTGAGTTCGACTTGCCGCTCGCGCAGGCGCTGGATCAGTTCGGAAGACAACACCTCCGGAACGGCATCCAGCGAGCCGCCATTGCGCAGCGCCCTGCGCACGCCGTCAGCGGTCGCTTCCGCCGAAGCGCGATTGGCGCGCACGCGTGACAGTTCGCTCGACAATTCGGACAGCTGCTGGGTGGCAAGCACCGAATTGTTGCCGCCCATCAAAAGATCGGACTGCGCACGGAATGCGGCAACCTTGGCTTCCGCCTCCTTCACCCGGTTCTGCAGATCCGCGATTTCCGGGGCCAGAAAGTCGGTGGCGGCGGAATTCGATTCGAGCTTGGCATTGCCCTTGGAGGCGATATAGGCATTTGCAATGGCGTTCGGGATCGCGGCGGCAAGCTTTGGATCCTCTGACGAGAACTCGATTGCGATCGCGCGGGTTTTTTCAACGCCATAGACGTTGAGCTTCTCATGCATTGCGTCCAGCACGCGCTCTTCCAGCGGAATCTCGAACGGATCGCTTTTCAAGCCAACAAGGACAAGGGCGCGGCTCAGCGCCGACATCTTCAGCGCCTCGTCGAATTCGGGCAATTTCGCCAGGTTGAGCTTCGCCGCCACCTGCTTGAGGATGTCGGGGGACGAGATGATCTGGACCTCGGTGGCCACAGCCTCTTCGTCGGGAATCGACCGCTCGTTGCCGTTGGCCCCGGCTGGCCGCGTGAACTCCGATTCTCGAGGCCCGATCTCCAGCTTGGCTGCCGCCTTGTATTCGGGCGTTGCAAGCCAGGCGAGCGCAAAGGCCAGGCCGGTTACAACCAGCGCGACGACAAGGATACGCAGCCAGTTTCGCGCCAGGCTGGCGAAAAGCTGCCTGAGATCGACGTCGACATCTGCGGCCGCGGATTGAACGGACATGCATCCCTGCTCCGGTACTGAGTCAGCATGCACCGTAAACAACTATGGTAACTCAGCCGTTAATATCGCGGTAAGAACCTGTTAGGCTCTACTAACAATCAGCAAACAAGAGGCTGAAAACCATCTGCATTTGTCGATCCGGCCCGCATCGGCCGCGCGCCTTTACCGGCCATTAACCCTAACAGGATGATAACCGAGCTCGATCGTTAAGGTTTGCCGCAGAGTCGCCGGCTATTCAAAGGTACGTGTCCGCTCATGAAAAGCACTGCTCCCCTTTTCCGCGCGCTGCTTGCCGTATCGATGCTTTCGGGCTGCTCCAGCTACCGGCCGACGCCGGCCGCATTCCATGAAGTTCTCGACCAGCCCTATCGCCTCGGCGCCGGCGACCGCGTCCGCGTAACCGTGTTCGAGCAGGAAGGACTGACCAATACCTACAGCGTCGACCAGTCCGGCTATCTCTCGCTGCCGCTCGTCGGCAACGTGCCGGCGCGCGGCCACACCGCCCAGCAGCTCGAGGGCGAGATCGCCGAGAAACTGCGCCAGGGTTATTTGCGGGATCCCGATGTTTCGGTCGAAATCGATCGCTACCGGCCGATCTTCGTCATGGGTGAAGTGGGTGCGGCGGGGCAGTATTCCTACGTTCCAGGCCTGACCGTACAGAAAGCCGTCGCCATCGCCGGCGGGTTCACGCCGCGCGCCAACCAGGAAAGCGTCGACATCACCCGCGACATCAACGGCAAAGTGATAACCGGACGCGTGGTGACCTCCGATCCGCTACTACCCGGCGATACAGTCTATGTTCGCGAACGCCTGTTTTGATGTGCTGACCAAGTGGCGGACACACTCAGGATCGTCCACTGCTTTCGCTCACCGGTCGGAGGCATCTTCCGGCATGTGCGCGACCTGACCGAGGCTCAGGTCGCCGCCGGCCATGCCGTCGGCATCGTCTGCGATTCGACCACTGGCGGCGATTTCGAGGAACGGCTGTTCGAACAGATGAAAGGCAGCCTGGCGCTCGGCATTCATCGCACCCCGATGCAGCGGCATGTCGGGCCAGGCGATCTCGCTTCGGCCCGGCGCACCTATAGGATCATAAAAGAATTGCGGCCGGACGTGCTGCACGGGCATGGCGCCAAAGGTGGCGCCTATGCCCGTCTGTTCGGCTCATTGTTGCGGGTATCCAGGTCTCGCGTAGCCCGCCTTTATTCGCCGCATGGCGGCTCGCTTCACTATGACGAGACTACCGCCATGGGGAAGCTGTTCTTCGCGCTCGAGCGCTTCATGGCTCGCTTCACCGATTGCCTGCTGTTTGTTTCCGATTATGAGCGGCGGACTTATCGCAGGAAGGTCGGCGAGCCGCCCATTCCGAACGCTCTCGTCCACAACGGCCTGCGCGGCGCCGAGTTCGAGCCGGTGTGGACCGAGCACGATGCGGTTGACCTCCTCTATATCGGCATGATGCGAGACCTCAAAGGCCCCGACATCTTCATCGATGCGCTGGGGCTAGCCGCGACACGCCTCGGCCGCCCATTGAAGGCGCTGATGGTCGGCGACGGCGACGACCTGCCGCGCTATCGCGCCCAGGTGAATCAGCTCGGCCTCGAGGTCAGCTTCCTGGCGCCGATGCCGGCCAGGCTCGCCTTCACGCTGGCCGAACTGGTCGTCGTTCCCTCGCGCGCGGAAGCCATGCCCTATATCGTTCTGGAAGCGCTCGCCGCCGGCAAGCCGATCATCGCGACGGCGGTCGGCGGCATACCGGAAATCTTCGACACCGGCTCGCCTGCCCTGATCCGGCCCGACCCGCGCGAACTCGGCGACAAGATAAGCGCCGCATTGGCCGATCTCGACACCTACAAGGGCCTGATGCCCGGCCTCGCCGACCTCAAGGCACGCTTCGGCGCCGATGTAATGGCCGCTGAAATCGAAAAGGCTTATTTCGCCGCGCTCAAACAATAGAGCAACGGCTGCAAAAGGCCCCCCGGTGAAAGCGTCTCCAAAGCCATCTGTTGTTTCAAGGGTTTCTTAGCTCTCTTTTGCTATTCACCTGAGGGAAACCTGCGGACGCCCCATGAACGAAATCGACCCAGCGCGCCGTTTTTCGCTAGACGCGGTGCGCAAATTCGACGCCCCTGCCGAGAACAATACGGCCGGCGGCATGAACGATGTTGCCCGCCAGGTCGCCTCGCAATACCGGCGCGATACGATGTCGCCGATCATGGTGAGCGGCGTCCTGCGTATGGTGGAATTCGCGCTGCTGTTGGTGTCAGGTCTTGCCGTCTATTTCTATTATGTCGGCTTTTTCAACTATCTTGCCTGGCAATACTCACTGACAATCGCCGCCACCTCGTTCCTCGCGGTCGTTCTGTTCGACGTCACCGACTGCTACCAGATCGTCGCGTTGATGCGGCCGATCGCCAATTTCGGCCGTCTCCTGCTGGTCTGGGCCGGAACATTCGCCTTGATGGCGCTCACCGCCTTCACCATGAAAATGTCGGAAGACTATTCGCGCCTGCTCTTCGGCACGTGGTTCGTCGTCGGCTTCGTGCTGATCCTGGGTCTCCGCCTGGTGATGTCGAAGCTGATCAGGCGCTGGGCACGCGACGGGCGGATGGAGCGCCGCGCCGTCATCGTCGGCGGCGGCAAGGCGGCGGAGGTACTGATCCGCTCGGTCGAAAGGCAGCCCTACAACGACATCCGCATCTGCGGCATCTTCGACGACCGGGGCGACAAGCGGTCGCCGCCGGTTGTCGCCGGTTATCCCAAGCTCGGCACGATTTCCGAACTCATCGAATTTGCCCGCATCGCGCGCATCGACATGCTGATCGTATCGCTGCCGCTGACCGCCGAATCGCGCGTGCTGCAGTTATTGAAGAAGCTGTGGGTGCTGCCGGTCGACATCCGGCTATCGGCGCATTCGAACGCGCTGCAGTTCAGGCCGCGCGCCTATTCCTACATTGGCTCGGTGCCGATGCTAGATATCTTCGACAAGCCGATCAACGACTGGGATTCGGTCGCCAAGCGCGCCTTCGACATCGTCTTTTCGATCATCGGCATCATCGCGTTCTCGCCGGTGATGCTGGCGACCGCAATCGCGATCAAACTCGACAGCAAGGGGCCGGTGCTGTTCCACCAGAAGCGGCACGGCTTCAACAACGAGATCATCGAGGTCTACAAGTTCCGTTCGATGTACACCGACAAGGCGGACCCGACGGCGAAGCAGACCGTGACCAAGAACGATCCACGCGTCACCCGTGTCGGCCGCTTCATCCGCAAGACCTCGATCGACGAACTGCCGCAGTTCTTCAATTCGCTGTTCGGCTCGCTGTCGCTGGTCGGGCCGCGCCCGCACGCCATTGCCGCGCAGTCGCACAACCTCCTCTACAATGAGGTGGTCGACGGCTATTTCGCCCGTCACAAGGTCAAGCCCGGTGTGACCGGCTGGGCGCAGATCAATGGCTGGCGCGGCGAGATGGATACCAACGAGAAGATTCGCATGCGGACGGAATACGACCTCTATTACATCGAGAACTGGTCGCTCCTGTTCGACCTCAAAATCCTGTTCCTGACGCCGATCCGCCTGCTCAACACGGAAAACGCATATTGAGCGCGACGGCCTATGAATTGTCGGCTGCGGCGGTCAACGCCAAGCTGATTGCACTGATTGCGTCGGGGGCGGTTTTCCTCGGCGTCTTCCTGTCCGGCTTCGTCATTGCCGAGCCCGCGCCGTACGACCTCTATATGATCGGGCTGATCGTGGTGTGGCCCTTGTTCGGCCTGCGCATACAGCGCGTGGCGGTGCCGCTGCTGGTGCTGCTGGTTATCATGAACATCGGCGGCATGATCTCGATGACGCAGATGTCGGACCTCGCCGGCACGCCGCTCTATCTCGCCGTCTCGCTGTTCCTGGCCCTCACCGCGGTTTTCTTCGCTTCCGTTACGGCCGTCCGGCCCAGTCTCTATCGGGTGATCTTCGTCGCCTATGTGGTGTCGGCGGTGCTGACTTCGCTGGTCGGCATAGCCGGCTATTTCCATGCCTTTCCAGGAGCCGAGATCTTCACCAAATACGACCGCGCCGCCGGCGCCTTCCAGGACCCGAACGTGTTCGGGCCTTTCCTGGTGCTGCCTGGCATCTACCTGCTCTACCTGCTGCTTACCGGTTCGGTCGCGCGCATGCCGCTATTGGCGGTGCCGCTGCTGATCATCACCGCCGGCATCTTCTTTTCCTTTTCGCGCGGCGCCTGGGGCATGTTCGCCGTTTCGGCGATCCTGCTGACCGGTGCCTTGTTCCTGCAGAGCGCCAGCGGCAAGTTCAGGCTGCGCGTCGTCGTCATGACCATCGCCGCCGTCGGACTGCTGGTCATCGCGATGATCGTCATCCTGCAACTGCCGGGCGTCGCGGAGATGTTCTCGAACCGCGCGCAACTCGAACAAAGCTACGACACCGCCCGCCTCGGCCGCTTCGCCCGCTATACGATCGGCTTTCAGATGGCACTGGAGCATCCGTTCGGCATCGGCCCGCTCGTGTTCGGCAAGATGTTCGGCGAGGACACCCACGACATCTGGCTGAAGATGCTGATGGATTACGGCTGGCTCGGCTTCGTGTCGTTCCTGACGCTGACGTGCTGGACGATCGCCGCCGGCTTCCGCATTCTGCTGCGCGACCGGCCGTGGCAGCCTTATCTTCTATGCGCCTACGTCGCCTTCATCGGCAATATCGGGCTCGGCACCTTCATCGACATCGACCACTGGCGCCATGTCTACCTGCTGCTTGGCCTGATCTGGGGTGCCATCGCGCTCGAATACCGCCACCAGTGGCAGTTGCGGGCGGCGCAGCGACCGGCAATCCCCGTTGCTGTTACTTCAGGCAGGATAGCAACCGAATTCGGTTGACCGGAGCCGGTCTATCACGATACATCGCGACCGGTCCGGAGTGTAGCGCAGCCCGGTAGCGCACTTGACTGGGGGTCAAGGGGTCGTCGGTTCGAATCCGGCCACTCCGACCATTAAAATCCAAAGGCTTAGCCAGTTTTCCCCCAAACTGGCTATACAGACAATAGCCGCATTGCAGCCAGCGCAGCGTACGAAGGCGCGTGATCTCATCGAGGAATCGATCACGCATCACTTAGGCGCGAGGCACGGAGGCTGACGTCTAGCCAGAAGCCCACCGAGAAACCGCGCGGTAATGGCTAGGTAAGGTTTGCTGCGTACGCCAACCTTCACCGTGAGCCCGTGTTCCAGCTTCAATGAAAAAAGGTCCCGCCGCACATGCCAGAACGGCGGGACTCGATCAGGCGCCTTGCATCAGGCAGGGGTGACTCGGGGGTTGGGCATGCCCGGTGCGCGCGGATCGTAGTGAACCCTAGGCGCATCAGCTGCAATGCGTCCACCAACCGTCGGTTGGAAAGAACTAGTTCAATGCCGATGGCTGGCCTGACCTGAACAAGCGCCTGCTCAAGGCTTAGTTTCTTCCCGGGGAGGAGCTTTTTGGTCAGGACAATCAGGATAGGGCAATTCTTTACACGGAGAGGGCCGGTCGCGAACGCCGCCATAATGTTCCGCGAGTTTTGCGAAACCGTAGGCGAAGGCGAAAAGAAGCGCGAGGACAACCGCTATTCGGACGGCCATCCCGTATTGTAGCAGTATCCTCCCATTGGAGCGCGCGGCGTTTTGGTACGATTGAATGTTGAGTTCGAAAAAGGTTGGTTTTAGTTGAATCGCCGTCGTCCGCAGTTGTAAGGGCGAGCGGACGCTTCGAAGATGCCACGCGCTTTCGCCCTTTCAGGAGAGATGCAATGTCGCTTCAAGGAGTTGCCTGTCCTGCCGAGCTGACCATGTTGACCAGGGCACTTGATGCCCGATGCCGTGAACTAGGCCTCGCTGACGGCGATCCAGGCAGAGACGTGCTCGGCCGCAGGGTGATGGATTTATTTGAAAGCGGTCAGCTCAGCGCCGAAGATTTGAGACTGGCTCTGAGCGGCGAGATCTTTAACGCCAAAAATCCTATGGCCGCAGCCGGTGGGCTTTGATACGGCAAGCGGCTATCCGCGCAACCAATTGAATTGCTGGGCCAGCGTAGGCTTCCGTGTGCGCAAGAGCGCGTGTGAACAAATGTGATTTTGCGGTCGGCGCCAGACGGGCTAACTTTACCCATCGAACGAAAGAGGAGAGTGACCATGAAGACATTCCTCGCAATGGCTGCGGCACTGACCATGTCCATATCAGCTGCCTCTGCGGACTGCCCCGCGCATTCCAAGGTCCAGGCATCGGTCGACACGCAGACGAAGACAGCGAGCGTCGAGAAGGCCGATATGTCGACTGTCACGGACGCTCAGACGATCAAGAAAGAAGAGTCGCAGAAGACCGAATAGCGGTAGCGCTCAGCGGGTCCCAGGACCCGGATAAATGGCTACTGGCAAACATCCACCCATTCTGCGCCAACGAGTTCCGCCATGCGTTGCGGGCTGAGCCGCACGGCGGCGTTGGTTGCGCCTGCGGCGGGGACAACTTCGTCAAAGGCGCGCAGCGAGATGTCGCAATAGACCGGCAGCGGTGATGGCAGGCCGAACGGACATACGCCGCCGACGGGATGACCGGTCGCGGCGAACACCTGCTCGGCGTCCAGCATTCGCGCCTTGCCGCCGAACCGGTCCTTGAACTTGCGGTTGTCCAGCCTGGAGACCCCGCCGGCCACGATCAGCATCGTCTGGTCGCCGGCGCGCAAGCAGATCGTCTTGGCGATCTGCGCCGGCGCTACGCCGTGCGCTTCGGCTGCAAGAGGCACCGTCGCCGAGCTTGCCTCCGTGACGATGACGTCAATGTCGGGCGCGTGTGCGGCGAAGAAGGCGCGAACGGATTCGAGGCTCATCTCCAGCAATTTCCGTCTGGCGTCGCCGTGGCGGCCGGCAAGTCTACTACGTGGCCGAAAAAAACGAAGCCCGCCAGGGCGACCCATGGCGAGCTCGTGGAACAAAAGCATGGCACGCCGCTACGACACGGATCGCCTTTTGGCGGGCAACACGGCTTCATCAAACAGAGCGCTTTCCGGAAACTGAAGCGCGGAGGCAATACGCCGACGTTTCGAGGGATCGGCATCCTTGCCGCTTTCAATGTCGGCAATCTCATAGGCTGCCAGCCCGCACGCCAGGGACAGCTCTTCGATGCTGTATCCACGGGCTTCCCGGGCGGTTCGGACAGCACTGCGTTCAGGCGTAACCGCGCTCGCCGCCAGTTCGGAGTAAGGTTCGCGTTTTGCTATTTGGGGCATTGGCAACTCCGTGGGATGAAAGAGTTAGATCAAATCATGTTGTTGCCTGAGACGATCGGGAGAATGCCCGCTCGCCGGTGATTTGCCAAGCATCAAAGATAGCGTCACGGCATCGTGAACCGACGCCGGAATGAAGGCGGATGCCGGCGAGCCGACATCTGGCCGGATCGTCGGCAGACACAGTCCGGAAACAAAATTCTACAGGCCGGAAAAACTACCGAAAAACTCCAAGGCGATAGTCCCAACTGCAGCGCTCGAGTCACCAACCTGAATCAGTGACGCTCGAATTCCGCCTGCGCAAAAAGGAAACGATGTCATGAAGAAGCCTCTTCTCTCCGCCCTTGGACTTGCAATCGCACTTGCCCTTTCAATGCCGATCATCGGCGCAAGCAGCGCGAACGCAACGACGATGCAGACCACCGTCAAGAAGCATCACCGCCATCACTACCATCACCGCGTCCACCACTACCGCCACCACCACAAGAAGGTTGTGGCGAAGAAGTACTGAAAACACCCTCGGGCGAACGACCGGCAAGCAGGCGTTCTGGTCCTTGACCAAGGGCGGCGCGCTTGCCGGGTTTGCCGTGTCGGCGAAAAATGGCGGCGGTCCGCCGACCACCGCCATTTGCTTATCTCAACGTGCCGACCTTGAACGCGCTCGCGGCACGTTTTGCTGCCGGCCAGTGAGGAACAGACTGGCGACGAGCCCGACCAGAACCAGCCCGACAGCGGCCGCTGTCGCCGGGTGATCTCGGGCGGTCTGCTCGATCGCCCGGCCTTGCCTTCTGATTGCCGGCAAGGCGTGGCCGAGCCGCTCAGTGATATCCGAATAATAATCCGACGCGGTATCGCGCCCGTCTTCGTAAAAGGCGCCGCCCTGCTTCAACACGGCTTTCTTCAAGGTGGCCAGTTCCCTGGTCAAGGCCGCGACCTGCTTGTTCAGATCGGTGTCGGAGATGCTCGAAAGCGATGCCATGACGTGCTTCCTTCATCTGCAGAAGGAAGCCTAACGCATGACCCTGAAGACCGTTCCGGTCAACCCGGCGGGCTCTAGCGAACCTGATCGAGCAGGCGCTTGCATTCCAGGAGGTCGAATAGCGCCTCCTGCAGCAAAGCGCGATTGTCACGGGAAAGTTTTGACGTGTCCGGCGGAACCGGGCCTTCCTCGTCGGTCTTGCCTATGCCGAAAAAACGACGGCTGGGTTTCACCCTCGGCTGGCCGACCAGCATTTCGTCGTCCGGGCCGCGCGGCTGCGCCGCTTGCGTCAGCGGTACCGCGTCAGCCTGTCGGCGCTGCGAGATCGCCTCGACCGCCGCCATGTCGCCACTGCCGACGGCGATCAGAAACTGGTTGCCGTTCTCGCGCAACAGCTTCTGCACGCCCTTGATCGTATAGCCCTGATCGTAGAGCATATGGCGAATACCCTTGATCAGCTCGACGTCCTGCGGACGGTAGTAGCGGCGGCCGCCGCCGCGCTTCATCGGCTTGATCTGGTTGAAACGCGTCTCCCAGAAGCGCAGCACGTGCTGCGGCAAATCCAGATCCTCCGCGACCTCGCTGATGGTGCGGAAAGCATCGGGGCTCTTGTCCATGGACGAATCCTCACGCTAGAACATGATCGCGAAAGGTGGGAACCGGTTCGGGCGACATTACGCTTAACAAGGAGAGCAGCTTCCCGTCCCGTCGGAACGGATCACACCCAAATACCGATCCGGCCTGCCGAATCGCATCTTATTTCAGCGGTTTATGAAACAATATTCAAGCCCGGCGCAAAAGCAGGGTTCGTTTTTCAACCGAAGCCTGGAGCATGATTCTCGGCAAAGCGGGAGTGGACGTCTACTTGCTGCCCTTGGCTTTGCTGCTTTGATGGGAGCGCAGGATACGGTTCTTCAGCACGTTCGATGATTTGAAGGTCATCACCCGGCGCGGCAGGATTGGCACTTCCTCACCGGTCTTGGGATTGCGCCCGATGCGCTCGTTCTTGGAGCGGACATGGAAGGTCGCGAAGGACGACAGCTTCACCGTCTCGCCGCGAACGATCGCTTCGCAGATCTCATTCAGCACCGCCTCGACAAGCTCGGCGGATTCAGTACGTGACAGCCCAACCTTGCGATAAACGGCTTCGGCGAGGTCGGCGCGCGTAAGTGTCTTTCCCCCCATACGAACCGTCCCATCAGCTCAAAAACATAAATCGATACAAGCAACGGCAGAACCTAAGTAATTGATCCGTCAAGGTCAAGGACCCGAACCCGATAGTTCGGCACTTACCAGCGGAGCAGGACCGCGCCCCAGGTGAAGCCCCCGCCCATCGCCTCGAGCAGCACCAGGTCACCCTTTTTGATGCGACCATCGGCGACGGCCGCGGACAGTGCCAGCGGCACGGAAGCAGCCGAGGTATTACCGTGCAAATCGACGGTCACCACCACCTTCCGCTCCTCTATCCCGAGCTTTTTGGCCGAAGCGTCAATAATTCGTTTATTGGCTTGATGCGGCACGAACCAGTCGAGGTCGCCGGCGCTGATGCCGGCCTGTGCGAACGTCGCCTCGATGACGTCGGTGATCATGCCGACCGCGTGCTTGAACACTTCGCGGCCTTCCATCCTGAGGTGCCCGACCGTTCCTGTGGTCGACGGCCCACCGTCGACGAAAAGCTTGTCCTTGTGGATGCCGTCGGAGCGCAGGCTGGCTGCCAGAACGCCTCGGTCGCCGATGCCGCCTGCCCCCGTGCCTGCTTCCAGCACCATCGCGCCGGCGCCGTCGCCGAACAAGACGCAGGTCGAGCGGTCGTTCCAGTCGAGAATACGCGAAAACGTTTCCGAGCCGATCACCAGCACCCGTCTGGCCAAGCCGCCGCGGATATAGAGGTCGGCGGTCGTCACTGCATAGACGAAGCCGGAGCAGACCGCCTGCAGGTCGAAGGCAAAACCGTGGTGCATGCCGAGCCGGTTCTGGATCTCGACCGCCGTCGCGGGAAAGGTGTTGTTGGGCGTCGAGGTCGCCAGCACGATCAGGTCGACGTCGTCAGCCGTCAGGCCGGCGCTGTCGAGGGCTGCGCGCGCTGCCGCCTCGCCCAGCGAGGCCGTCGTCTCGTCGTCGGCCGCAATGTGGCGCTGGCGAATGCCGGTGCGCTGGACGATCCACTCGTCCGACGTCTCGACCATGCCTTCGAAATCGGCATTCTTCATAATGCGGCGAGGCAGCGCGGCGCCCGTGCCGCGCACGACTGATCTGATCAATACTCTTTCCTATTCCTTTGCGTCGATGACGACGTCGGATTTCCGGATTGTCTGGGCATTCGGATTGCGGGCATGGAACAGGTCGAGATCGGCCTCGATGCGGTCGAGCAGATTGTTGCGCACCATGTCGTAGCCAAGCTCGATCGCCGCCGCGAAGCCATCCGAATCAGCCCCGCCGTGGCTTTTCACCACGATGCCGTTCAACCCGAGGAAGACACCGCCATTGGAGCGGCCGACATCCATCTTCTCGCGCAGGCGATCGAAGGCGGTCTTGGCGAAGATATAGCCGATCCTGGCCATCAGCGTCCGGTTCATCGCCGCGCGCAGATAGCCGGCGATCTGCCTGACGGTGCCTTCCGCCGTCTTCAGCGCGATGTTGCCGGCAAATCCTTCGGTAACGACGACGTCGACACTGCCCTTGCCGATGTCGTCACCCTCGACAAAGCCATGGTAGTTCATCGAGGCCATGTTGGCCTCGCGCAGCATACGGCCCGCCTCCTTGACCTCCTCCTGACCCTTGATCTCCTCGACGCCGACATTGAGCAGGCCGACGCTCGGCCGTTCGATGCCGAAAACCGAGCGCGCCATGCCGGTGCCCAGAATGGCAAAATCAACCAGTTGATGCGCATCCGCGCCGATGGTGGCGCCGACGTCCAGCACCACGCTTTCGCCGCGCAATGTCGGCCAGAGCGCCGCGATTGCCGGGCGATCGATGGTCGCCATAGTGCGAAGGCAGAATCTGGACATCGCCATCAGCGCGCCGGTATTGCCGGCTGAGATGCAGGCGTCGGCAGTGCCTGCCTTAACCGCCTCGACGGCCTTCCACATCGATGATTTCCAGCGACCGTGGCGCAGCGCCTGGCTCGGCTTGTCGTCCATCCGCACTGCAATCTCGCAGTGGATGAACTCGCTCACTTCCGCCAGCTTGGGGAATTTTGCGAGTTCGGGCCGTACCACTTCCTCGCGCCCGTAAATGACGAAGCGTATATCCGGACGGCGGGTGGCGACAGTCATGAGCGCCGGGATGACCACGCTTGGCCCGTGATCGCCGCCCATGGCATCGATGGAAATCCTGATCACGCGGTGTTCATCTCACGGTTGCTTGGCCAGCGGGCTTGCCAAGATACGGGGCTCGCGAAGGTTCGGCGAAAATAACGGTTTTGGGCTGCCGCACAACCAACTTTTCTCAAATTGGGTCAGCCATCAGGATTTTCCCAACAGTGATCTGAGCTTTTGCTGGAATTCATTCTCCACAGGCTCGGCATCGCCGGCGGCCTCCAGCGACACACCCGGCTTGCGCGGATAGGGATCGATCGCCAAGCCAAAGAACTGCTCGGCAAGCGCCCCGACGTCGATCGTATCGCCCGAAAAGGTTTCCGGGCTGTCCGGGCCTTCGGCGTCGAGCAGGATCTCACCGCCGCCGTCGAAACCTTGCCGCCCGAGCTTGGATTGCTCTGGCAGGAACAGCGCTTCGAGCGGCTCGTCGATATGCGCCTCGACCGGGTCGAGGGTGACGATGCAGGCCTGCGTTATATCGGCCTCGACATGGCCGCTGACTTTTACCCCGTTGCGCTTCCAGGGCTCGACCAGGAGTTCGGCGCGATAGTTCTCGACCGAAAGCAGCTCGTGCTCGACGGCCAGCAGGGCGCGCTGCCCAGCGTCGGCATCGATCACCACCGGTAGCCCCTTTTGCGGCAGCCGGGCGACATTTGCCAGGAACGACACTGGGCTGTGGGTATCAGGATGTTTCATCTTCGCCTCCACTTCGCCACCTTCATTCGGCCTGCCGTCGCTCAAGCGTTGGCCACGGGAAATGCCACCGTGCCGGAAACGATCGATTCGGTCGGCTGTTCCGCGAGTTGCCTGGATGCATCGGCGGCATAGAGTGCCAGTTGCGACGCTTGCGGCCAGGCGCCGGCATCCGGCCGGACATTGCGGGCAAGGGCGGCGGCAAGCGCATCATGGTCATTTCGTTGCAGCGCATCATCATAGGCGGCAGTACGGCCATAAAACATCTTCGCCAGTTTCCGCATGCGCTTCGGCACGCCGACGTCGCCAATGCCCAGTTCCCGCAACGAATGTTCGACATCCATGAAGAACTCGTCGATCAGCACCTGCGCTACCTCTGCCGCGGCACCGCCCTCGCCGCGCAACCGGTGCTGGAACAGGAACATGTGCAAAGACAGCATCTCGAAGCGGCCGAGCGGCGTGTCCGGCACGTTCCAGGCGGAATAAAACACCGTTTGCCGCGCCGCCGCCACGATTTGTGCGTAAAGCGCCTCGGTGATGGCGCGGTTGGCATGACGTTCGCGGCCAAAGAGGCGCTGGAACATTAGAGGGTGGTCTCCCGGGACCGTTTGTTGAAGTGGCCTTGTTGCATCGGCAAGCAAGCTGGTTTACCGGTTTTGCGGCCCAGCGCAAGTTGCGGCCAGCTTATGGAGTTGTAGTTGCACGCGCTGAAATTCAAGTCGACTTTCCTGCCCAGGCCCGCCGGTGCGGTTTCGCTGCTGGTGATCGCCGCGGCGCTTTCCGCCTGCAATTCGTCCAAGATGATCGGCGATCTCAATCCGAGCGAGACGCTGACGCAGGGCTACGTCATCGACCAGCAGGCGATCGACTTGGTGCCGGTCGGCTCAAGTCGCGAACAGGTGCTGCTGGCGCTCGGCACTCCCTCGACGAAGGCGACCTTCGACAACGAGGCCTTTTATTACATTTCGCAGACGCGCAAGCGCTATGTCGCCTTCGACAAGCCGCGGCTCGTCGACCAGCATGTGCTGGCGGTCTATTTTGGCGATGACGGGCGCGTCACCCAGATCGCCAATTACGGCCTGAAGGACGGCAAAGTGTTCGACTTCATCTCGCGCACCACGCCGACCGGCGGCAAGGACCAGAACTTCCTCAGCCAGATCATCAGTGGCGCCAGCAAGCTGGCGCCTGGTGTTCCAGGCGCCAGCGGCGGCAGCACACTCGGCGGCACCTGATCCACCCCGGCGGTATCGGCTTTCGTTCCTTTCGCTTCCCTGTAAGCGGCACATCTCAGGCAATGAAAAACCCGCGGGAGCGATCCCGCGGGTTTTGTCTTGAGTCGTAGCGGCTGAGCTTAGCCGTGCGCGAGCACGGCCAGCAACAGCAGCGCGACGATGTTGGTGATCTTGATCGCCGGGTTGACCGCCGGCCCAGCAGTATCCTTGTAGGGATCACCCACCGTGTCGCCGGTCACCGAGGCCTTGTGCGCTTCGGAGCCCTTGAGGTGCTTGAGGCCGTCCTTGTCGACGAAACCGTCTTCGAACGACTTCTTGGCGTTGTCCCAGGCACCGCCGCCGGAGGTCATCGAGATGGCAACGAACAGGCCGTTGACGATGACGCCGAGCAGCGAGGCGCCGAGGGCGGCAAAGGCGGATGCCTTCGAACCCGAGATCAGGAGGACGCCGAAATAGACCACCAACGGCGCCAGCACCGGCAACAATGATGGAACGATCATCTCCCGGATCGCTGCCTTGGTCAGAAGGTCGACGGCGCGCGCATAGTTCGGCTTGGAGGTGCCGGCCATGATGCCCGGATCCTCGCGGAACTGCTTGCGCACCTCCTGGACGATAGCACCCGCGGCTCGGCCGACGGCGGTCATGGCGATGCCGCCGAACAGATACGGGATCAGGCCGCCGAAGATCAGGCCGGCGACGACATAAGGATTGGAGAGGTCGAAGGAGACCTCGCCCATGCCCTGGAAGTAGGGGTATTTGTCGCCATTGGCGGCAAAGAACTTGAGGTCGTTGGAGTAGGCCGCGAACAGCACCAGCGCGCCGAGACCGGCCGAACCGATGGCGTAGCCCTTGGTTACCGCCTTGGTGGTGTTGCCGACCGCGTCGAGCGCGTCGGTGGACTGGCGCACTTCCTTTGGCAGGCCGGCCATTTCGGCAATGCCGCCGGCATTGTCGGTGACCGGGCCGAAGGCGTCGAGCGCGACGATCATGCCGGCGAGGCCAAGCATCGTCGTCACCGCGATCGCCGTGCCGTAGAGGCCGGCAAGCTGGTATGTCGAGATGATGCCGCCGACGATGACGATCGCCGGCAACGCCGTCGATTCCAGCGACACCGCGAGGCCCTGGATGACGTTGGTGCCGTGACCGGTGACCGAGGCCTGGGCGATCGAGTTCACCGGGCGCTTGTTGGTGCCGGTATAATATTCGGTGATCACCACGATCAGGCCGGTTACCAAAAGCCCGACCAGGCCGCAGATGAACAGGTTCGTGCCGGTGATGGCCATGCCGGCGACGGTGCCGATCTCGCCCCAGCCGATACATGCCGAAGTGGCTACGGCAAGGCCGACAATCGACAGCAGGCCGGTGACGATCAGGCCCTTGTAGAGCGCGCCCATGATCGAGCCGCTGGAACCGAGCTTGACGAAGAAGGTGCCGACGATCGAGGTGAGGATGCAGGCGCCGCAGATGGCCAGCGGATAGAGCATGGCCGCGCCGAGAACGGCGGTGCCACCGAAGAAGATGGAGGCGAGGACCATGGTGGCGACCACGGTCACCGCATAGGTCTCGAACAGGTCGGCGGCCATGCCGGCGCAATCGCCGACATTGTCGCCGACATTGTCGGCAATGGTCGCCGGATTGCGTGGATCGTCTTCGGGAATGCCGGCTTCAACCTTGCCGACGAGATCCCCGCCGACGTCGGCGCCTTTTGTGAAGATGCCGCCGCCGAGACGAGCGAAGATCGAGATCAGCGAGGCGCCGAAGCCGAGCGAAACAAGCGAGTCGATGACGACGCGATCGTTTGGCTGCAGACCCATGAACTGGGTCAGGATCAGGTAGTAGATCGAGACGCCGAGCAGGGCCAGGCCAGCAACCAGCATGCCGGTGATGGCGCCCGACTTGAAGGCGATCTCGAGGCCGGCAGCGAGGCTGTTGGAAGCTGCCTGCGCGGTCCGCACATTGGCGCGCACCGAGACGTGCATGCCGATGAAGCCAGCGGCACCCGAGAGAACGGCGCCGATCAGGAAACCGATGGCGGCGGTGATCGAAAGCAGCCACCAGGCAAGCAGCAGGACCACGACGCCGACGATGGCGATGGTGGTGTACTGGCGCGCCAAATAAGCTTGGGCGCCTTCGCGGATGGCCGCGGAAATTTCCTGCATGCGTGCATTGCCCTGATCGGCCGCGAGGACCGAACGTGTCGCCCAGATGGCGTAAAGGACTGAAAGCAGACCGCAGGCGATGACAGCTGAAATTATGGTCATTGCCGAATTTTCCTCGATTGGTGGCCCAAAAGAACCCCTCCCCGGGCCGTTGAGACAGGGACGAATTTTCCGCAACCGGAATCCGTCCCTTCGCAGCGGCTTATGCGAAACAGGGCTCGGAACGTCAAGATATTGTTCGGTTCTTGTCCGGCTTTCGCCCAAAAGATCCCGGGTTTCGTCCAAAAGGCTGGACGGCAGTGCGCCTGTCGACACTGCCGCCCGGTTAGATCGATCGAAATCGGCGAACGGTCGTCAGGCTTTGCGCGGGTCGCCGTCTGGCTGCATGACGAAGACCAGCACCACCAGCATGGTCATGTAGAATTTGAACGCCGCTTCCTGACCATTCCATGTCGAAGACTGCCACATGGCGAACCACTCGCCGCCAACGACCATGAAGCCGAAATACCAAACGAGGAAACCCATGGTGGCGGCAATGATGGCGAACTTCTTGGCGTCGTTGAAAGCCTGTCCGCTGGCGTTGCGCGCCTGCCAGAGTTGCCAGGCGGCGATCAAGTAGAGCAGGCAGGTCAGCGCCTCGCCAATGATGATCAGCCAGTAGCCCGCCGTCCACAAGGCCGGGTTGGTGATCGAGCGGTACATCAGTGCGTTGCCGGGAAAGGTCGTGTCCATGCTCAGCACATGCTGGACAAAGGCGAAGTTTGACCCGTAATCGGTGATGTTGCCGAAGGCGACGAGGAAGGCGAAAGCCGCCAGACACAAACACATGACGATCTTGGAGAAACGCGCGGTCATGGCAAGAACTCCTGCTGAAAGATCGGGGCATCACATTCATCAATCGCCGAGTCCCGAAGATCGCGCAACGGGTGGGCCAGTGATCATCGTGCTCACAGCTGTCGCGAGACATTATGCCGGCAAGCAAGACATTGCCGAGACTGTCGAAGCCCTCGATCTCGACAGTGATTGCGCGGTGGGTGACTTGGTCTCTGTGGTTAGAGCCGACACACGGCATGATTTCGCCATCATCCGCCGCCGCTGGGTCGCTAGCGAAACGGGCACCACGCTCGAACTGACGCTCGATCATCCAGCGCGTTCAACGGGCCGCTGAAAGAAACGAACTTCGCCCCGAGAGGTTACTCGGCCTCGCGTCCCATGCGCCGAGCCGTGTAGCGCTCGATCGCCGACAGCCCGTCATAGATCAGCACGGCAAGGGCGGCGACGATCAGGCCGCCCTGCAGGATGAAGGCGAGGTTGTTCGACAGCAGGCCGGCGATGATCACCTCGCCCAGTGTCCTCGCTGCCACCGTCGAGCCGATGGTCGCGGTGGCGAGGCTGATCACCACCGACAGCCGGATACCGCCAAGAATGATCGGCGCGCTGAGCGGCAGCTCGACCTTGACCAGCCTTTGCCAGCCGGTCATGCCGGCGCCACGCGCCGCCTCGACGACGTTGGCCGGCAGCGTCGTCAGGCCGGTCAGCGCGTTCTCGAAGATCGGCAGCAGCCCATAGAGAAACAGCGCAATCAGCGTCGGCTTTTCGCCGAAGCCGACTGCCGGCACGGCAAGCGCCAGTACCGCCACCGGTGGAAAGGTCTGGCCTATATTGACCAGGCTGCGCGACAGCGGCAGGAATTCGGCGCCGGCCGGCCTGGTGACCAGGATGGCGAGCGCGACTGCAACGATCGTCGCGGCAACCGTTGCGATCAGCACGGTCCGCAGATGCAGCAGCGTCAGCGTCAACAGGCTGCCCTGATTGTAGATTACCGGCGCATTGTTCTCTGTCAGCGGCTTCAGCAGCGGTTCGAACCAGCCGGGATTGGTGACGAAGGCAATAAGCACCACCACCAGGGCAAGCCTGAGCAGCGAGGGAAGCCGGGCCTTCATGCCGGCCTCGCCGCGCGCTTAACCAGCCCGTCCACCGTGACGCGGCCAAGCGGCTTGCCTTCGGCATCCTTCACCGGCAGCGCCGGGCGGCCCGACCACAGGAGTTCGGCGAGCGCGTCGCGCTGGCTGGCATCACCGGGGATCGCCTCGCCTTCGGCGGTGCCCTTTTCCACCGCGTCGCGGACCCGGCCAAGCGACAACAGCCGGAACGGTTTTTCGCTGGCACCTACCAGGGTTTCGACAAACGCACTGGCCGGTTTTGCCAGTATCTCGGCCGGCCCGGCATATTGCACCACTTTGCCGCCATCCATCACCGCGATCTTGTCGCCCATGTGAACAGCCTCCTCCATGTCATGGGTGACAAGGATGATGGTGGTGCCGAAGCGCTTCTGGATCGCCAGCAGGTCCTCCTGCGCCTTGTTGCGAATGATCGGATCGAGCGCGCCGAACGGCTCATCCATCAACAGCACGTTGGGTTCCGCAGCAAGCGCGCGGGCGACGCCGACGCGCTGCTGCTGGCCGCCGGAAAGCTCATGCGGATAGCGTGGCCCGTAGGCTTCGGGGTCGAGTTGGTAGAGCCTCATCAGCTCGTCGACGCGGGCCTTGATGCGGTTGGCATCCCAGCCAAGCAATACCGGCACGGTGGCGATGTTCTGCGCCACCGTGCGATGCGGAAACAGGCCGTCGCCCTGGATGGCATAGCCGATGCTGCGACGCAGCTCGTAATCCGGCACCGAGCGGTTGTCGACGCCGTCGAGCTTGATCACGCCCGACGTCGGCTCGACCAGCCGGTTTATCATGCGAAGCAGCGTCGTCTTGCCGGAGCCGGAGGTGCCGACGATGACGGCGATGCTGCGCGGCTCGATTACTATCGACACGTCGTCGACAACTGTCGTCTCGCCGTAGCGCTTGGTGATGCCTTCGATCTCGATCATGTCGTTTCAACCCTGCGCTTGCTGGCGCTCATTTCGATCACTGCATCGAGGATGATGGCGGCGGCGAAGGCCAGCGCGACCGTCGGCACGGCACCGAGCAGCACCAGATCCATCGCCGTCTGGCCGACGCCCTGGAACACGAACACACCAAAGCCGCCGCCGCCGATCAGCGCGGCAATCGTGGCGAGGCCGATATTCTGCACCAGCACGATACGGATGCCGGTGAGGATCACCGGGAAGGCCAGCGGAAACTCAACGCCGAACAGCCGCTGGCGGTCGGTCATGCCCATGCCGCGCGCTGCGTCGTTGGCGGCACGCGGTACACCGGCAAGGCCGACCACGGTGTTAGCCACCACCGGCAGCAGCGAATAGAGGAACAGGGCGACGAAAGCCGGCGCTGTGCCGATGCCGCGAATCCCGAGCGCGGCAGCACCCGGCACATGCGAAGCAACCCAGCCGAGCGGTGCGATCAAGAGGCCGAACAGCGCGATCGAAGGAATGGTCTGGATGATGTTCAGTACGTTGAGCACACCGGCCCGCAATTTCTCGACGCGGTGGCAAAGGATGCCGAGCGGCAAGCCGATGATTACTGCTGCCGCCAGTGAACCCAGCGCCAACCTCACGTGTTTGGAGCCTTCCGCCCAAAAACTATCGGCGCGATTGAAATATTCCTTGAGGATCGACAGGCTGTTCCAGCTCCCCGAGACCAGCAGCAGGCCGATCGCCGCTGCGGCGACAACGAGCACGCCGACCCGTGCCTGCGGCGACAGGTTCAGCCTTGTAAGCACGTCGGCGAGCAGAAGCGTGAAGGCGAAGATAAGCAGCCAGAAGCCCGAAGCCGGCGAGATACGGGCGAAGGTGTTGCCGGCGGGCGTCAGGAAGCTGCCGGCAACGCCGATCAGCAGCGCCAGCGCCGCAAGTGCAACCGCACTGGCGGCGAGGCGCAGAGCAAGCGGCGTTTTCAGCAGCGCAATGAGCGCCGCTGCGACAACAATCGCCATCAATAGCGGACCGACTGCCGCAGGCAAAGATTCGAGGATCGAGCGCGCCTCGCCGGGTACGATGCGATTGGCGCGGAAGGTGGCGAATGGCGCCGCAAAAGCCGCATAGGCCGATATCGCCGCGATGACCACGCCGAGCTTGTCGAACCGGATGCGCACGCCCTCCCCCATCGGCCGATCCGGCGCACCTCGACAGCGGCGCGCCGGAATCGCCTTACTTCAGGAAGCCGTTCTTCTTCAAAAAGTCCTCAGCGACGCCCTTGACCGGCTCGCCGCCAACCTGCACGCGGCCATTCAACTCCTGCAGCGTGACGAGATCGAGCTTGGCGAAGACCGGCTTCAGCAGCGTCTCGATTTCGGGATGCTCCTTCAGCACCGCCTCGCGGATGATCGGCGCCGGCTGGTAGACCGGCTGCACACCCTTGTTGTCTTCAAGCACGACGAGGCCGGAGGGCGCGATGCCGCCGTCGGTGCCGTAGACCGTGGCGGCGTTGGCGCCGTTGGTCTGGTTGGCCGCAGCGGCAATGGTCGCCGCCGTATCGCCGCCCGACAGCGTGATCAACTGGTCCGGTTTCAGCGTGAAGCCATAGGTCTTCTGGAAAGCGGGCAGCGCGGCCGCCGAATTGACGAACTCGGCGGAGGCCGCCAGCACCACCTTGCCGCCGCCCGAGGCGTATTTGCCGAAGTCGGAGAGGGTGACGAGCTTGTTGGTATCGGCGACTTCCTTACGCAGGGCGATCGCCCAGGTATTGTTGGCCGGTGACGGGGATAGCCAGACGATCTTGTTGGCGTCGTAGTCGAGCTTCTTGGCAGTCTCGTAGGCCTTGGCGGCATCTTTCCACACCGGATCGTCGGCCTTCTCGAAGAAGAAGGCGGCGTTGCCGGTGTACTCGGGATAGATGTCGATCTCGCCGGCTGTAATCGCCTTGCGTACCACGGGCGTGCCCCCGAGCTGGATGCGGTCGGTGGTCTGGATATTGTTGGCGTTCAGCACCAGCTGGATGATGTTGCCGAGCACGCCGCCTTCGGTGTCGATCTTCGACGACACCACCACCTGGGCGCTTGCCGAGGCTGCCGTGATGCCGAGCGCCAGTACAGCGCCGGCCAGAACCTTGATTGAAAACATCTCACAAATCCCTTGCTGTGAACCGGAATACGGCTGCCGCATATGAGCATGGCTTCGATGTCACGTCGGGGTACACGGTTTCATAAGAAGGGGGATGGACGCAATAATTTTGTTCGGATGCGAGTGACTCCGCTGTTGCCTCGTCCCGACAGCGTGACGTCAGCTGGCCGCGCGCAAGCCTGTCATCTTCAACACGCCCAGTGCCACGAAGCACAGCGCGACGACCGGGAAAATCATCCAGTTCAGCATCTCCCAGCCCCAGGCATTGTAGACCGCGCCCGACATCAGCGAGGCGAAGGCGACGGAGCCGAACAGGACGAAATCGTGGAACCCCTGGACCTTGCCTTTTTCGGATGGCTGGTAGCTGTCGGCCACCATGGCGGTGGCACCGATGAAGCTGAAGTTCCAGCCAAGGCCGAGCAGGATCAGCGTCGTCCAGAACTGCCACAGTGCCAACCCCGACAGCGCGACTATACCGCAGCCAATGAGCAGCACCAGCCCGATGGCCACGATCCGTTCCGCGCCAAAACGATGGATCAGCGACCCCGTGAAGAAGCTCGGCGCGAACATCGCCATGACGTGCCAGGAAATGCCGAGCGTGGCGTCGTCGGTCGAAAGGCCGCAGCCGACCATGGCCAGCGGCGCGCCGGTCATCACGAAGCTCATCAGTGCGTAGCTGCCGATGGCGCAAAACAACGCCGCGATGAAGCGTGGCCTGGTGACGATTTCTGAGAGCGGCCGGGCGTCGCTGTCGGCGATTTCCACCTTCTCGGTTGCCTTGGCTGGGATGCGCAACAAAGAGAGAATGGCGGCGCCAACCGCCGCCAGCACCAGGATGGACGAAAACGCGCCGGCAAACTTCACCGGCGAGAACAGATCGCCGGTGAAGATGACGATCTGCGGCCCGAGTATGGCGGTGACGATGCCGCCGGCCAGCACGAAGGAGATGGCACGCGCCTTGAATTCCGGCGGCGCATTGTCGGCGGCGGCAAAGCGGAATTGCTGGACAAAGGCACCGCCGATGCCGATTACGGCAAGGCCGAAAGCGAACAGCCAGAAGCTGGCATGGAACAGCGCCAACGTGGCGATCAGGCCGCCAAGCGCTGTCACCGCCGTGCCGGTCATGAAGCCATCGCGCTGGCCGAGCCGGCGGATGATCGCCGCGGCCGGTAAGGAACCGAGCGCCACGCCGACATTGAAACCGGTGATCGGCGCGGTTGCCAGCGACTTGTCAGCATCGAGCAGGTACTGCCCGGCCAATCCACCCATGGAAATGGCGATGGGTGCCGCCGAACCGATGACCGCCTGCGAGGCTGCAAGGATGAAGGCGGTGCGACGCGCTTCCCTGCCCGCCTCAACGGCGACGACGGCAGTCATGGGGCGTCCTTGCCGCGGCCCTCGCCGCGCACCCGGCGCGACACGCGATCAAGCACCGCATTGACCAGTTTCGGCTCGTCTTCCTCGTAAAATGCCTTGGCGATGTCGACATATTCGGAAACGATGACCGCCACCGGCACGTCCTCGCGCTGCATCAGCTCGTAGACGCCGGCGCGCAATATGGCGCGCAATGTGGAATCGAGCCTCGACAGAGGCCAGTCCTCGGTCAGCGCCTGTCGGATGACTGGATCGATGGTCTTCTGGTGCTCGACAACGCCGGCAAGAATGGCGCGGAACCATTGCGCATCGGCTTCGCGATAGAGCGCGCCGTCGACTTCCTTGCCGAGCCTGAACGCCTCGTATTCGGCGGTGATCTCAAACACACCGCTGCCGGCGACGTCCATCTGGTAGAGCGCCTGCACAGCGGCCAGACGGGCAGCACCGCGCTTGTTGGCATGGCGAACCGCAGGCTGGCCGGGCGAAGCGGGTTCGCTCACGTTCGCTCTCCCAGCTGTTCCTTTAGAGCGATCATGGTCAGCGCCGCACGCGCCGCAAAGCCGCCCTTGTCGCCTTCCGAACGCCTGGCCCGTGTCCAGGCCTGTTCGTCGTTTTCCGTGGTCAGGATGCCGTTGCCGATGCAGACCGCATCCTGCACGGACAGGTCCATCAGGGCACGGCTGGATTCATTGGCGACGATATCGAAATGATAAGTGTCGCCGCGGACCACCGTGCCGAGGGCGACGAAGCCGTCATAGTTCGTCCCGCCTTCGGAGGCACCGTCGAGCGCGAAGGAAATCACCGCCGGGATTTCGAGCGAGCCCGGAACAGTGACGACATCGTATGTCGCGCCCGCTTCCTCGAGGGCCTTTGTCGCGCCTTCGAGCAACGCGTCGGCAAGGTCGTCGTGAAAGCGCGCCTCGATGACAAGAAGGTGGGCCTTCTTCTTCGGACGGATGAACGCTTTGCCGTGTTGGGATGTGCCAGCCATAGATGTCTCCGGGGATCGCCGGTGACTTAGGCCGAAGCCGGTTTGATCGCAAGCGGAAGATTGCCGAAGGAACTTTCAAGGCCAACTCGGCGGCGGTCGCATCAGAGAATGGGCTTTATGGACGAGCGCCTCAAAGCCCCTCTTTAGCCGCCTCCACCAGTCGCGCCGCGTAGCGGGCCATGGTGTCGATCTCGAGATTGACCCAGTCGCCGACCTGGCGTCCGCCCCAGGTGGTGACCGTCAGCGAGTGGTGGATCAACAGCACGTCAAAGCGGCTGCCTTCGACCTTGTTGACGGTGAGCGAAGTGCCGTCGAGTGCGACGGAACCCTTGGGGGCGATGAATTTGGCAAGCTCGCGCGGTGCTTCCAGGGTAAAGCGCACGGCATCACCCTCTTCCTTGCGGGCTACGACCTCGGCCATGCCGTCGACATGGCCTGACACAATATGGCCGCCAAGCTCGTCGCCGATCTTCAGCGCTCGCTCCAGGTTGATCCGCGTGCCGGATTTCCAACCCATCGCGGTCGTCAGCCTGAGCGCCTCTTCCCAGGCCTCGACCTCGAACCAGCGTGCGTTGGCGCCACCTTCCGGCAATCCGGTTACCGTCAGGCAGACGCCGCCGCAGGAAATCGAGGCGCCGATGGCAATGGTCTGCGGATCGTAGGCGGTGTCGATACGCAAACCGACGCCTTCCCTGAGCGGCTTCACGGCAGCGACGGTGCCGACATCGGTGACGATTCCAGTGAACATTAGTTTGGCCCCGTGAACATCAGTTCGGTCCTAGATGTCTCTTATCCATTCCGCATATGTATCTTCGCCGAAACGCATGTTGCGCAATTTGCGAAATCCCGGCGGGATATTGCTGGCATCGATCGGCGATGCAATGCCGCCCTCGCCGATCGCGTCCGGCCCCTGAAACAGCACGATACGATCGATCAGTTGTTCGTCGAGGAACGCCTTGGCCACCTTGGCGCCGCCCTCGACCAGGACACTGGCCATGCCGAGCGCCGCCAGATCCTCGAGCAGTTCCGGCAGCGCAATATCGCCTTCATACGTCTCAGTGCCGATGAAGCGAACGCCGGCGCGTTCGAGCGCGGCGCGCCGGTGCGGATCGGCCTCGGCGCAGGCAGCGATATAGAGCGGCACGCGGTCGACGCCGGCGACCAATTTCGAAGTCTCGGGTACCCTGATCTGACGGTCGAGCACGATGCGCGCCGGCGAACGGCTCTCCAGTCCCGGAAGCCTAACCGTCAGCGCCGGATCGTCTTCCAATGCCGTGCCGATGCCGATCAATATGCCATCGGCTTCGGCGCGCATCAGATAGACTTCGCGCCGGGCGATATCGCCGGTGATGGAGACCTGCCCCTCGCCTCTCACGCCGATCTTGTTGTCGCTCGAAAGCGCAAGTTTCAGGATCACTTCCGGGCGTTTGTTCAAAGATCGAATCAAATAGCCGGCCATCTGCTCCGCGGCCTCGGCCGCCAGCACTTTTTCCACCACCTCGACGCCAGCGGCATGCAAGATTGCATAGCCCTTGCCGGAAACACGCGGGTCCGGATCGCTGGCAGCGCCAACCACACGCGTCACGCCGGCACTGACGAGCGCATTGGCGCAAGGCGGCGTGCGGCCGTGATGGGCGCAAGGCTCCAGCGTTACATAGGCGGTGGCGCCGCGCGCCAGTTCGCCGGCCTCCGCCAAAGCCTCGGTCTCGGCATGCGGCCGGCCGCCGACGGCGGTGACGCCGCTGCCGATGATCATCGGCCCGTCGCCGTCATCGCGTACGATCAGCGTGCCGACGGAAGGATTGGTCGAGGTCCGGCCGGCATTCTTGCGCGACAGCCTGAGGGCCGCCGCCATATAGCGGCGATCGAGGACCTCTTGCTCCGCCGTGCTGCGCTCGGACCCAGCCATGCTCAGCCGGCGTCCTCTTCGCTCTTCAGCTCTTCGCCCCTAGGCTCGTCGGTTTTGAGCTCGTCGCCCTTGAGCTCGCCCAACACGTCGTGGAAATCCTTGGCCTCGCGGAAATTGCGGTAGACGGAGGCAAAGCGCACGTAGGCGACATCATCGAGTGACTTCAGTGCCTCCATGACCAGCCGGCCGACTTCGCCGGATGCGACTTCGGTCTCGCCCGAGCTCTCAAGCTGGCGCACGATGCCGGTCACCGCGCGGTCGATGCGCTCGGGATCGACATTGCGCTTGCGTACCGCGATTTCGACCGAGCGCAGCAGCTTGTCGCGGTCGAACGGCACCTTGCGTCCAGACTTCTTCACCACGACGAGGTCGCGCAATTGCACGCGCTCGAAAGTGGTGAAGCGGCCGCCGCAATCTGGGCAGACGCGCCGCCTGCGGATCGCCGCGCCGTCTTCGGCGGGGCGCGAATCCTTCACCTGCGTATCTTCGGACTGGCAGTAGGGACAGCGCATGGAGAGCCTTCGGTTCGCGATTCTCGTGGAGCGAAAGGCTTAGAGGTTTTTGCCACGATGGCAAAGTATGGCCGATGACCGATCGCGCCTCAGAGATAGCGAGGCACGAGCAAAATTGCGAGAGCGGCAATCAGTTGGACGGCAATACGCCAATCAGGGAGCGACGTCGCCGGTCGGGAAGCCGCAGGACGTGCCGAGATAGCGATAGGCCTTGGTGAAGCCGTCCATCGATATGGTCGCGACCGGCTTGTCGGCGAAGCTGACATCGAGGGCGCTGGTGCGGCGCATGGCACGCAGTATGGCAAGCGTGGTCTCGCGTTTGTTGTTCACTATCCACTGGCCGTCGGCGATAAGATGAAAACCAGCCTTGATCTTGTCGTTGACGTCGCGGAACACCGCCGGGATGTTGTCGCCTTTGGGCAACTCACTGTTTTTCACGGCGATGATGAGGCTCGGATAGCCCTCGGGTGGCAGTACGTCGCCATTCGAGATGGCCAGCGTGAGGGTGCCACTGGTCCCGTTAGCGTCGAAAAAGACCGTCGAGGCGGCGCAGGTCTTGCGCACATCCTCGCCGGTGTTGACCTCGTCCACCGTGGTGGACCAACTGCCGAAGGTCTCTGTCTTGGGTGCTGCCGGGGTCGGCTCGGTCTGCGCAAAGGCCGCGCCGAGTAGCTGCGAGGTGGCTAAGGTGAGCAAGGCAGCGCCAACACTGGCGAAACGGAAAATTCGCATCATCATCAAGCGTCTCCGAGATGAAGCCGTGCCCAGTTGATCGGCGCCGTCACAGTTGGGGGAACGACGCCCAGCGTCAACCAAGATACGGGTAAAGCGGAAAACGATCCGTCAATGCCGCCACCTTGGCCTTCACGGTTGCCTCGACGGCCGCGTTGCCCTCGTCGGAATTGGCGACCTTCAGTCCATCGAGCACTTCGGCGATCAGCTTGCCGATCTCGCGGAACTCGGCCTGGCCGAAGCCGCGCGTGGTGCCGGCCGGCGTGCCGAGCCGAACGCCCGAGGTCACGAAAGGCTTTTCCGGGTCGAAGGGGATGCCGTTCTTGTTGCAAGTGATATTGGCGCGGCCAAGGGCAGCCTCGGCGCGCTTGCCGGTGGCGTTCTTGGGGCGCAGGTCGACCAGCATCAGATGGTTGTCGGTGCCGCCGGAGACGATGTCGAGACCGGTTTCCTGCAGACTGGAGGCCAGCGCCTTGGCATTGGCGACGACGCTCTCGGCATAGATCTTGAAGCTCGGCTTCAGCGCCTCACCCAGGGCCACCGCCTTGGCGGCGATGACATGCATCAGCGGGCCGCCCTGCAGGCCAGGGAAGACGGCCGAATTCATCTTCTTGGCAATATCCTCGTCATTGCAAAGGATCATGCCGCCGCGCGGCCCGCGCAGCGATTTGTGCGTCGTGGTGGTGACCACATGGGCATGCGGCAGCGGCGACGGATGCATGCCGCCGGCGACCAGGCCGGCGATGTGGGCCATGTCGACCATCAGATAGGCGCCGATCGAATCGGCGATCTCGCGAAAACGCTTCCAGTCCCAGACACGTGAATAGGCTGTGCCGCCGGCCAGGATCAATTTCGGCCTGGTCTCATGGGCGGTCTTCTCGATTGCGTCCATGTCAAGCAGATGATCGTCCCGGCGCACGCCATAGGAGACGACCTTGAACCATTTGCCGCTCATATTGACCGGCGAGCCATGCGTCAGGTGTCCGCCGGAATTGAGGTCGAGGCCCATGAAGGTATCGCCGGGCTGCAGCAGCGCCAGGAACACCGCCTGGTTCATCTGGCTGCCGGAATTCGGCTGGACGTTGGCGAAGTTGCAGCCGAACAGCTTTTTCGCGCGTTCAATGGCCAGTTCCTCGGCGACGTCGACGAATTGGCAGCCGCCATAGTAGCGCTTGCCCGGATAGCCCTCGGCATATTTGTTGGTCATGATCGACCCCTGTGCCTCGAGCACGGCACGCGAGACGATGTTTTCCGAGGCAATCAGCTCGACCTCGTGGCGCTGGCGGCCGAGTTCGTCGCGGATGGCGCCGAAAATCTCGGGGTCGGCATCGGCAAGCGTGGTTTCGAAAAAGGATTCGAATTTGTTCGACACTGCCGCTGCTGTTGCCATGGGCTGAAATCCTCAAGGTTCGGGGTCTGTCGCGCCATTAACACAGTTGCTTTCGGCCCGCCACGTTTGCAGCGCGAAATTTGCTGGCCGGATTGCGCCAGCACCCTGAAAGCACGTTAATTTCCTCGCCTGCCGGTCGGCAGCAGGGCTTTGGGTGATCTCCTGAACTGCGCCGCATGGTTTGCATATGATCCGTGGCGAACCGATTTTCGGAATCATGCGCAAAGCTCAGAGCCAGTCGGCGACAATAAAAAAAGGCCGCCCTTCCGACGGCCTTTTGCAAATGAACTCAGCTGCTTAGAGCGCGGATGTGATCTGCAACTCGTTGGCTCCGTCGAGGCCGTAAATGTCGTCGCGGAACTGCACCACGCCCGGCCCCGTCGACCAGGCCGAAACGTAGAGAAAATAGACCGGCACCGGATTGGTGACCTGCACCGGCGTGTTCTCCCCGGTCTTGATCGCCGCCTCGAAATGCTGGCGGTCCCAGCCCGGTGTGTCGCGCAGAATCCAGGTGACGAGGTCGCGCACGTTCTGGACCCGCACGCAGCCAGAGGAATCGAAGCGCATCAGCTTGCCGAACAGGCTCTGCTGCGGCGTGTCGTGCATGTAGACGCCGTCCGGGCTGGGGAAATTGATCTTGACCGAGGCCATCGCGTTGCCGGAACCCGGATCCTGGCGGAAGCGGTATTTGGCGGCATCGTCGGTCGACCAGTCGACCGTCATCGGGTCGACCTCGCTGCCGTCCGGCGCAAACAGGCGGATATGGCTGTCCTTGAGATAGTTGGGGTCCTTCCGCATCAGCGGAATGATGTCCTTACGCACGATCGAGACCGGCGCGTTCCAGTACGGATTGACGATGATTTCGTTGATCTTGGAATTGACGATCGGCGTCTGGCGATCGATCTTGCCGACGATTGCGGTGTGGCGCAGCACGACGCGGTCGTTCTCGACAGCCTCAATCTGCGCCGCCGGGATGTCGACCAGCACATAGCGGTTGCCAAGCGTGCCGGCCCGCTCACGCAGCCGCTGCAGATTGGTCTGCAGCTGACCAAGCCGAACCGGCGCCGACACATTCATTGCCGCGAAAGTATATTTGCCCGTGGTTCCGTCGGCCGGCAAGCCGTGACGCAACTGGAAGCGCTTGAGCGCCGAGTCGACGTAAGAATCGAATGCTTCCGAAAGCCCGGCGCTCTGCGCCAGGTCGCCCGATATCATCAAGCGCCTGCGCAGCGGCACCACATCGGGATCCTCGACGCCAAGCTGCAGCTTCTTGGTATCCGGAACCTGCTCCCAGCCGCCTTGCGCGACGATATTCTGATACTGCATGATCGCCTGCTCGGTGAAGGACACCGTCTGCAGGCTGAAGATCGGCAGCGTCGAGGCAACCTTGCCGCCTTCGCTGGCACGCGCATCGAACTGGTCGTCCCAGTTGCCGCGCGCCGAGGATTTCAGGATATCTCCGATCACATCCTGCGCACTGGCGCGGCCGGCGACCATTGCGGCTGCGAGCACGGAGGCTCCTGAAAGGAAGAAACGGCGGCTGGTTCTCATGGACGTTCCAGACATTCTTGCTACAATTCAACCCACCGGGCGGTCTCGCCCGCACTCTAGAGTTGGCTTCTTAACAATTAGCCAACCATGGCCCGCATCACTTCGGTGTAAAACCACATGGGAAGTGACTTGAGCACAGGACAAATGCACGGCTTTGGCCCCAGCATCACCCGCATCTTCGGTTCCATTGGAATATGGCGGCAACGTGGCTGTTGCTCGAATTTGGAGCGGCCGGCCTGACGAAACGGAAAGACCGGTGCTTTTCGGCACCGGCCTTTGGTCTACTCCGCGGCAGCGCTTCCGTGGCGCGGCTTCAGATCTTGCTGCGGCGGATGCGACTACATCCGATAGGCGATGGTATCGTTCCAGAACCGATCCAGCCGCTGCAGGGCGCGGTTCATCTGCTTGAACTCTTCGGTGTTGATGCCGCCGACCTGCTCGATCGAGCCGACATGGCGCTCGTAGAGGCCGGCGACGACTTCCGCCACCTCATTGCCCTTCGGCGTCAGCGAGACCCGCACCGAACGACGGTCGATGCGCGAGCGCTGGTGGTTGATGAAGCCGAGATCGACCAGCTTCTTCAGATTGTAGGAGACATTCGAGCCGAGATAATAGCCGCGCGAGCGCAGTTCGCCGGCGGTCAGCTCCGAATTGCCGATGTTGAACAGGAGCAGCGCCTGGATGGCGTTGATGTCGGAGCGGCCGTTGCGGTCGAATTCGTCCTTGATCACATCAAGCAGACGGCGATGCAGCCGCTCGACCAGCTGCAGCGATTCCATGTACAGCGAACGGATCGCCTCGCGGCGGTCATCGGATACGTTGGCGGTCTTCGCCGCCGGACGCGAATTGATCATTGTCTTTGCCTCTCGTTTGTCGCCCGGTGATTTTTTGTTCTTCACCTTGATCGCGACACTATCGAATACTCATAAAATTCGACTTAAACGCCAAGGCTAACAAGAGCTTACCGGTAAGGGGTTTCGAAAGAGGCTTAACGGACGGTCACCCGAGCAAGGATAATTAACCTAAAGATTTAGCCAACGATCCTGGCCGGAATTGCTATCGCCGGGCTTGCCGCTTCTGGATCCAGATCACCACGCGGAACACTATGTAGAGCAGCGCCACCGCAAGGTGCGAGGCGACGATCAGCGGCCGGTGGCCGAACAGCTCGGGGAAGCCGGCATACATGACGCTCTCGGTCACCGCGCAGATGAACCAGATCACCGGCCCCCAGGACGCCAGCATCCAGAGGCCGGCGGCGGCGAATGGAAAAAACACCGCCAGCACCACCGCCGCCACCTGCCAGTGCACCGGCATCAGGTCGAAGCGCCACAACGGCCCTGGGTAAAAGCCGATCAGCCGGATCCAGTACAAGATGCCAAACAGCAGACAGTAGCCGGCGATAACGCGCTGGAACCAGGCGAAGATGACCTCGATCGTCGAGGGCTGCAGCACCACGCGTCTCGAGGCTGCCTCGCTCACAGCTTCAGTTCCCGTTCGCCGAGCGGTGCGAAATAGGCGTCGACCTCGGCGGCGCTGACGTCATCGATGCTTTCCGGCCGCCATTGCGGCGTTGAGCCCTTATCGATGATAGCGGCGCGGATTCCTTCATAGAAGTCGTGCCCGGCAAGCATGCGGTTGAGGATACGGAACTCCATTTTCATGCACTCGTCCATTGACAACGTCTGCCCGGCGCTGATCTGGCGCCATGCAACATGCAGGCTGGTCGGTGAACGGGTGCGGATGGTGGCCAGCGTCTTTGCCGCGAACTCGTCGGCAGCGGCTGCCCGCTCCAGGCTGGCGACGATATCGGCCAGCGACGGCTGCGCGAAATGCCGGGCGATGGCTTCCAGCGTCGGCCTATCGGTCTCGCGCCTGGCCGGGACGAAGCAGCCGCGCAGCACCGATTCCGGGTCGCCGCTTGCCACCAGCCGGTCGAGAAAGCCGGCCTGGTCCTCCGCCTTGATCGTATGGGTGGCGAGGCCCGACCACAAAGCATCACCGTAGCGGATGCGGTTGCCGGTCAGCGCCAGATACATGCCGAAGCTGCCGCCGAGATCCGGCAACAGATGGCTGGCGCCGACATCCGGGAAAAAACCGATACCGACCTCGGGCATGGCAAACTGCGCGTTCTCGGTCAGCACCCGCTGCGAGCCGTGGAAGGAGATGCCGACGCCGCCGCCCATGACGATGCCGTCGATCAGCGCAAGATAGGGTTTCTTGAAGCGGGCGATGCGGGCGTTCAGCCGGTATTCATCGGCGAAGAAATCGACCGGAGGCTTTCCTGCGCGGCCGGCTTCGTAGATGTGGAGGATGTCGCCGCCCGCCGAAAATGCCCTGCCCTCGGCCTTGACGACGACAACGTCGACGCCGTCGTCGCGCTCCCAACTGCGCAGCGCCTTGTCCAGCGCCTTGACCATGCGGTGGGTTACGGCATTGAGCGCCTGCGGCCGCGTCAGCGTGACGATGCCGGCCCTGCCCAATCTTTCGAAGCGAATCTCGTCGCCTCCGCCAAAATCCATCGCCAGAGAATCCCTCCCGCGCCCCGCCGGGAGTGAAGTGCTAAAGCGTGGCGCATGGCCCCGTCAATGGCGGCGCCCAATCCACTGCTTGGTCGTCGGCATCACCCAGTGCTAATGCTGGCGCTTTGAACCGGAAGGTTGAACCATGCCTTGGTTGCCGCGCCTTGCTGTTGTGGTGATCGGCCTGATCGCTGCGAACACTCCTCCCGTATCGGCCGAAACCGTCGACGAGCTCTATCAATCGCAGACCATCGTTACCGGCCAGGGCGAGGTCAACAGGCAGACCGGTTTCAAGGCCTGCCTCGATGCGGTGCTGGTTCGTGTGTCCGGCGATCAGCGGCTGCCGAAGAGAGCTGAGATGGCGGCGCTGCGCGAGAAGGCCGGCAGCTTCGTTGCCGAATTCCGCTATCGCGACCGCATGGAAGGCATTCCAGTCCATGACGAACAAGGCACCCATGACCGGCCCCATGATCTCACTTGTCTGTACAGGCCTGACGTTATCGATCCGCTGCTTGCCGCGCTTGGCAGCAAACCATGGCTTGGCGAGCGGCCACGCCTGGCAATTTTCCTGGCGGCGGAGCAAGGCACAAGGCAGTTCGCGCCGACCGCCGACGATGAGCGCGGCGCGCCCATGCGGGAATCGTTTGCAAACGCTGCCGATCCGCTGGCCATGCACATTCTCTTTCCCCAAGCATCGCTGTTGTCCGGGCACGACGATCAGACGCTGCGTAGTGCCGATATGGTGACGCTGGACCAGCTTGCCCGAAAGGCCGGTGCCGATCAGGCGCTCGCCGGCAGCCTGATCTGGAGCGACAAGGAGTTGGGCTGGATCGCCGATTGGCGGCTTGCCATGAACGGCAAGGCTTATAAATGGCAAGTGCGCGGTGTCAGCTTCGACGAGGCATTCCGCGTCGCCATGCGGGGTGCTGCGCAGATCCTGTCGGGCAATGGTCAACCAGAATAGCCAACAGTACCGCTGGCACAATCGTGTCGCATTGGTCAGCAGCGGAAGCTCGTGGTAAAAGCCGCCCGATCCGGAGTTTTTGCGATGAACAAATTCACCCCTGCAAAGCCTGCCGGCGCGCGCAGCGTCGACGAGATCACCGGCAGCCGGCGGCTGCGGCGCATGCGCAAGGCCGATTGGTCGCGCCGCCTTGTCCAGGAGAACCGGCTGTCGGTCGACGATCTGATCTGGCCGATCTTCGTCGTCGACGGCAGACAAGTGCGCGAGCCGATCGCCGCCATGCCCGGCGTCTTCCGCCTGTCGCTCGACCTCGCCGTCAAGGAGGCTGAGCGCGCGGCTAAGCTTGGCATTCCGGCGATCGCCACTTTCCCCAATGTCGAGCTCGGCCTGCGCGATCAGACCGGTTCGCACATCCTCGATCCGGAAAACATCATCAACCGTGCCACCCGCGCCATCAAGCACGCAGTGCCGGAGATCGGCATCATCACCGACGCGGCGCTCGATCCGTTCACCTCGCATGGCCACGACGGCATCTTGCGCGAGGGCATTATCGTCAATGATGAGACGGTGGAGCAGGTGACAGCGGCGGCCGTCATCCAGGCGGCGGCGGGGGCCGACATCATTGCCCCCTCGGACATGATGGACGGTCGGATCGGTGCCATCCGCGATGCGCTCGATGCCAATGGGTTTCAAGATGTAGCGATCATGTCCTACGCGACCAAGTTCGCATCCGCATTTTACGGCCCCTACCGCGAGGCAGTCGGCACCGCCGGCCTGCTCAAGGGCGACAAGAAGACCTATTATATCGATCACGCCAATTCCGACGAAGCGGTGCGCGAGGCCGAGCAGGATCTCGCCGAGGGCGCCGACATGCTGATGGTCAAGCCTGGCCTGCCCTATCTCGACATCATCCGCCGGCTGAAGGACGAGTTGCAGATGCCGACCTTCGCCTATCAGGTCTCGGGCGAATATTCGATGATCAAGGCCGCCGCCGCCAATGGCTGGATCGACGGCGAACAGGCGATGCTGGAATCGCTGCTCGCCTTCAAGCGCGCCGGCTGCGACGGGATTCTCACCTACTTTGCGCCCGAAGTGGCGGCGATGCTGAGGGGCTAGCAAACGTTGTTGTGGGGGCTGGGCAAGCATTTCAAAACGGTGTTTGGTCCCAAGCCACGCGGCGACACAGATACGCTTGGGTATCACGCCTATGTCACGCTTTATGACTGGATTGTGCCGAGTTCCAAGCTGTCCAGCGCTATTGGTCGAATCTCGGACAAGCAAAAATCCGCGCTTGACGCCGCATGGATCGAGCTTGAAAGCGGCCTCGCCGGGTGGAAGACGAAGAACCATATCCTGGCGGCGGATATAGCGGCCGAGATCCGAAACAGCCTCTCGGAATCAGACCTCGACGACACCGTCGTTTCTATCCTCCTCGATCAATCCGGCTCGATGCGCGGCCAAAAAATTCTGTACGCGGCTGCATCCGCCGACATTGTTCAGGAATTCCTGAGCACACTGGGCCTCAAGGTCGAACTCTTGGGCTTCACAACGCGCAATTGGCGCGGCGGAGAATCAAGACGCACTTGGAACGAAGATGGCCGGCCCGCCAATCCGGGAAGATTGAACGACCTGCTTCATATCGTCTACAGGGAGGCCGGCGACAAGCGCCAGAGCAGTATGGGCCATGCCCTCAAGCCGATGCTGCGACCCGACCTGCCCAAAGAGAATGTCGATGGTGAAGCCATCGAGTGGGCGGCCGGGCGGCTGCTGCAACGTCCTGAATCCCGTAAAATACTATTTGTCGTATCCGACGGCGCGCCGGTCGACGATGCCACACTTTTAGCAAACAGCCCGCGCTATCTCGACGATCATCTTATTCATGTGGTTCGGCAGCTCGAGAAAGCCGGCCGGGTTGAGTTGCTGGCGGTTGGATTAGGCTTTGACGCAAGCCGCTACTATCGCGTCTCAGCGAATTGCGAGGCTCCCGATCAACTTGCCGGAACCATGCTGACGTTGTTGAAACGTGAGCTTGTCGCCGAGCCCAGAGCGCATAGCAACGACCGTGGCTGACGAGAGGCTAGTTCAATCAGAACCAAGTCAGCCCCATCGTCCCGACCGGCCCTCCATCGGCATTTCCGATGCCATCGTCGTCATTTTACAGATGTGGCAGCAGATACCGCTTGCAAAATGCAATCAGTTAAACTACCCCGATAACTGCTTGCATCTCACAATTGGTTATCGAGGAGGCTCTCATGTCCAAACTTCGCGTCAGCGCTTTCACCCTGTCGATCGACGGCTTCGGCGCCGGTCCCGACCAAGACCTGAAGAACCCGCTGGGTGTTGGCGGGGAAGCCCTGCACGAATGGATGTTCGGCACCCGCACCTTCCGCAAGATGGTCCTCGGCAAGGATGGCGGGACCACGGACACTGACGAGGCGTTCGCGGCGCGCAGCTTCGAAAATGTCGGCGCATGGATCCTGGGCCGCAACATGTTCGGCCCGATCCGCGGCGAATGGCCGGATGACAGCTGGAAAGGCTGGTGGGGTGACAACCCACCCTACCACGTGCCGGTCTTCGTGCTCACGCACCATCCGCGTGATCCCATTGTCATGGAGGGCGGCACGACCTTCTATTTCGTGACCGACGGCATCCACTCAGCGCTGCAAAAGGCGAAAGCAGTGGCTGACGGCAAGGATGTACGGCTGGGCGGTGGCGTTTCTACGATCCGGCAATATCTGAAGGAAAAGCTCATCGACGAGATGCATCTGGCGATCTCACCGGTCCTGCTAGGCGCCGGCGAGAGCCTTTTTGCCGGCATCGACATGCCCAAGCTCGGCTATCGCTGCAGCGAGCAGGTCGCGACGCCGAAGGCCACGCATGTCATCATCGAGCGCGATTAGGACGTAGCGTCGGATTTTTGTCTGCGCTGTTGGCGAAACCCTTGGTGCAGGCCCCTTTCTCCCCGTCACTATACCAGGGCTATCGCATATGAGTGATGGCATTGATGAGATAGTCGTCGTTCCAGGCGCATTTCTTGATGCGATGGCTGATGGGAACTT
>NZ_JAMYLN010000011.1:0-193457 GCF_040318035.1 Mesorhizobium sp. M1329 | reverse complement strand
GCCAAGCTCGAAGGCAAGACCGAACGACAACGCAATCCTCACCCCAAAGGCTCTCTAGCCTTCGCGGCCTGGGCCATCGCCCGCCTCGGCGGCTGGACAGGCTACTACGGCAAGCCAGGCCCCAAGGTCATGCGCATCGGCCTCGCCGAATTCCACGCCATCAAGTACGGAACCAAACTCAATCTGCAAAATGTGTGAATCCGATAGCAAGGGGAAGGGAGGGAGTTCAATGCCGGAAGTGCCTCACTCCGGTGAAGACCATGGCAATGCCGTGAGCGTCGGCGGCGGCGATGACATCGTCGTCGCGCATCGAGCCGCCGGGCTGGATGACGGCGGTAGCGCCGGCTTCGATTGCCGACAAAAGCCCATCCGCGAACGGGAAGAAGGCATCCGAGGCGACGACCGATCCCTTGGTCAAAGGCTCCGTCAGACCGGCAGCCTCGGCGGCGTCGAGCGCCTTGCGCGCGGCGATGCGCGAGGAATCGACCCGGCTCATCTGGCCGGCGCCGATGCCGACCGTGGCGCCGTCCCTGGCATAGACGATGGCGTTCGACTTGACGTGCTTTGCTACGCGAAAGGCGAATTTCAGATCGGCCAATTCGGCCGGCGTCGGAGCGCGCCTGGTCACCACTTTCAGGTCGAGGTCATCTACCACCCCATTGTCGCGGCCCTGGACCAGCAAGCCGCCAGCAACCGATTTCAAGCCGAGGCCCGCGGCGCGCGGGTCGGGCAGGCCGCCGGTGACCAGCAGGCGTAGATTCTTCTTGGCGGCAATGATGCGGACTGCTTCTTCGGACGCCTCCGGTGCGATGATCACTTCGGTAAAGGTTTTGACGATCTCTTCGGCGGTTCCGGCATCGAGGATGCGGTTCATGGCGACGATTCCGCCGAAGGCCGAGACCGGGTCGCAGGCCAGCGCCTTGGCATAAGCCGCCTGCAGCGAAGCGTCCTCGGCGACGCCGCACGGGTTGGCGTGCTTGATGATGGCAACTGCTGCGGAGCGGGCCGGATCGAATTCGCCGACCAGCTCGAAGGCAGCGTCGGTATCGTTGATGTTGTTGTAGGAAAGCTGCTTGCCCTGAAGCTGGCGCGCCGTGGCGACGCCCGGCCGCCTGTCGCCATTGACATAGAAGCCGGCGCCCTGATGCGGGTTTTCGCCGTAGCGCATCACCGATTGCAGCTTGCCGCCGAAGGCGCGCCATGTCGGATGCTCGATCTCAAGCGCCTCGGCAAACCATCCCGAGATCGCCGCATCGTAGGTGGCGGTGCGGGCAAAGGCCTTGGCTGCCAGCTTCTTGCGGAAATCCAGCGACAACGACCCGAAATTCATCTCCAGCGCGTTGAGCACCGAGGCATAGTCATCGGGGTCGGTGACGATGCCGACATAGGCGTGGTTCTTGGCCGAGGCACGGATCATCGCCGGGCCGCCGATGTCGATGTTCTCGACGATCGCCGCGTAGTCGGCGCGGGAGCGACGCACCTCTTCGAACGGATAAAGATTGGAAATGACGAGATCGATCGGCTCGATGCCATGGTCGCGCATCGCCGCGGCGTGCTCGGGATCGTCGCGCACGCCAAGTAGTGCGCCGTGCACCGACGGGTGCAGCGTCTTGACGCGGCCGTCCATGATCTCGGGAAAGCCGGTGAGCTCGGACACGTCGCGCACCGCCATGCCTGCCTCGGCAAGGGCCCTTGCGGTGCCGCCGGTCGAAACCAGCTCGACGCCGGCCGAAGCCAGCGCCCTGGCGAAATCGATCAGGCCGGTCTTGTCGAAGACGGAGAGCAGCGCGCGACGGATGGGAACAAGGTCGGGCGCGGGAATGTTCTTGGCGGCGACGGCCATGGGCTGGCGGCCTTTCCAGTTCTGGTTGGAGAGCGTCCGCGGGCCGTAGCATATGAGGCCCGGAAATCAAGCCGCAAGGCTTGATCAGTGTCTGCCGTTGCCACCGGCTTCAGCTTTTTCCGGACGGCCGGCGATGATGGTGCGCGTCAATTGCCAGTGGACCTCGGAAATTTCCGAGGCCTTGAAGGCAAGCACGATCTGGCGGCTGCGGCGTGGGCCGCCGAGTCCGGCGAAATAGATCGATTCCTCGACCTCGGGCGCCACTTCGGTAGAGGTAAACACCCAAGTGTCGGCATGGTCGGCGGCCAGCACCAGACGGTCATGCTCATCCTGGAGCAGGTTAATATCGGGATGGACATGGAAACGCACCGTGACGAAATCACGGCCATTGTTGCGGATAGAAGCGCCGCCCGGGCGCAGGAAGCGGTCCCTGCCGGCAAGCACATTGCCTTCGGTCGATAATTTCAGCTCGCGCTCATGCAGAAAGCCGAAGCGCGCCACATAGCCGTCATGGCGGGCGATGAAGCCCTGGCTGCCCTTCTGGTCGGTACGCTTGCAAGGCACATGTTGCGGCCCGCCGATCAAAGGCGTGCCGAGCAGGTCGTTGACGCGCAAGGAATGGTTGAAGCGCGCCGATGAGGTGTCGTTGATGGTGGCGGTCGAGTGGGCGGCGGTGGCGCGGGCAAGCGGCCGGAACTCGGCGGCGCCGTAAGTGTCTATTCCGGCGTTGACGATATAGTGCTGGCGGCCCGACGACAATTCGAAGGCGAGGCATCCGGCGTGAGCGGCATTGGACACGTCGACGGGCGGCGGCGGGCCGGTATCGGCGATCACAGTGGCACCGCCCATCGACAGGCGCTCGTAACCCGAATGCGGCGCGTGCAGCAACGGTGCGCCGGCGGTGTCGTCGTGATGCAGGATGCTGGCGATACGGTCGTGAATAGTGGCGCCCATGCCGTTGAAGCGGGCAAGGCTGCCATCCTGATGGCGAAAGAAGCGCAGTGCCGGCAGCATCCGGTCGATGGCGCCGATCAGGGCGGCCGGCGGCGTCTCGGCCTGATTGGCGTAGGTCTGGCGCAACGGCAGAAGGTCGGCGAGGATTTCAAGCACGGTCATCGGATTGCGCGAGATATGGCCGCCGTCAGGCAGGATCTGGCGGTCGAGCTCCTCGGCGAGATTGCGTGTGGCACCGCGCAGCGCCGAGGCCGGCGCCGGCAGCGACAAAGCGGCAAAGGCCAGCGCAATGCGCGCGCGCAGCCTGTCCTTGCCATCCGGCATCTCGCGCACCATGGCGCGCAGATAGCGGATCTGGACGGCGAGCGACTTCAGGAACCCGCGGTAGAACGGAAATTCGGCGCCCTGCAACACGATCGAGGAATGCTGCAGCCAGGCAATGACACGCTTGGCCGTCGTGCCCGGCTCCCAGGCGACGCCGGAAATATAGCTGCCATGGATTGCAATCCAGTCGGAAACCAACGCCCGCGCGTTGGCGGCGGCGAGCTCGGTACCCGCGGCACGCATATGGCGCAGCCAGCGAAAGCCATGCAGCGTTTTTTGCCAGCCGGGATTGGGCACGTCGATCTGGAAGGGCGATTTGCCACCGGTCTCGACCAGATGCCCCGAAAGCGGATAGCGGCCGTAATAGATCTCGAGCGCGATCTGAGGATCGGCGAGGCGCAGGTCCGGCGGGGCAATCAGGACGCGCTCCGGCGTGCGGCCGGAGTAACGCCAGCGATAGAGTGGCCCGGCGCGCAAGCGCCGGCGCGTCTTGCGCCAGAACTCCCTCGCGACAAGCGTCCACAGACGCGTCGTGTTACCGGCAGCGATTGCCAAAACCCCTCCTGATCGTCCTCACCCAAGCACAAGTTTATATGATTCAAGAACTTGTGCGAAGGCGAATTCCGCGGCAGTGGGGCCGTTCAGCCGGTTTTCCATGCCTCCTCGCCCCAAGAAGCCGGACGGCGCTTCAAGATCGGCCCTTAGCCGGCTCTGCGCATGCGGGCGGCAAAGAAGCCGTCCAGCCCGGAGCGGCCCGGCGAGCCTAACTCCAGATCGGCAGGCGTGGTGCGCAACGTGCCTTGCGGCGTCAGGAACGGGTCGATGCCGGCGATCTCACCCGGCCGAAGTGGGTCGTCGACAATCTCCGCATTGCCGGCGAGAAAGTCGCGATGGAGCTCTTCGCCTTCCAGCGGATCGAGCGAACAGTTGGAAAAGACGATGCGACCGCCAGGCTTGACCAGGGTGACGGCGCGGGCAAGCAGCCGGCGTTGCAGGTCGGCCAGTTTTTCGACGTCGGCCGCCGTCTTCGTCCAGGGGACGTCGGGATGCCGCCGCACCGTGCCGGTCGAAGAGCAAGGTGCGTCGAGGAGGACGGCGTCGAAGCGGTCTTTCGGCTCGTATTTGAGCAGATCGGCCTGGACGATCTCGGCGGCCAGACCGAGCCGTTCAAGGTTCTGCGTCAACCGTGCCAGCCGCGTTTTGGACATGTCGAGCGCGGTGACATGGGCGCCGGCGAGGATCAGCTGGGCGGTCTTGCCGCCCGGCGCGGCACAGAGGTCGGCGATTCGCAAACCATTGATGTCGCCGAACAGCCGGGCCGGCAGGCTGGCCGCCGCGTCCTGAACCCACCAGGCGCCTTCCGCGAAACCGGGCAGTTCGGTCACGGAAGCGCTGAGCTTTTCCACCCGCACCGTGCCGGTCGGCAAGACAAAGCCGCCGAGCCGTTCGGCCCACAGCGCCGGGTCCGACTTGACCGAGAAATCGACCGGCGCCTCATGGCGATGGGCGAGCTGTATCTGCCTGGCTTTGTCGAGGCCGTAGACCATTTTCAAACGGTCGGAAAACCATTTTGGCGCCTCGTCGGTTGCGGCAAGTGCGGCCGCGAGCTCGTCCTGCTTGGCCCGCGCCAGCGTGCGCAGCACGCCGTTGACGAGGCCGGAAAAGCGCGCCGTCCGCGGATCGGACTTGGCGTGCGTGACGGCGAGGTCGACGGCAGCGCTGTCGGGAACATCGAGGAACAGGATCTGCGCTGCCGCCACATGCAAGATATGCGAAAGCGCCGTGGCATTGGGCGGCAGCGGCTTTTCCAGGCGGCGGGCCAAAAGGCCTGATATGGTCATGCGGTAGCGCAGGGCGGTGACCAGAATGGCGCGCACCAGGGCGCGGTCGCGCAGGTCGAGCGCCTTGTATTGCGGATGGCCGTTCTCGTGGTCGGTCAGCCCATCGAGCGGCGTTTTCGCGTCAATGACGGCGGTAAGCAGGCGCGCGGCTGCCTTGCGCGCGGGGAGGCCGACAACCTCTGAAACTTGGCTTGGAAGCGGCTTCACAGTGTCGATGTTCGTTTGGCCAGTCCAAAGACGGCGCTGACAAAATCGTCTTTGCTTCCTCGGGGAGAAGTCAGTTGGATGTACTCGTTCTCCACAGTGCTGAGGTAATCCGCGACTTGGCTCGGAGATGCACCATCGCCGACAAGTCGGATGACATGGAGAAGATAGGTATCATATTCGTCGGCAGGCAGCGGGCGGCGGAATCGCGGCTCGCTCGATGGTGCCAGGTTCGCCATCGGTATGCCGATGGGGTTCCAGTGCCTCGCACAGAGATCGCGGATTTCCGCCAGCGAGATCTCGCAATTGCTGTCCATGGCTCCGCTCACGACCAAGGACCCTTGGGTCCGGTCGGATTGCGTCCCCAGGGATTGGGCCTCGGCTTGGCCGGCTCAGCCGGCCTCTCGGGCCGCGCGGCCCTGTCCCACGGGCCCGACGGCTGCTGCCCGGTCCCTTCCGGCGCCGGCCTTGGTGCCTCGGCCGCTTCGGGTGCGCCGGCCATCTCGCTCGCCATCCTCTGCAATGCGGCAATGCGGTTTTCTGTGCTCGGGTGAGTGGAAAACAAACTGTCCATGCGCTCGCCGGAAAGAGGATTGATGATGAAGAGATGGGCGGTTGCCGGATTGCGCTCGGCATCGGGGTTGCGGATGCGTTCGGCGCCCCGCGCGATCTTGTCAAGTGCCGAGGCGAGCCACAGCGGGTGTCCACAGATTTCGGCACCGCGCCGGTCGGCCTCGTATTCGCGGGTGCGGCTCACCGCCATCTGCACGATCATGGCGGCCAGCGGCGCGACGATCATCGCCACCAGCACGCCGACGATGCCAAAGGAATTGTTGTTTTCGCGGTTGCCGCCGAAAAAGAAGGCGAAATTGCCGAGCATCGAAATTGCGCCCGCGAAGGTGGCGACGATCGTCATGGTCAGCGTATCGCGGTGCTGCACATGAGCGAGCTCGTGCGCCATCACCGCCGCGACTTCTTCATGCGACAGCCGCTCGAGCAGGCCGGTGCTGGCGGCGACAGCGGCATTTTGCGGATTGCGGCCGGTGGCGAAGGCATTGGGCTGCGGATTGTCGATGAGATAGGTTCTTGGCATCGGCAGGCCGGCGCGTTGCGCCAGACCCTTCACGATGGCGTAATATTCAGGCGCGTTGCGTTCGTCGACCTCGATCGCACGGTGCATCGACAGCACCATCTTGTCGGCGTTCCAATAGCTGAACAAATTGGTGCCGGCGGCGATCAGCAAGGCAATTATCATGCCGCCGGATCCGCCGACCAGATAGCCGACACCCATGAACAGGGCCGTCATTGCGGCCAATAGCATGGCGGTGCGAAGGGTGTTCATCGTCTGCTCCGTTCTGGCCCAACAAAGGGGTCGATCCTTGTGGGCCCATCGCTATATGATGGGAAACAGCGGTTCCCGTTTCAATCGGGGCCTGTTTCAATCTAGCGGAAGATCGCATGATCGACAAAACCAGCCAAACGCATGCTAACGGCTCGCCGCAAAAGCTGCTGACCCCGGCAGCCAGGCGCGCCTTGGCCGAGGCCGAGGCCCGGCGGGACAAATATCGCGAGCAGGAAGCCACGCTGCCGAGGGAGATCGGCGGGCGCGGCGGCAAGGAGCCCGGCCGCTACGGCGACTGGGAGGTCAAGGGCCTGACCAGCGACTTTTAGCCCAGGCAGGGTGCCAAACTACGCAGGCTGTGCGGTCCGTTCCGCTTCGATGGCTATCCAGCCGCTGGCATCGACGGCGATGCCGATCGCGTCATAGCCGGTGATGGCGGCATGCGGCGTCTCCAACGTATGCCGGTGCGTGGCGCTGATCACCACGACCGCAGCGCCCGCGGCTTCGGCTGCCGCTATGCCGGCCGGTGCGTCCTCGAAGACGAGGCAGTCGCGCACATCGACGCCGAGCCGCTCGGCCGCCAGCCGGAAGCAGTCGGGCGCCGGCTTGCCGCGCGATACGTCCTCCGCCGCAACGATCACGGCGGGAGCCGGAATACCGGCGGCCTGCAGGCGCAGCAGGGCCAGCTCGCGCGGTGCCGAAGTGGCGATCGCCCAGCTTCCGGGCGGCAGCGACGCCAGGAAGGCCGCGGCGCCGGCAATCGGGCGAATGCCCTCGACATCGGCCGCCTCGGCCTGCAAAAGCGATTCGGCTTCACGCGCAGGATCGACGCCCGGGAGCGCCAGCCGGCCGATGGTCTCGATCGCCCGCACGCCGTGGATGGTCGGCAGGAATGCGGCGACGTCAAGACCTTGCCGATGCGCCCAAGCTGCCCAGACCCTTTCCGCCGCGGCAATCGAATTGAGAATCGTGCCGTCCATATCGAACAGGAAGGCGGCGAATTTTCTGCCTGCAAACATCGGTTTTCCCGGGGTCATCTTGGAGGGATTATTTCGAAGACGCGTGTCGATCGAGCGTAACGTTGCCGCGTCCGTATGGGAAGCCGCGAGGCGTCGTTTTCGACGTTCGCAAGGAACCGCCGCACACTCTCCTGCGTTGACCAGCACTATCTTCCATGACGATCGTAGGGGGACGGCGATGCTGATCAGGCTCGGCTATGAAATTGCCATTGAATGCGCTGCAGCCACGCCGATTGTTTCGCTGCTCGAGATCCATCGGGATCGCCAGGCCGATATCAAGCGGCAGACGCGCGTACTGACGTCGCCGTCGGTCCCGACCAGGGTCTACCACGATCTTTTCGGCAATAGCTGCCGCCGCTTCACGGCGCCAGCCGGAAGCTTTCGCATCCTCTATGACGCGGTGGTCGAGGACAGCGGCGAGCCGGACGAGGTCAACACGCTGGCCAGGGAAGTCCCGGTCGCCGAATTGCCGGACGATGTGCTCGGCTATCTGCTCGGCAGCCGTTACTGCGAGACCGACCATCTCGGCGACCTGGCCTGGCAACTTTTCGGCCAGCTTCCGCCCGGCTGGGCGCGGGTGCAGGCGATCGTCGACTATGTCCATAACCGGCTGTCCTTCGGCTACGGCTATGCGCGCTCGACCCGCACGGCGGCGCAAGCGCATGAGGAGCGCGTCGGCGTCTGCCGCGACTTTGCCCATCTGGCGATCACGCTCTGCCGCTGCATGAATATCCCCGCCCGCTACGTCAACGGCTATCTCGGCGATATCGGCGTGCCCGCCGATCCGGCGCCGATGGATTTCTCGGCGTGGGTGGAAGTGTTCCTCGACGGCAGATGGTACACTTTCGATCCTCGCCACAATGTGCCGAGGATCGGCCGCGTCGTCATCGCGCGCGGCCGCGACGCCACCGACGTGCCGCTGCTCCACAGTTTCGGCCCGCATCGGCTCAGCCTGTTCAAGGTCTGGACGCACGAGCAGGAAGGCAATCTGTTCAAGCCGCCTTATCGTGGCGTCGACAAGACCGTCAGCGCACGGATGCTGGCCTGATCTTCGGACACATTCGAAGTCCGGATTTCCACCTGCCGCCACCGCGGTAGCACTGATCCTGTTCGATACATCTCGTCTGTACCGGATTGGGACGCAGTCCAGCCGTCTCGAATTGCGAGCCCGAATCTTGGTAAGCGCTTTGTGAACAAAGCCGCGCCGACGCGGCTTTCGTTTACCAGCTGTTTACCTTGTCACCGCTCGAAACCGTTTGGAAACAATGGCCTGAGAGGTAGCCGCCTACCTTCCCTCGCCTGGCGGCGCTATCCGGCCGGATTCCTGCAATGCGCGTTCGGACAGCTGCAGGCTGTAGCGAATGGAGGCGGTAGGAATGCGGCGTTTCGGGAGGCTTGTTCAAGCGATCGGCGACTTTGCCGGGGATCGCAGCGGAAATTTCGCGGTGCTGTTTGGGATAATCGGCTCAGTGCTGGCACTGAGTGTCGGCTTTGCCGTCAACATGTCCCAACTCTACAATGTAAAGTCGAGCTTGCAGGGCGTCGTCGATGCAGCGGTCACCTCGACGGCCCGCGACCTGACAACCGGCGTCATCAGCGAGGCCGACGCCAGCAAATCGGTGCAGGCCTTTCTCGATGCCAACAGCACGGCGGGTATCCTGCAGGACGACCAGATCGTCCTCGACAAATTGACCGTCGACCGAACCGCCAACACGGTCCAGGCGGACGTCCATGTCAATGTCAACTACTATTTCCCGCTTTTCGGCACGAGTGGCATGCAACGCGTCCCCGCATCGACGACGGCGCTCTATTCGGACAAGCAGGTCGAAGTCGCGATGATGCTCGACGTGACCGGGTCGATGGCCGGCCAGAAAATCATCGATCTGCGGACGGCCGCAGCGAATGCTGTCGACAGCTTCCTGGGCGGCCAGGACCCCTCCAAGCCACGTGTGCGGGTTGCTATCGTGCCTTATGCCAATTCGGTGAATGCCGGTACAATTGCCGCCAGCAGCGTCTATGTGGAAACCACCGCCAGTCAACGCAAACAGGCGCCCGGCAATGGCGCCGTGCAGTATGTCTCCGGCTTTGTGCGTCCGGACAATTGTGCCACCGAGCGCAAGGGGACCTATCAGTATTCGGATGCGGGCCCCGACGTCAGCATGATCAATCGCGACTACCTGCTGTCATCCTTCGCCTGGCAGACCGGCACGGCTGCCTGCCCTGCCGCCGCGTTGAAACCGCTGACGGCGGACGCCACGGCGCTCAAGAACGTCATCAAGACCTTTGTCGCATCGGGCGGCACTGCCGGCCATATCGGCGTGCAGTGGAGCTGGTACATGCTTTCGGAGAACTGGGGCAGTGTGATGAAAGCCTCGGAACGGCCGGCCAAGATGGATCCAAAGAAGGTTGCCAAGATCGCGATCCTGATGACCGATGGCGAATTCAACCTGTCCTACTTCGATGCGAGCACGGTGAGCGACGTCTACAATGACGCCGGCAAGGAGCCGACTCGCACGGCAGCCAAGACACTTTGCGCTGCCATGCGCGACAAGGGCATCGAGGTCTTCACCATTGGGTTTGACCTAAACGAAACGAATGCCAAGGCGACGCTCCAGGATTGCGCGAGCCCGGACACCGCCAAGATCAAGCACTTTTATCAGGCGGCCAATGGAACGGAACTCAACCAGGCTTTCCAGGATATAGTGCGCAACGTCGAGATGTTGACCGTAACCAAATAGAGGACAAACAGCCCAAAAAGGAAAAGGCCGCCGCTTCTCGCGAAGCCGGCGGCCTTCCGTGTTTCCGTCCATGGCGCGGCTCCTGGCGGCGACCCTGGTCGCCAGCCGCGCATCTCGCGCCTTAACGGGAAGACTGCTTCCCGAAAGTGCGATCCGCTGAGGCCACGTTCTGGAAAACGAAATCACTCGACATCGGATCACCTCCTTTCGATTTGTTGAACACTCGCTCATGATGGGGTGTCACCCGGCAAATGGCAAGGCGCGGCACTCGAAAATCCTGAACAAGCGTGCTTGCGCACTCAGGCAGCTTGCGGCCGGCCGATCGGGCAGGCAAGATCGAGCCGCTATTGTTCCGGGTCACTATTTTGCCGGGTAAGGGAGGACGGGGATGGAGGCAGCCGAGAGAGCGGCCCGGATTGTTCGGACGGTCATCGAGACGCTTAAGCCGGGTTTTGCGGTGAGGCTGTGGACAGGCGAGCGGATCGGCCCGGCTACCGGCCCGGTGCTGACTATCAATGACCAGGACATCGTCTGGCAGATCGTACGCCGCCCTTCTTTATCGACGCTGATCGAGATGTGGATTGCCAAGGCGGTCGACGTCGAAGACGGATCGCTGTTCGATTTCTACGCCTTGCCCACGCACGGCAAGCTCAGGACAAAGCTCAAGACATTGCCGAAGCTGGCGATCCTGCGCGACCTGCCGGCGGTGCTGTTTTCGCGAAAACAGATGACCGCGCGAACCGATCTTTCCGGCCGCAATCCTTACGTCAGCGGTTCGAGCAAGGAGGCGATCCAGCATCACTACGACATTTCCAACGCATTCTACCGGCTCTTCCTCGACGAGCGCATGGTCTATAGCTGCGGCTACTTCAAGGATTTTGCCAACGATATCGATCAGGCGCAGAGAGACAAGCTCGACCATATCTGCCGCAAGCTTCGGCTGAAGCCCGGCGACAGATTGCTCGACATCGGCTGCGGCTGGGGAGCGATGCTCATCCACGCGGTGAAGAATTATGGCGTCGTCGGCCACGGCGTTTCGCTGTCGGAGGCACAGACCGAGCTCGCCCGCGAGCGCATCCGCGCAGAGGGGCTGGAGGACCGCATCACCATCGAGATCAAGTCCTATGCCGAGCTGTCCGGCTCCTTCGACAAGATCTCGTCGATCGGCATGTTCGAGCATCTGGGGCTTGCCAACCATGCGGCCTATTTCTCGAGGATCCATCGCCTGCTCAAGCCCGGCGGCATCTATCTGCACCACGCCATCACCCGGCGCGACAAGGGCAACATAAAGAAGACGCTGCGCAAGGGGCCGGAATTCAAGGCGCTGATCAAATACATTTTTCCGGGCGGCGAACTCGATACGATCGGCATGACGCTCGGCAATCTCGAGGCGCACGGCTTCCTCGTCTACGACGTCGAAAACTTGCGCGAGCACTATGCGCGCACTTGCAGGCTGTGGGCCGAGCGCCTCCACGCACGCTTTGACGAAGCCATCGCCGAGGTCGGCGAAGCCAAGGCGCGGCTCTGGCTACTTTATCTCACCGGCTGCTCGATTACCTTCGAACGTGCATCGGCACAGGTTTTCCAGACCGTCGCCACCAGGCGCGCGCGTGGGCCGAGCGGCCTGCCGCCGACGCGGGCGGATTTGTACCGATAGCTACAGGAGGCGCATCGCGGCGCCGATCTCGACGCGGGCCGGTCGGTCGACGGTGCAGTAGACGCCCATATTATGCGCATTGTGGCGGACCAGGCTGCGCAGGATTGCCGGATCGTGGTCGAAGCCGTCCTGGGCGATGATGGTGAAACCGCAGCGGCGGCATGGTTCGGAGATGGTCAGCAGCAGATCGCCGATCGCCAGCTTGCGGCCGATCCATTCCGTTTCCGGGAACGATCCCTCGACCGCCGCCATGTCGACGACGATGTTGGGGCGGAAGCGGCGCGGGTCGGCCGTGCCCTTTGGATGCAGCACTTTCAAACGCGCCAGTGAGGCGGTGGTCAGTAGATGAATAGGGGCTTTGACGTAGCGTTCCATCAGCAGGGGGCCGGCGTAATCCGGAGCCGCATTTTCCCGGCGGAACGGCCGGATGGAAGCCGCAAAGCCGAGATAGGCGGAAATGGCGCGATCACTTTGCGCGCCAGGTGCCGAAAGCCAGCGTCCGTCCGGGATGGCGACCTCCAGTCTGCCGGCCTGCGACAGCCGGGTGCGGATGCGGGGCACTTTGTGCCATTTCGCTTCGCGGTCGGGCCGTGCGATTTCGTCGGTCAAGGTATCGACAAGGCCAAACAGCCGGTCGCCTTCGACGGTATGCCAGTCCACGGAGATCGCCTCCTGAAACTCGCCGGCGAGCGAGCTCGCGGGATAGCGGCAAAGCGCGGTGACGGCGCCCAATGCGGGTTGCATCAGCCCTTCTTGTTCTGCCGGTTGGCGATCAGGTCGTCGACGACCGCCGGATCGGCCAGCGTCGAGGTGTCGCCGAGCGTGGCAAAATCGTCCTCGGCGATCTTGCGCAGGATGCGCCGCATGATCTTGCCGGAACGCGTCTTCGGCAGGCCGGCCGCGAACTGGATCTTGTCGGGCGAAGCGATGGCGCCGATCTCCTTGCGGACATGGGCGACGAGCTCCTGGCGCAGTTCCTCGCTTGGCGTCTCGCCGGCCATCAGCGTGACATAGCAGTAAATGCCCTGGCCCTTGATATCGTGCGGGTAGCCGACGACGGCGGCCTCCGAGACCTTCTCATGCGAAACCAGCGCCGATTCGACCTCGGCGGTGCCCATGCGGTGGCCGGAGACGTTGATGACGTCGTCGACGCGGCCGGTGATCCAGTAGTAGCCGTCAGCATCGCGGCGGCAGCCGTCGCCGGTGAAGTACCTGCCCCTGTAGGTCGAGAAATAGGTCTGCACGAAGCGGTCGTGATCGCCATAGACGGTGCGCATCTGGCCCGGCCATGAGTCGGCAATACAAAGATTGCCGCTGGCTTCGCCTTCCAGCACCTTGCCGTCGGCATCGACCAGCTGCGGCTTGACGCCAAAGAAGGGCCGCGTCGCCGAACCCGCCTTGAGGTGGGTGGCGCCCGGAACCGGCGTGATCATGATGCCGCCGGTCTCGGTCTGCCACCAGGTGTCGACGATCGGCACCTTGCCGTTGCCGACGACGTTGAAATACCACTCCCAGGCTTCCGGATTGATCGGCTCGCCGACGGTGCCGAGCACGCGCAGCGACTTGCGCGACGTTTTGGTGACATGGGCATCGCCGGCACCCATCAGCGCGCGCAGCGCCGTCGGCGCGGTGTAGAAGATGTTGACCTTGTGCTTGTCGATCACGTCCCAGAACCGCGACTGCGAGGGGTAGTTCGGCACGCCTTCGAACATCAGCGTGGTTGCGCCGTTGGCCAGCGGCCCGTAGACGATGTAGCTGTGGCCGGTGACCCAGCCGACATCGGCGGTGCACCAGTAGATATCGCCGTCATGATAGTCGAAGACATATTGGTGGGTCATCGAGACATAAACGAGATAGCCGGCCGTGGTGTGCAGCACGCCCTTCGGCTTGCCGGTCGAGCCGGATGTGTAGAGGATGAACAGCGGGTCCTCGGCGTTCATCTTCTCGGGCTTGCATTCGGCCTTAACCGTCGCGACCTCGTCATGGTACCAGACGTCGCGCCCGGCGGCCCAGCCGGTCTTGCCGCCGGTGCGGCGTACTACCAAGACCTTTTCGACTTTCGTTCCAGCCTTGGCGGCGATCTCGATCGCCTTGTCGGTGTTGTCCTTCAACGGGATCGACTTGCCGCCGCGCAGGCCTTCGTCGGCGGTGATGACGAAGGTCGACTTGCAGTCGTCGATGCGTCCGGCCAGCGCGTCCGGCGAAAAGCCGCCGAAGACGACCGAATGAATGGCGCCGATGCGCGTGCAGGCGAGCATCGCATAAGCGGCCTCCGGGATCATCGGCATGTAGATGGTGACGCGGTCGCCCTTCTTGACGCCGTGCTTCTTCATCACATTAGCGAGGCGGCAGACATGCGCGTGAAGTTCGTTATAGGTGATCTTCCTATCGTCGTAGGGATTGTCGCCTTCCCAGATGATAGCGGTCTGTTCGCCGCGCTTCTTCAGATGCCGGTCGATGCAGTTCCAGGAAACGTTGGTCTGGCCATCCTCGAACCATTTGATCGAGACCTTGCCGTCGAAGGACGTGTTCTTGACCTTGCTGTACGGCTTGAACCAGTCGATGCGCTTGCCGTGCTTGCCCCAGAACCTGTCCGGGCTCTTGACGCTGTCGGCGTACCATTTCAGGTAGGTGTCATTGTCAATCAGCGCGTTCTTCTTCCACGCCGGCTGGACGCGATGGACATGAACATCGGACATTCTTCGCCTTCCTCCCCAAAACCAAACCGCCGGCTTGACCGCCGGCAGGATCGCAGCGATGCGGCCGCGAATTCGCGCGCATTATTAACAGTTCGGCCGCGACGGCAACATTAGACGTTGGATTCGCGCGGCGGGATGCCGCAGGTGCCTTGCCAGGCGGTGTCAGCACTCTCGTGAGGTGGCTGCTAAGCACATGTTTTTGCGGGAGGAATCTGATTCGATCGCAGAAATACCAATAGACGATTAAGCAAATGGGGTGCACAATTTCAGGCTGGGAGGAAGGAGAATCAACCAGGGGACCGCAATGCGCGACCATTCCGAAATGGACCTGATGCTCAAGGGCTATGGCTTGACCACGGCCAAGATTCTTTATCACTTTCCCGATCATCCGCATCTGCTGCAGAGCTTCATCTGGCAGGATTACGACATCGCCCCGAAATTTCCGGTGCTGATCCGCTTCATCGAGTTCTGGCAGGCCAAGCTCGAAGGCCCGCTGCATTCGGTCAGCTACACGCACCAGAAGCTGATCGCGCCGAACGAATGGCGCAAGGTCGACGGCGAGTTCGTGCTGCATTAGCCGGGCGGGTGGCAGGCTGGGAGCCGCCGCCCCAGCTTTTGGAGCGTCAGACTGCAGGCGGGCTCAGCCGGGCAAACCCCTCCTGCCGGCGGTAGGGAAAATACGGGTAGGGTGCGGTGACCTCACTTGCCGTGTCGAGCTTCTTCATCTGCCCGGCTGTCAAGGACCAGCCGACGGCGCCGAGATTCTGGCGCAACTGCTCCTCGTTGCGCGCGCCGATGATGACGGAGGCGACGGTCGGCCGCTGCAGCAGCCAATTGATGGCGATCTGCGGTATGGTCTTGCCGGTTTCCTCGGCGACAACATCAAGCGCGTCGATCACCCGATAGAGATGCTCATCCTCGACGGGCGGTCCGAAGCTTGCGGTGTCATGCAGCCGGCTTTTCTCAGGCAGCTTCTGGCCACGGCGGATCTTGCCGGTCAGGCGGCCCCAGCCGAGCGGGCTCCACACCAGCGCACCGACACCCTGGTCGAGGCCGAGCGGCATCAACTCCCATTCATAATCGCGTCCGACCAGCGAGTAATAGACCTGATGGGCGACGTATCGGGGATAGCCGTATCTGTCCGCCAGGCCGAGCGACTTCATCACTTGCCAGCCGGAAAAATTGGAGACGCCGACATAACGCAGCTTGCCGGCGCGCACGAGACTGTCCAGCGTCGACAGCGCCTCCTCGATCGGTGTTGCGGCGTCGAAAGCGTGCAGTTGCAGCAGGTCGATGTAGTCGGTGCCAAGACGCCTCAGCGCGTCTTCGACGGCCTTGATCAGGCGTGAACGCGAAGAGCCGGCATCGTTGGGACCGTCGCCCATCGGCAGCGAGGTCTTGGTCGAGATCAGCACGGCGTCGCGGCGGCCCTTGATGGCAGCGCCGAGCACTTGTTCGGAAGCGCCATTCGAATAGACATCGGCAGTGTCGAACAGGTTGACGCCGGCCTCAAGACAGATGTCGACCAGCCGCCGCGCTTCGGTCGCATCGCTGTTGCCCCAGGCGCCGAACAGCGGGCCCGAACCGCCGAAGGTTCCAGCGCCGAACGAGAGCGCCGGGACCTTCAGGCCCGATGCGCCAAGATTTCGATAATCCATGGGTTTGCTCCTTGTGGAAGGATGGCTGTTTCAAAGATTGGTTGAGGTTGCCGTTCTATGACCGCGCGATTTCCGGTGTGGCGAGGACGGGATCTCGGTCGAGGCGTAGCGCAAACGCTGCCACGGCAAGCGCTGAAAGCGGCAACAGGGCCGCGACCCAGGTGACGGCACCGAGGCCGGGACCATGGGCGATGACCAAGCCGCCGAGCCAGGCGCCGGCCGCATTGGCGAGGTTGAAGGCGGCGATGTTGAAGGATGAAGCTAGGCTCTGGCCGGCGCCTTGTGCCTTTTCCAGTACCCACATCTGCAGCGGCGCCACGGTGGCGAACGCGGCAGCGCCGAGCAGACCGACATAGATGACGGCCATGACCTGGCTGTGCAGGGCGAAGGTCATGGTGCCGAGCACCAGCGCCAGCACGACGAGACTGCCGAGAACGGAAGGTACCAGCCAGCGGTCGGCGAACTTGCCGCCGGCGAGGTTGCCGGCGATGAGGCCGCCGCCGAAGACCAGCAGGATCGGCGACACCGCTGCTTCGTCAAAACCGGTGATCTCGGTCAGCAACGGGGCGATGTAGGTGAAGACGGCAAAGACGCCGGCATAGCCAAGCACGGTGGTGGCGAAGCCAAGCAGGACGGGCGTGCGGCCGAGCACGGCGAGATCGGCGCGCAAATTGCTCTTCTCAGGCTCTGTTCGACTGCGCGGCACCAGCAGGAGAATGATGGCGAAGGCGGCGATGCCGACCAGGGTCACCGCCCAGAAGGTCGCGCGCCAGCCGAAGGCCTGGCCGAGCCATGTGCCGAAGGGCACGCCGAGGATGTTGGCGATGGTCAGGCCGGTGAACATCAGGGCGATCGCCGAAGCTTTCTTGTTGGGCGCCACCAGCCCGGTCGCCACGACCGAACCAACGCCGAAGAAGGTGCCGTGGGCGAAGGCGGTCAGCACGCGCGCACCCATCAGCGTCCAGTAGTCTGGGGCAAGCGCACAGGCGAGATTGCCAAGCGTGAAGATTGCCATCAGCGCCAGAAGCACGATTTTGCGCGGCCAGCGGCCGGTTGCGATCGTCAGCAGCGGCGCGCCGATGACAACGCCGAGCGCATAGCCGGAAATCAGCTGGCCGGCAGCTGAGATCGAGACGCCGAGATCGGTGCTGACGTCGAGCAGCAGGCCCATGATGACGAATTCGGTGACGCCGATACCGAAGGCACCGGCGGCAAGAGCGTAAAGAGCAAGGGGCATGGCGGTTCCCACTTCGATGACGACCAATTTTGACGACGGGCGCCGTGTCCTCCCACGCGCCGATGCCGAAGATCGTGCCGCGATGTGCTGTGAACCAGCCTTGCATCGGGCACATCGTCTGTGAAATAGATTCACCAATGGCTAGGCCCGACATCAATCGCTCCGGCGAGATCGAAGTGTTCGTCCGCGTCGTCGAGGCGGGCAGCTTTTCAGCCGCTGCCCGTGCGTTGCGGATGACGCCGTCGGCGGTGAGCAAGCTGATCGCGCGGCTGGAGGCGCGGCTTGGCGCGCGGCTGGTCAGCCGTTCGACGCGTAAGCTGCAACTGACGCCAGAGGGCGCGGCGTTCTTCGACAGCGGCGTGCGCATCCTGGCCGACATGGCAGCGGCCGAGCGCGAGGCAGCGGCGGGTGCCGCGCCGCGTGGCCGGCTGCGGATCAACAGCTACGTGCCTTTCGGGCAACATCGGCTGATCCCGCTTTTGCCGCGTTTCCTAGAGCGCTACCCCGAAATCTCGGTCGATCTGGTGTTGACCGACGATGTCATCGACCTGATGGAGGAGCGCGCTGACGTCGCCATCCGCGCCGGGCCGCTCGGTGAATCACGGCTGGTGGCGCGCAAGCTCGGGCAGAGCCGGGTGGTCGTCGTTGCAGCGCCATCGTATCTCGAAGCGCGTGGCACGCCCAAGGAGCCCGCCGATCTCGATCGTCACAACCGGATGGGCTTCCGTTTCGTACGTCACCTCGAGGGCTGGCCTTTTATCGACGCGGCCGGCAAGCCGATCACCCTGTCGATCATCGGAAATACGCTGGTCAGCGACGGCGAGGCGATGCGGCTGATGGCGCTCTCAGGGGTGGGCATCGCCCGGCTGGCACGCTGGCACGTGGAGGCCGACATTGCCGCCGGCCGGCTGTTGCCGCTGCTGGAAGAGTTCAACCCCGGCGACGAGGAACTCACCCACGCGGTCTATGTCGGCCAAGGCAAGCATCTGCCGGCGCGGGTGCGGGCGTTTTTGGACTTTTTGGTCGAGACTGTCCGGCTGACCTGAGCCCAAAAAAATCGGGAGCCTGCCGGCTCCCGAAGCATCGAATCGAAGGTGAGATTGAGTTACGTTTTCGGCACAAAGGGCGCCGGACGCCGGCCGGCCGCCTGACGTTCCAGCATCCAGCCGGGGTATTCGGCGGGCAGGGCACTGACTTCGTCGAGGCGAACAAGATCATCGGCATCGAGCTGCAACTCGGTGGCTGAAAGGTTCTGTTCAAGCTGCTCCATGCGGCTGGCGCCGATAATCACGCTCATCATGAATGGCTTGGCCAGGACATAGCCGAGCGCCACCGTGGCGACGCTGACGCCGTGCTTGGCGGCGATCTCGCGCATGACGGCGACCGCTGCCCAGGCACGGTCCTCATTGACCGGCGGGAAATTGAAGCTGGCGCGGCGGCCCTCGCCATTGCCGGGGGCACCCGGTCCGTATTTGCCGGAGAGCAAGCCGCCTGCCATCGGCGACCAGACCATCAGCCCGAGCTTCTCCTCGTTGAGCAGCGGCACGATCTCGCGCTCGAGATCGCGGCCGGCGATCGAATAATACGACTGCACGGTCTCGAAGCGGGCAAAGCCTCTGCGCTCGGCAATACCCAGCGCCTTGGCGATGCGCCAGGCCTGCCAGTTCGAGACGCCGACATAGCGGACCTTGCCGGCGGCAACCAGGTCGTCGAGCGCCCGCAGCGTCTCGTCGATCGGCGTCACCGTGTCGGTGCCGTGCAGCTGGTAAAGATCGATATGGTCCAGCTGCAGCCGTTCGAGGCTGCCTTCGACCGAATCCATGATGTGGCCGCGCGAGGAACTGCGCTGGTTCGGGCCGCCGCCCATGGTGCCATGAACCTTGGTGGCGATGATCACGTCCTGCCGGTTGACGCCAAGGTTCCTGAGCGACTGGCCGAGAAGCCGTTCCGAGGCGCCGAATGAATAAACATCCGCCGTGTCGAAGAAATTGACACCGGCGACGAGCGAGCGGGCAACGATCTCGTCGACGCCCTTCTGGTCGAGGCTGGCGATCAGGCCCCATTGGGCATTCTCGCCGCCCGCGCCGAACGTCATCGTGCCGAGGCAAAGTTCGGAGACGAACATCCCCGTATTTCCAAGTTGATTGTAACGCATGGTGGCTCCAGACGGGTTGAGAATAACTCGACCCATATAGGAACGAAACGTTCCGTTTCTATAAGTTGGCTTAGTCAATGTCAGTCTGTGGCCTAAGGCCGGCTGCGCCTCATCTGGCGCCGAAAATCGCCGATCCAACCCTGACACTGGTCGCGCCGAAGGCGATCGCGGTTTCGTAGTCGCTGGACATGCCCATGGAGAGCTTGTCGACGCCGGCCTCAAGCCCAAGCTTTTCCAGCAGCGCGAAATGCGGCCCGGGGTTCTCGTCGGCCGGCGGAATGCACATCAGCCCCTCGACGGCGAGGCCATGGACATCGCGGCAGCGGGCGACGAAGGCGACAGCCTCGCGCGGCTCGATGCCGGCCTTTTGCGGCTCGGAGCCCGTGTTGACCTGGACATACAACCTTGGTGACCGGCCTTGCCTGGCGATCTCCTTGGCCAGCTCTGCGGCAATCTTTTCGCGATCGACGGTTTCGATGACGTCGAACAGCGCCACCGCCTCCCTTGCCTTGTTCGATTGCAGCGGACCGATCAGATGCAGCTCGATGTCGGGAAACGCCTCCTTCAGCACCGGCCATTTGGCTTGTGCTTCCTGGACGCGGTTTTCGCCGAAGACGCGCTGGCCGACCTCGATGACGGGGCGGATATCGGTTGTATCGAAGGTCTTCGAGACCGCGACCAGCGTCACCGCTCCGGCCTCGCGTCCTGCCTCGCGTTCGGCGGCAGCGATCCTTGCCTTGACCGTGAAAAGCTGTTCGACGGCGCTCGCCATGCCTATATCCTGCCTGTGTTTGGCTTTTCGCCGGATCGCCGCAGTTGACGGGTCCGGCAATCCATGGTGAACACCGCGACGACATTTCCTGAGCCGCCCGGGCATTGTCCGGCGGCTCGTGCATGCTTTTAAGTGAAAAACACCCGATGGCAACCGAACGATACAATCCGCGCGCGTCAGAGCCCAAATGGCAGAAGGCCTGGGACGCCAAGAAGCTGTTCGAAGCCGACAATGACGACCCGCGCCCGAAATACTACGTGCTGGAGATGTTCCCCTATCCGTCGGGGCGCATCCATATAGGCCATACCCGCAACTATACGATGGGCGACGTGGTGGCACGCTACAAGCGGGCCAAGGGGTTCAACGTGCTGCACCCGATGGGCTGGGATGCCTTTGGCATGCCAGCCGAAAACGCGGCGATGCAGAACAAGGTTCATCCCAAGGACTGGACCTATCAGAACATTGCCGCCATGCGCGAGCAGCTCAAGGTCATGGGCCTGTCGCTCGATTGGGCGCGCGAGTTCGCCACCTGCGATGTCGACTACTATCACCGCCAGCAGATGCTGTTCCTCGATTTCGTCGAGAAGGGGCTGGTGACGCGCAAATCCTCCAAGGTCAACTGGGATCCGGAGGACATGACGGTGCTTGCCAACGAGCAGGTCATCGACGGACGCGGCTGGCGCTCGGGCGCGCTGGTGGAACAGCGCGAGCTGACGCAGTGGTTCTTCAAGATCACCGACTACGCGCAGGACCTGCTGGATTCGCTCGATCAACTCGACGACTGGCCGGAAAAAGTGAAGCTGATGCAGGCGAACTGGATCGGCCGTTCAGAAGGGCTGCTGATCCGCTGGCCGCTGGCCGAGCCAGTCGCCGGCGAGCATGAACTTGAAGTCTACACGACCAGGCCCGACACCATCTTCGGCGCCTCCTTCATGGCGATTGCGGCCGATCATCCGCTGGCCAAAAAGGCCGCCGAAGACAATCCGGCGCTGGCAAAGTTCATCGACGAGGTCCGCCATATGGGCACTTCGGCGGCGGCCTTGGAGACGGCCGAGAAGAAGGGTTTCGATACCGGCATTCGCGTCGTCCATCCGTTCGACGAGAGGTGGACGCTGCCTGTCTACGTCGCCAATTTCGTGCTGATGGACTATGGCACAGGCGCCATCTTCGGCTGTCCGGCACATGACCAGCGCGACCTCGACTTCGCCAACAGATACGGCCTTCCGGTCATTCCGGTGGTGATGCCGGAAGGCGAGAATCAAGGAAGCTTCCAGGTCATCGACGAGGCTTATGTCGATGATGGCGCGATGATCAATTCGCGCTTCCTCGACGGCATGAAGCCGGATCAGGCATTCGACGAGGTGGCGAAGCTGCTGGAACAAAGGACCATCGGCAACCGGCCGATGGCCGAGCGCAAGGTGAACTTCCGCCTGCGCGACTGGGGCATTTCGCGCCAGCGCTATTGGGGCTGCCCGATCCCGATGATCCATTGCGAGGATTGCGGCGTGGTGCCGGTGCCGAAAGCCGACCTGCCGGTCAAGCTGCCGGACGATATCGAGTTCGACCGGCCGGGCAATCCGCTCGACCGCCATCCGACATGGCGGCACGTCAAATGCCCGCGCTGCGGCAAGGATGCGCGGCGCGAAACCGACACGATGGACACATTTGTCGATTCTTCGTGGTATTTCGCGCGCTTCACCGCGCCCTGGGCAAACGATCCGACCGATCCCAAGGCCGCGACTGAATGGCTGCCGGTCGACCAGTATATTGGCGGCATTGAGCATGCGATCCTGCATTTGCTCTATTCGCGCTTTTTCACCCGCGCCATGCGCGAGACCGGCCATGTCGATCTCGCCGAGCCGTTCAGGGGCCTGTTCACGCAAGGCATGGTGGTGCACGAGACCTATCGGGTTGGCGGCGCCTCGAACGGCCGCTGGCTTGCGCCAAGCGAGGTCAGGCTGGAAGACGCCGACGGCAAGCGCCGCGCCTTCGAAATCGCCACTGGCGAAGAGGCGGGGATCGGTCCGCTCGAAAAAATGTCGAAGTCGAAGAAGAATACGGTGAGTCCGGAAGAGATCACCGACGGCTACGGCGCCGATACGGCGCGCTGGTTCATGCTGTCGGACTCGCCGCCCGAGCGCGATGTCGAATGGACCGACGAGGGTGCGGCCGGCGCGCATCGCTTCATCCAGCGCATCTGGCGGCTGGTGTCGACGGCTGCCGAATCGCTCGCCGGAGTCCGGCCAGCTGCGGCGAAGGACGGCGAGGCCGGGACAGTATCCAAGGCCGCGCACAAGATACTGAAGTCGGTCGGTGAGGATATCGAAAAGCTCGCCTTCAACCGCGCCATCGCCCGCATCTACGAGCTCGCCAATGCCTTGACCGTGCCGCTCAACGAGGCGGCAGAGGGCAAGGCCGGTCCGGCGCTGCAAGCGGCGTGCCGCGAGGCCGTTGAGATCCTGGTGCACCTGATCGCGCCGGTCATGCCGCATCTGGCCGAAGAGTGCTGGCAGACGCTCGGCGGCACCGATCTTGTCGCCGAACGGCCCTGGCCGAACTACGATCCCTCGCTTGTCGTCGACGCCGAGATCGTGCTTCCGGTGCAGGTCAACGGCAAGAAGCGCGGCGATTTGACAATTGCCCGCGACGCGGACCAAGGTGCGGTCGAAAAAGCGGTTCTGGCTCTCGACTTCGTGCAGAGAGCGCTCGAAGGTAAGGCGCCGCGCAAGGTGATCATCGTGCCACAGAGGATCGTCAATGTCGTTGCCTGAGCCGCGAAAGACAGAGCTGACGCTGCGCCGTGTCGTGCTTTGCGGGCTGCTCGCGTCGGTGGCGCTGGTTTCCGCCTGCACGGTGCGGCCGCTCTATTCGAGCGCGCCGCTGGTCGCCGGCTCGCAGGTCGGCGCTGCTGCCGAGCTGGCATCGATCTCGGTCAAGCCGGTCAAGACCCGCTACGCCCAGCAGGTCCGCAACAATTTGATCTTCGCGCTCGGCCAGGGCGCCGGCGAGCCGGCTTCGCCGGTCTATTCGCTTGATCTCGGCGTCTCCGAACTCGTCGAATCGGCGGCAATCGAGCAGGTCACGACCGACGAGGACGAGCCGACCGCCGGCACTGTGACGCTGACCGCTAACTATGTGCTCAGCGATGCCAAGACGGGCACGGTCATAGCGAGGGGCAAGCGCTCGATTCCGTCGTCATACGACAGGCCGCGCCAGGAATTCGCGTCATACCGGGCGCAGATCGACGCCGAGAACCGTGCGGCGCGCGAGCTGGCAGATGTGCTGCGGCTGTCGATCGCCCAGGATCTGATCAAGCACGGCAAGCCGGCGGCAAGCTAGGTCTTTCCAGAGTGCGCAATCTGCAAAAAAGGCCGATTGCTCGGCCTTTTTTGTTCGCAGGATAGTCGCTTCAGCCGATCTTCTGCCCGGTCTTTGCCCAGTCGGCGAGGAACAGCTCCAGGCCCTTGTCGGTCAGCGGGTGCTTGACCAGTGCCTTGAGTGTCGCCGGCGGCGCGGTGATGACGTCGGCGCCGATCAGTGCCGCCTGCTTGACATGGTTCACGGTGCGCACAGAAGCGGTCAGGATTTCGGTCTGGAAGTCATAATTGTCGTAGATGGTGCGGATATCGGCAATCAGCTCCATGCCGTCCCAGCCGCTGTCGTCGATGCGGCCGACGAAGGGCGAGATGAACGAGGCGCCGGCCTTGGCGGCAAGCAGCGCCTGGGTGGCCGAGAAGCAAAGCGTGACGTTGACCATGCGGCCGTCCGACCGGATGTCCTTGCAGGCTCTCAGGCCGTCGAGCGTCAGCGGCACCTTGATGCAGACATTGTCGGCGATCCTGGCCAGGATCTTGGCCTCCGCCATCATGTCCTTGTATTCGGTGGCGACGACTTCGGCCGAGACTGGGCCCTTGACGATCTCGCAGATCTCTCTTGTGACGTCGGCGATCTTGCCGCCGGATTTCAGGATCAGCGACGGATTGGTGGTTACGCCGTCGAGCAGCCCCAAATCGTTCAGCTCGCGGATTTCCTTGACATCGGCGGTGTCGACAAAAAATTTCATGGCGGTCTCCTGAAGATTTTTCATGTGCACGTCATGCACATTCGGGGTCGGACTTTGATCTAGACCAAAGTCGGGGCAAGGTCACGCCTCATGATCGAAGATTCGCCCTTTGTCGCGGCCGCACCGGTGCTGGTGCCGATGCCCGCCGAGCGCCCCTACACCTATGCCGTGCCGGCTGGCATGCACGTGGTGCCGGGCTCGATCGTGCGCGTTCCGCTTGGGCCCCGCCAGGTCGCCGGCATCGTCTGGGACGGCGCCGTCGAAAAGGTCGACGCGAAGAAATTGCGGCCGATCGAGCAGGTTTTCGACTGCCCGCCGATCGACCGCGCGATGCGGCGTTTTGTCGATTGGGTAGCGCAGTACACGCTGTCGCCGCCCGGCATGGTGGCGCGCATGCTGCTCAGGGCGCCGGAGGCGTTCGATCCGGAGCCGTGGATCGAAGGACTACAGCGCACCTTCGCCAAGCCCGACCGGATGACGGAGGCGAGGACGCGCGTGCTGGAGACGGCCGAAGGCGGACTGGCCTGGACGCGATCGGGCCTGGCGCATGCGGCAGGCGTGTCGTCGACGGTGGTGGACGGACTCCGGGCGCAGGGCGTATTCGAGACGGTGATGATCCCGCCGCGGCCGGTGGTCGCAGCACCCGATCCCGGCTACGCCGTGCCGACACTGATGCCCGACCAGAGCGATGCCGCCGAGACGCTGCGCGCCAATGTCACGACCGGTACATTCGGCGTCACCCTGCTCGACGGTGTAACCGGATCCGGCAAGACGGAGGTCTATTTCGAGGCGGTCGCGGCCGCGCTCGATCGTGGCAAGCAGGTGCTGATCCTGCTGCCGGAAATTGCGCTGACCCACGCCTTCCTCGAACGCTTCCAGGAGCGGTTCGGCGCCAAGCCGGCGGAGTGGCACTCGGACCTGCCGCCAAGGATGCGCGAAAAGGTCTGGCGGCAAGTAGCGGAAGGCGGCGTGCGGGTCGTCGCAGGCGCACGCTCGGCGCTGTTCCTGCCGTTCAGGGAGCTTGGATTGATCGTCGTCGACGAAGAGCACGATCCCGCCTACAAGCAGGAGGATCGCGTCTTTTACAATGCCCGCGACATGGCCGTGGTGCGCGGCCATATCGGCGGTTTTCCGGTCGTGCTCGCTTCGGCCACACCGTCGGTCGAAAGCCGGGTCAATGCCAGCCAGGGCCGCTACAGCAGGGCGGTGCTTTCGGCGCGCTTTGCCGAGGCGGCACTTCCCGATCTCAAGACGGTCGACATGCGCCGCGCGCCGCCGGCACGCGGCGGCTTCCTGTCGCCGGTGCTGCTCGGCCATATGGGGCAGACGCTGGAAAGAAAGGAACAGTCGCTGCTGTTCCTCAACAGGCGCGGCTATGCGCCGCTGACGCTCTGCCGGGTCTGCGGCCACCGCTTTGGCTGTCCGGTCTGCTCGGCCTGGCTGGTCGAGCATCGCTTTCGCGGCCAACTCGTCTGCCATCATTGCGGGCACAATGAACGCCGGCCAGAGGCCTGTCCGGAATGCGGCACGCTCGATCATCTCGTCGCCTGCGGGCCGGGTGTCGAGCGCATCGCCGAGGAGGTCGTCGCGCATTTCCCCGATGCCCGCACCATCGTGCTGTCGTCGGACCTGATGGGCGGCGTGCGGCGGCTGCGGCTCGAGCTTGAAGCCATCGCCAATGGCGAGGCCGACATCGTCATCGGCACGCAACTCGTCGCCAAGGGCCATAATTTCCCTAACATGACGCTGGTCGGTGTGGTCGATGCCGATCTCGGCCTTGCCAATGGCGACCCGCGGGCCGCCGAGCGCACCTTCCAACTGCTCAGCCAGGTGACCGGCCGCGCCGGCCGCACCGGCAAGAAGAGCCTCGGCCTGCTGCAGACCTTCCAGCCAGACCACCCGGTGATGCGCGCGATCGTCTCCGGCGATGCCGAGGCCTTCTACGAGCGCGAGATCGCCGAGCGTGAGCGGGCGGGGCTGCCGCCCTTCGGCAGGCTCGCCGGCGTCATCGTCAGCGCGGCGACACGGGCCGAAGCCGAAGGGCACGCCCGTGGCCTGCGTCGCGCCGCGCCGCAAGCCACCGATCTGTTCGTGCTCGGCCCGGCCGAGGCGCCGCTGTCATTGATCGGCGGCCGCCATCGCTTTCGCCTGCTGATCCAGGGCGAACGGCGCGCCGACATGCAAGGGTTCATTCGCACCATGCTGGCCGAGGGGCCGAAGATAAGGGGCTCGGTGCGAGTCCAGGTCGACATCGACCCGCAGAGCTTTTTGTAAGGTGTCGAATTACCCTTTCGTGACGCGTTCGGCGAATGGGTTCAGGTAAGGCACGTCGAGAATCGCAAAATGCCGGGTGTTGGCCGTCAAAACTGACAGGCCGTGTAAACGGGCAGTAGCTGCGATCAGGACGTCCGCCAGACCCGGATTGGCGCCTCTGGCGATAGTGGCGTCTTCCAGTTTTCCGGCTTCTCGTGCGATTGCTAAATCGATGGGAAGGATGCGCTGGTTGAACTCTAGAAGCAACCTTTCGAACCACTCATTGATGCGCTCTGCCTTCATATGCCCGCCCGCCCGCTTCAGTTTCGCGATTCCTCGTTCCATCTCCAAGATGACGATCGACGAGAGCTGCCAAGAGCCGCGTTCTCCTTGTTCGGCAACCCAGGTCTGCACGTGTGACGGAAGCAGAGGCCGACCAGGTGCAAATGCCGAGAGAAAAGACGTATCAAGCAGATAACCGGTCAAAACTCCACTTCCCGCGACGGCGATTCGTTTCGCTCAAGCTCGATGCCGCCTGGATACTGAAGCAGGAAATCCACGAAGTCTTTTTGGCTGTTCTGCGGATAAAGTTTCCGTCCCTCACCGATCGGCACCACCATGACTGCGGGCTTGCCGTGCTTGGTGATAACCGTGGGCTCACCGTTCTCAGCAGCCTCCACGAGCGCGGAAAGGCTGGCCTTTGCCTCTCGTAGTTGCATCGTCTTCATGCGCGGAACCCCTTGTGGTCTCATGTAGTCACAATATAGGAATTGTGCAGAAAAAAACAGCCCGTTGTGTAACGTCCTGTTAGCCCGGTCGAGAAAACGGTCGCGCCCGCGTTGGGCTGACGCGCCCTGCAAATTGCCGACGGCCCATCTGGCGTATGTCTCTTGCTTCGCTAGAATGCCCGAAATTTTGAATATCCATTTACGAGGGGACAAGATGGAATTTGCGTTTCCGTGGCCGATGAGCCAGGGCGAGTGGCTGGCATGGTCGAGCGCCGTGGTGACCCTGCTGTTCGGCCTGCTGCTGTTCCTCGCGCCAGGGCTGGCCTTCCGGATTCTCAGGCTGCAGGTCAAGCCCGAGAAGGCGGCGGCGATCGCCGAGGGGCGCGGCCGGATGTCGGGGTTCTATCTCGGCGTCAGCCTGTGCTGCATCCTCCTGGCGCAGCCGCTGCTCTACATGGCGCTCGGCTTCTCCTGGCTGTTCACCGCCTTCGGCCGGCTGCTCTCGATGATGTCGGACGGCGCCAACACGCCGTTCAACTGGGCATCGATCGTCGTCGAGCTGGTGCTGGCGGCGCTGCCGCTTGCCTTCGCCTTTGGCTTTTTGCCCTGAATCAGGGATCAATCCGGGGTTGGTTGCTGAACTCGGCCAGCGGATGCGACAATAGTGCCTGAAAACCATGCCGGACGACGCATTGCGGTCTGAAAATGCCTGTGCTAGACGGCAATCGACTTTCGACCGGGGATAGCGGAAGCCGCGCCTCCGTGCTTGGAAAAATGCAGTAAGGTCAAAGATTTAGCCAGAGTTTTTGCTCGCGCCAACAATCTGCGGCCTGTCAGACAAGAGAAAAGACGGTCCGTGGCCCAATCGTCATCGCCAATCTCAGGTGTCGCAGAACGCTATGCGGGTTCGCTGTTCGAGCTCGCGCTGCAGGCCAATTCGGTCGCCAGCGTCGAGGCCGACCTCAATAGTTTCGACGCCATGCTCGAAGGTAGCGCTGACCTTTCGCGGCTGATCAGGAGCCCTGTCTTCTCCAGCGAGGACCAGGCCAAGGCGATCGCCGCGATCGCCGACAAAGCAGGGATTACCGGCCTCACCGGCAATTTCCTGCGCGTCGTTGCCCAGAATCGCCGGCTGTTCGCCGTGCCCGGCATGATCAAGGCCTTCCGCCAGATCGCAGCCGAACACCGCGGCGAGACCGCTGCCGAGGTCACCTCGGCGCATGCGCTGACGCCTGCCCAGGAAACCGAGCTGAAAGCAGCGCTGAAAAGCGTCGCCGGCAAGGATGTGGCGATCACGGTCACCGTCGATCCGTCGCTGCTCGGCGGACTGGTGGTCAAGATCGGCTCGCGCCAGATCGATACGTCGCTCAAAACCAAACTCAATTCGCTCAAGCTTGCACTGAAAGAGGTCGGCTGATGGACATCCGCGCCGCGGAAATTTCCGCAATTCTGAAAGACCAGATCAAGAATTTCGGCAAGGAGGCCGAGGTCTCCGAAGTCGGCCAGGTGCTGTCCGTCGGTGACGGTATCGCCCGCGTCTACGGCCTCGACAATGTCCAGGCCGGCGAGATGGTCGAGTTCCCCGGCGGCATCCGCGGCATGGCGCTCAACCTGGAAGCCGACAATGTCGGCGTCGTCATCTTCGGCGCCGACCGCGACATCAAGGAAGGCGACACCGTCAAGCGCACCGGCGCCATCGTCGACGCGCCCGTCGGCATGGGCTTGCTCGGCCGCGTCGTCGACGCGCTCGGCAACCCGATCGACGGCAAAGGCCCGATCCAGGCCACCGAACGCAAGCGCGTCGACGTCAAGGCGCCTGGTATCATTCCGCGCAAATCGGTGAACGAGCCGATGTCGACCGGCCTCAAGGCCATCGACGCGCTGATCCCGGTCGGCCGCGGCCAGCGCGAGCTGGTCATCGGCGACCGCCAGACCGGCAAGACCGCGATCATCCTCGACACCATGCTCAACCAGAAATCGGTGCACGACAACGGCCCTGAGAAGGAAAAGCTGTACTGCGTCTATGTCGCCGTCGGCCAGAAGCGCTCGACCGTGGCGCAGTTCGTCAAGGTCCTGGAAGAGCGCGGCGCGCTCGACTATTCGATCATCATCGCCGCGACCGCCTCCGATCCGGCGCCAATGCAGTTCCTGGCGCCGTTCACCGCCTGCACCATGGGCGAATATTTCCGCGACAACGGCATGCACGCGCTGATCAGCTACGACGATCTATCGAAGCAGGCCGTCGCTTACCGCCAGATGTCGCTGCTGCTGCGCCGCCCGCCGGGCCGCGAAGCCTATCCCGGCGACGTTTTCTACCTCCACTCGCGCCTGCTCGAGCGCGCCGCCAAGCTCAATGACGAAAACGGCGGCGGGTCTCTGACGGCGCTGCCGATCATCGAGACGCAGGCCAACGACGTTTCGGCCTACATCCCGACCAACGTCATCTCGATCACCGACGGCCAGATCTTCCTTGAGACCAATCTGTTCTTCCAGGGCGTCCGTCCGGCGGTCAATGTCGGCCTGTCGGTGTCGCGCGTCGGCTCCTCGGCGCAGATCAAGGCGATGAAGCAGGTTGCCGGGTCGATCAAGGGCGAGCTCGCGCAGTACCGCGAAATGGCTGCTTTCGCGCAGTTCGGCTCCGATCTCGACGCCGCCACGCAACGCCTGCTCAACCGCGGCTCGCGCCTGACCGAGCTTTTGAAGCAGCCGCAATTCTCGCCGCTTAAGGTCGAGGAGCAGGTCGCGGTGATCTTCGCCGGCGTCAACGGCTATCTCGACAAGCTGGCGATCAACCAGGTCGGCAAGTTCGAGCATGGTCTGTTGTCGCATATGCGCTCGGCCGGCAAGGACGTGCTCGACGGCATCCGCAAGGAGAAGGCGCTGTCCGACGATCTGCGCGCCAGGCTGAAGGCAGAAATCGACGCCTTCGCCAAGACCTTTGCTTGAGCAGGACGGACGGGATCAGGTTTGAAGCATGCCTTCGTTAAAAGACCTTCGTAACCGTATCGCCTCGGTCAAGGCGACGCAGAAGATCACCAAGGCGATGCAGATGGTCGCCGCGGCGAAGCTGCGTCGTGCGCAGGAAGCGGCGGAAGCGGCACGTCCCTATTCGGAGCGCATGGGCGCGGTGCTGGCCAACATCACCCAGGCGATCGGTGGCGGCGGGGATGCCCCGGCGCTGATGACCGGCACCGGCAAGGACGACGTACATCTGCTTGTCGTCTGCACGGCCGAACGCGGTCTGTGCGGCGGTTTCAATTCGCAGATCGCCCGCTTTGCCCGCGACCACATCCGCAAGCTTCTGGCCGACGGCAAGCAGGTCAAGATCATCTGCGTCGGCAAGAAGGGATTCGACATATTGCGCCGCGACTACGGGGCGCTGATCATCGAGCGTGTCGACCTGCGCGAGGTCAAGACGCTGGGCTTCGTCAATGCCGATGCCATCGCCAAGAAGGTGATCCACCTGTTCAACGAAGGCGGCTTCGACATCTGCACGCTGTTCTATTCGCAGTTCAAGTCGGTGATCAGCCAGATCCCGACAGCGCAGCAAATTATCCCGGCGGGCGTCGCTTCGGCTGCCGCGGAAGTGAAGGATGGCGGCAGCGCCGTCTACGAATACGAGCCGGAGCCGGGCGAAATCCTCTCCGATCTCATCCCGCGCAACATTTCCGTGCAGGTTTTTCGCGCGCTGCTCGAGAATGCTGCCGGCGAGATGGGCGCCAAGATGAGCGCCATGGACAATGCGACGCGCAACGCCGGCGACATGATCAACAAATTGTCGATCACCTACAACCGCCAGCGGCAGGCGCAGATCACCAAGGAATTGATCGAAATCATTTCGGGCGCCGAGGCGCTCTAGGCACGCTCACAAGGAGGTCATCGACCTCAGGCGTGTGAGAAACAAAGAGACGAAAAGGGTAAAGACGATGGCGAAAGCAGCGACCCCGAAGACGGCAGCCCCTAAGGCCGCGGCACCAGCAAAGGCTCCGGCAGCTGCAAAGGCCGCTCCGGCCAAGAAGGCGGCACCAACCAGGGCCGCCGCTGTGAATACGCCGGCCGCCACCATCAAGAAAACCGGCCTGGCAGGCAAGGTTCGCCAGGTCATCGGCGCCGTTGTCGACGTCCAGTTCGGCGAACATCTGCCGGCGATCCTGAACGCGCTCGAGACGATCAACGTCGGCAATCGCCTGGTGCTAGAGGTGGCCCAGCATCTGGGCGAAAACACCGTGCGCTGCATCGCTATGGACTCGACCGAAGGTCTGGTCCGCGGCCAGGACGTCTATGACACCGGTGCACCGATTACCGTGCCGGTCGGCCCGGGCATGCTCGGCCGCATCATCAACGTCATCGGTGAGCCGGTCGACGAGGCAGGCCCGGTCGACGGCATCGAGATGCGCTCGATCCATCAACCGGCACCGACCTATGTCGAGCAGTCGACGGAAGCGCAGATCCTGGTCACCGGCATCAAGGTGCTCGACCTGCTGGCACCCTATGCCCGCGGCGGCAAGATCGGCCTGTTCGGCGGCGCCGGCGTCGGCAAGACGGTGCTGATCCAGGAACTGATCAACAACGTCGCCAAGGCGCATGGCGGCTTCTCGGTGTTCGCCGGCGTCGGCGAGCGCACCCGCGAAGGCAACGACCTCTATCACGAGTTCATCGAGTCCGGCGTCAACAAGAAGGGCGGCGGCGAAGGCTCCAAGGCCGCGCTCGTCTATGGCCAGATGAACGAACCGCCGGGCGCGCGCGCCCGCGTCGGCCTGACCGGCTTGACGGTTGCCGAATATTTCCGCGACCAGGGCCAGGACGTGTTGTTCTTCGTCGACAACATCTTCCGCTTCACGCAGGCGGGTTCGGAAGTGTCGGCGCTGCTCGGCCGCATTCCTTCGGCCGTCGGCTACCAGCCGACGCTGGCCACCGACATGGGCGCGCTGCAGGAGCGTATCACCACGACGACCAAGGGCTCGATCACCTCGGTGCAGGCGATCTACGTGCCGGCCGACGATCTGACCGACCCGGCACCGGCGACCTCGTTCGCCCACCTCGACGCGACGACCGTGCTCAACCGCGCGATTTCGGAGAAGGGCATCTATCCGGCCGTCGATCCGCTCGATTCGACTTCGCGCATGCTCGACCCGATGGTCGTCGGCGAAGAGCACTACCAGGTCGCCCGCCAGGTGCAGTCGATCCTTCAGCGCTACAAGTCGCTGCAGGATATCATCGCCATCCTGGGCATGGACGAGCTGTCGGAAGAGGATAAGCAGACGGTTGCCCGCGCCCGCAAGATCGAGCGCTTCCTGTCGCAGCCCTTCTTCGTCGCCGAAGTGTTCACCGGCGCGCCGGGCAAGCTGGTCGACCTCGCCGATACCATCAAGGGCTTCAAGGGCCTTTGCAACGGCGACTACGACCATCTGCCGGAGGCCGCCTTCTACATGGTCGGCGGCATCGAGGAAGCGGTCGAGAAGGCGCAGCGCCTGGCCGCTGAAGCGGCCTGATGGTGAATGGTCAATAGCGAATTGTGAATGGGGAGTAGCGGATAGGAAATCGGGGCTGAGTGAAGGTCATTCTTTTTGACCATTCACCATTCACCATTCACCAGTCGCTAAACTGATCATGCCTGAAGCTTTCAAATTCGAACTGGTCTCGCCGGAGCGCCTCTTGGTTTCCGAGCAGGTCGAATCCGTCGTCATCCCGGGCGCCGAAGGCGAGATGACCGTCATGGCGCATCACGCGCCGGTCATGACCACAATCAAGCCGGGCGTCGTCACACTGAGGACCGCGCAAGGCAAGGAAGAGCGCTATGTGGTGTTGGGCGGCTTTGCCGACATCGTTCCGGCCGGCTGCACGCTGCTGGCGGAATCGGCTGTGGCCGTCGGCGACATCGACCGCGCCGACCTTGCCCGCCGCATCCAGGAAGCGAGGGAAGACGCCGCCGACGCCAAGGACGACCAGACCCGCAGCAAGGCCGAGCAGTTCCTTAGCCAACTCACCACGCTAGAAGGTGCCATCCTGCCGGCTTGAGGTTCGCTCAAATGATCGACTGAAAAAGCGGGTTGCCCCGCTTTTTTGTTTGGTGGACAGTCTGGCTGCCTGGGCATTGAGGGGTGGCCGTGACGGAAGAAACAGCGCAACGAGAAACTGCCTCGCGATCCCTGTGGTCGACGGCCCTGGTGTCAGCCTTTGGCGGACCGTTCGGCGGGTTCCTCTGGATCGGCAGCGGCAGACTGGCGGTTGCCAGCATGCTAGTGATCGGCGCCCTCGTTTTCGCGCTTGTCTATATCGGATTTCCGGTATTGCCTGGCGTCGATCTTGCCTGGCCGGCCGATCTTTCAAGTATCGGCTTGATGATCCTGTGGGCAGCGCTTGTCGTGCCGTTCGCGCGCCGATTCAAGCCGGACAGATGGTATGCGCACGGGCTCTGGGTGCTGGTGCTCGTCTTTCTGACCACGTATCCGGCCGCATTTGCAATACGCGCGTTCCTATTCCAGCCGTTTTCGATTCCCTCCGGCAGCATGGTGCCGACGTTGCAGGAGGGCGACTATCTCTTCGTTTCCAAATCCGCGTACGGTTACAGTCGCTACAGCGTGCCCTTCAACGTTCTTTCATTTGACGGGCGGCTGTTCGGCGCGGAGCCCAAACGGGGAGATGTGGTTGTCTTCAAGTTCCCGCCCGATCCGAGCGTGGACTACATCCAGCGGATCGTCGGCTTTCCGGGCGAAAGGATCCAGATCATCGATGGGGTGCTTCACATCAACGATGTCGCGGTGGGACTCGACGATATCGGCACTTTTTCGTCTGAAGAGTTCTCGAAAGCCAAACTTCAACGCGAAACTCTGCCGGGGGGCGTCACCCATTCCGTCCTCGACCTCACCGACAACTCGATTGGTGACAATACGCGCGTGTTTGAGGTGCCCGAAGGCCATTATTTCGTCCTTGGCGACAACCGCGACAATGCCTCCGACAGCCGATTCACTGTCGGCTTTGTTCCCTACGAAAATCTGGTCGGCAAGGCTGTGCGGTTGTTCTGGAATTCCAAGGGCACCGATTATTCATCGCGACAGACGCTGAACGGCCAGGCCAGCAAGTAGCCTCAGGTCGTCAGTGCCTCCACTGCGCGCATGACGCCGCGCAGTTCGGCGAGGCCCTTCAGCCGGCCGATGCAGGAATAGCCGGGGTTCACCTTCTTGCCGATGTCGTCGACGATGGCATGGCCATGATCGGGGCGCATCGGGATCTGCCAGTCCGCGCGGCCTGCCGCCTTGCGCCGCCGCTCTTCGCCAATCAGCGCCGACACGACCGCCACCATGTCGGTGTCGCCGTCGAGGTGCTCGGCTTCGTGGAAGGAGCCGTCGGACTCCTTGGTGACATTGCGCAGATGGGCGAAATGGATGTTTTCGGCGAAGGCCCTGGCCATTGCCGGCAGGTCGTTCTGCGCGCCCGCGCCGTAGGAGCCGGTGCACAGTGTCAGCCCGTTAGCCGGCGAAGCGACGGCGTCGAGCAGCGCGCGGGCATCATTGGCGTTGGAAACGATGCGCGGCAGGCCGAACAGCGAAAAAGGTGGATCGTCGGGGTGGATCGCCATCCTGACGCCGGCCTCTTCGGCCACCGGCACGATCTCGCGCAGGAAGGCAAACAGGTTTTCGCGCAGGCCTTCGGTGGAGACGTCCTTGTAGAGGTCGAGGGCGCGGCGGAAGCTTGCCCGATCGAAGATGAATTCGCGCGCCGGCACCCAGCCGATCAGGTTGCGCTCCAGCCTTGCCTTGTCGCTGTCGCTCATCCCTTGCAGCCGCGCACGCGCGGCCTCGATACGGGCCGGTGGGTGATCGGCCTCCGCCCCTTCTCGCTCGAGGATGAAGACGTCATAGGCGCAGAGCTCAACGACATCGAAGCGCAGCGCCGTGCCGCCATGCGGCATGGGATAATCGAGGTCGGTGCGCGTCCAGTCGGTGATCGCCATGAAATTATAGCAGACGGTATTGATCCCGGCGGCGGCGACGGCGCGGATCGAGGCCTTGTAATTGTCGATCAGGCTGCGCCAGTTGCCGTTGCGGGTCTTGATGTCCTCGTGGACGACGATGCTCTCGACCACATCCCAGGTCAGGCCTGCTGCCTCGATCTCGGCCTTGCGCCTGGCGATCTCGTCCGCCGGCCAGGCGCGGCCGTCATTGAGATGGTGCAGCGCGCTGACGATGCCGACGGCGCCGGCTTGACGGACATGGGCAAGCGTCACCGGATCGTCTGGCCCGAACCAGCGCCAGGTTTGTCTCATGGCTTCTCACTCCCTATGCCAAGCGCCGCGAAGGCAGCGGCAGGTCCGCCCCGCCGCAGGCGCTCAAGATGGGCTGCCGTCAGATCGATCAGTGTCATGCGGTGGGAATGGTCCTTGGCGAAGCCGGCGAGATCGAACATTGCTGTCACCGTTTCGACAGCCGGCCGGCTGCCGAGCGTAAGCCGAGTGTCGATCGGGTCGGTAAAATGGGCTTCCGGCAAGGTTTTGCCGCGCGCCTCGCAAGCGGCGATCCAGGCGGCCACCACCAGCATGAGATGCGCGGGCGGGTCACCGGCACCCAGCCGATCGAGGGCAGAGGCGACGATGCGCTGCGGCAGCTTCTGGCTGCCGTCATTGGCGATCTGCGCCGTGCGATGGGCGAGCGCGGTGTTCGAATAGCGTTCGGCGAGCTGGGCCGTGTAGCCGGCCGTATCGAGTCCGGCGTCCTGCGGCAGCGTCGGGATGGCCTCGGCCCATAGTCCGTCGACGAATTGCCGGATCGCCGGATCGGCAAAGGCGCGGTCGACCGTGTCGTAGCCGCTGAGCAGGCCGAGATAGGCAATTGCCGAATGCGAGCCGTTGAGCAACCGCAGCTTCATGTCCTCGAACGGCCCGACGTCGCCGACCATGGTGACGCCGAACTTTTCCCAGGCCGGCCTGCCCGCCGGGAAATCGTCCTCGACCACCCATTGGCAGAACGGCTCGGTCATCACCGGCCAGGCATCCTCGACGCCGAGCTCGACGGCGATACGCGCCCGGTCGGCGTCGGTGGTCGCCGGCACGATACGGTCGACCATGCTCGACGGAAACGCGACGCCGTCAGCGATGTGTGCGGCGAGCCTGGCATCGCCTGAAGTGGCGAGCCTGGAATCGCGCAGTGCGGCGAATTCGACGAGCAGGCGGTGCAGCGTGGCGCCATTCGCCGGAAGGTTGTCGCAGCAGAGCACGGTGAAAGGCTGGATGCCGGCGGCACGGCGGCGCGACAGCGCTTCGGTGAGGAAACCATGCGCCGTCCGTGGCATTTGCGGGTTAGCCAGATCATGGACGATGTCGGGGTGGGTATTGTCCAGTCCGCCGCCGGCTGCTCTCAGATAGGCCTTTTCGGTGATCGTCAGCGTGACGATGCGGGTGCGCTGATCGGTCAGAGCGGCGAGCACCGCAACCGGATCTTCCGGCGCGACCAGCAGCGACAGGATCGAACCGATGACGCGCAGCTCTTCGCCGATGCTGCTTCTGATCGCCAGCGTGTAGAGGCCATCCTGCGGCGCCAGTGCGTCGCGCGTGTCTGGACTGCGCAAGGACACGCCGACAATGCCCCAGTCCGTCTCTCCCGACGCCATGCAGTCGTCGACAGAGGCCGCCTGGTGGGCGCGGTGGAACGCGCCGACGCCGAGATGGACGATGCCCGGTGCGATGCCGCCGCGGTCGTAGCGCGGAACCGCGACCGAAGCCGGCAGTGCCTTCAGGGTGCTGTTGGAAAGGCGTCTATTGGTCATTGCGCCACGTGTCTGATCGAGATTGTTGGGACACTGGTGGCAGGCGGCGTAACACCCGATGCCGTCACGCACAATGGGCGATGACCGACGAAAAGTCATCATACAACAACCCAGTTTTTGTATGTTGACATTATTTCTTTCCAACCCTACCGATGTCCAGATTGGGAGGATTACGTGGCCGCATTGACGGATCCGGATTTGCTGTTTCCCGCCGAGGCGCGCCCGCTTTCGCTGGCCCGCGATCTCTATGCTGCGGTCAAGGACCTGCCGATCGTCAGCCCGCACGGCCACACCGACCCGCGCTGGTATGCGCTCAACGAGGCGTTTCCGGATCCGGCGCAATTGCTGATCGTGCCGGACCACTACATTTTCCGTATGCTGTTCAGCCAGGGCGTTCGCCTTGAGGAGCTTGGCGTGCCGACTCTTGACGGCTCGCCGGTGGAGACCGACGGCAGGACGATCTGGCGGCGCTTCGCCGAGCATTACTACCTGTTCCGCGGCACGCCGACCCGGCTGTGGTTCGACCATGTTCTTGCCCACCTGTTCGGCATCGACGAGCCGCTGAATGCCAAGACGGCCGACCGCCATTACGACACGATCGCGATGCTGCTGCAGTGGGAGAATTTTCGCCCCCGAGCGCTGTTCGAGCGCTTCAACATTGAGGTCATCGCGACGACCGAAGGCGCGCTCGACGATCTCAGATGGCACCAGATGATCCGCGACAGCGGCTGGGAGGGCCGCGTCGTCACCGCCTATCGGCCGGACGCGGTCGTCGATCCCGATTTCGAAGGGTTCTCGGCCAATCTCGACCGGCTTGGCGAGATCACCGGGTGCGATACCGGCAACTGGGCCGGCTATCTCGATGCACATCGCCAGCGGCGGGCCTTCTTCAAAAGTTTCGGTGCGACTTCCTCCGATCACGGCCATCCAACGGCCGAAACCGCCAATCTCTCGGATGCCGCCGCGCAGGAGTTGTTCAACCGCATCCGCCGGGGCTCGGACGACGAGCGGGAGCGAAAACTGTTTCGCGCCCAGATGCTGACCGAGATGGCCAAGATGAGCCGCGACGACGGGCTGGTGCTGCAGATCCATCCCGGCTCCTGGCGCAATCATTCGCCGGCTATTTTTCACAAGTTCGGCAGGGACAAAGGCTTCGATATCCCGACCCGCACCGATTATGTGACGGCGCTGAAGCCGTTGCTCGACTGTGTCGGGCTGGAGCGCGACCTCACCATCATCCTCTTCACCCTCGACGAGACGAGCTATGCGCGCGAGCTGGCGCCGCTCGCCGGCGTCTACCCGGCATTGAAGCTCGGGCCGGCCTGGTGGTTCCACGACAGCCCCGAAGGCATGCGCCGGTTCCGTGAGATGACCACCGAAACGGCCGGTTTCTACAACACCGTCGGTTTCAACGACGACACCCGCGCCTTTCCATCCATACCGGCCCGCCATGATGTGGCGCGCCGGGTCGATTGCGCATATCTGGCGCGTCTCGTCGCCGAGCATCGGCTCGGCGAAGACGAGGCGCACGAGCTGGCGCAGGAACTTGCCTATACGCTCGCGAAAAAGGCGTACCGGCTCTAACGGCGCTTGCCGCCATCGTTCAAAACGGGAGGAAACCAATGCTGCATTTTTCGAGATTGGCGGGAGCTACGCTACTTGCCGCCGCACTGCTGGCCGGAACGGCAAGCGCCCAGACGGTCCTGCGCTCCTCCGACACGCACCCGGACGGTTATCCGACGGTCGAGGCGGTCAAATATTTCGGCGAGCTCGTGAAAGAGCGCACGGCCGGCCGCTACGTGGTCGAGATCTATCCTTCCGCGCAACTCGGCGAGGAAAAGGACACGATCGAGCAGGTGCGCACCGGCGTGATCGATCTCAACCGCGTCTCGATGGCGCCGTTCAACGGGCTCATCCCGGAGACCACCGTGCCCTCGCTGCCCTACATCTTCCGTTCGGAAGAGCACATGCACAAGGTCATGGACGGGGCGATCGGCGACCAGATCGCGGCGGCGTTCGACCAGGTCGGGCTGGTGCTGCTTGCCTTTTACGACGGCGGCTCGCGCTCCTTCTACAATTCGAAGAAGCCGATCAACACCGTCGCCGATATGGCCGGGATGAAGTTCCGCGTCATCCAGTCCGACATCTTCGTCGACATGGTGGCGGCACTCGGCGCCAACGCGACGCCGATGCCGTATGGCGAAGTATATTCGGCGATCGAGACCGGGGTCATCGACGGCGCGGAAAACAATTTTCCGAGCTACGACACTGCCAAGCATGCGGAAGTCGCCAAGTACTATTCGCTCGACGAGCACACGATGGTGCCGGAAGCCTTCGTCATGGCGAAGTCGAGCTGGGACAAGCTGACGCCGGAAGACCAGGCGATCTTCAAGGCGGCCGCCAAGGAAAGCGTCGCCAAGCAGCGCGAGCTGTGGACTGCCAAGGTCAAGGAATCGCGCGCCAAGGTCGAGGCGGCCGGTTCGCAGATCACGACGCCGGACAAGCAGCCCTTCATCGACGCGATGGGGCCGGTCTATGAGAAGCATGTCAAGGACGACAAGCTGAAGGCCATGGTCGAAGCCATCAAGGCCGTGCAGTGATCAAGCGGCGGCGCGGACATTCCGCGCCGCCATCCTCCTGGGGAGAAAACCGGTGACTTCCAGCCCAAAACCAACACCGCTCCTGTCGGGCGTCGCGCAAGTGATGTCGCGCGTCAGCACGGCGGCGCTGTCGATCGCCGGCATCGGGCTGGTGCTGATGACCGCGTTCGTCGCCTGGCAGGTGTTCGGCCGCTACGTCCTGAACCGCTCGCCGAGCTGGACCGAGCCCGGCTCGGTGATGCTGATGAGCTGGTTCATTTTCCTCGGCGCTGCCGTCGGTGTGCGCGAGAACTATCATCTTGGCTTCGACGTCCTGCTCTACGTGCTGCCGAAAGGCGGCAAGCGCTGGCTGCGGATGATTTCGGATATTGTCGCGCTCGCCTTCGGCATCGGCATGATCTGGTATGGCAGCCAGCTGGTCGCATTGACCTGGGGCTCCGTCTTGCCGTCACTCGGCATATCGGGAGGCTGGGACTATGTCCCGCTTGTCGCGGGAGGCGCGCTCATCGTGCTTTTCACGCTGGAGCGCATCGTGCTTCGTCTCTCCGGCGCACCGATCGACGATGCCCTCGATGAACTGCCGCCGGCTGAAGTCGCGGCCGAACTCGATACCGCCAAGGTGAAGGTCTGACGCCATGGAACTGTGGATTCTCTTCGGCGTCTTCACTCTGCTGATGCTCATCGGCACGCCGATCGCTTTTTGCCTGGGCGTCGCAAGCCTTGCCACCGTCCTTTATATGGGCCTGCCGCCGCTCATCGTGTTCCAGCGCCTGAATTCCGGCATGAGCGTCTTTTCGCTGCTGGCCATTCCGTTTTTCATCTACGCCGGCGACTTGATGGTGCGCGGCGGCATCGCCAGCAAGATCGTTGCCTTCGCCGGCTCGCTCGTCGGCCATTTGCGCGGCGGCCTCGGCCAGGTCAACATCGCCACCGCCACACTCTTCGGCGGCATTTCCGGCTCGGCGGTTGCGGAGGCAGCGGCGGTAGGCGGCCTGATGATCCCGCAGATGAAAGCGCGTGGATATGGGGCGGACTACGCCGTCAACGTCACGTCGATGGCGGCGCTGATTGCGCTGCTGCTGCCGCCGTCGCACAACATGATCATCTACTCGATCTCGGCAGGCGGAAAGATCTCCATCGCCGATCTGTTCACGGCCGGTATCATCCCGGGCCTGCTACTGGCCCTGTCGCTGATGGTCACCGCCTATATCGTGGCGCGCTCGCGCGGCTATCCGACCGAGGCGTTTCCGGGCTTCACCGCCGTCGCGCATCTTTTCGCCGTTGCGGTGCCCGGCCTGCTGCTGATCGCGATCATCTTCGGCGGCGTGCGATCGGGCGTCTTCACCGCCACCGAGAGTTCCTGTATCGCCGTCATCTATGCGCTGCTCGTGACCGTCTTCGTTTACCGGCAGATGACCTGGGAAGGGTTCGTTCATGCCACCCATGGCGCCGTGCGCACCACGGCCATGGTGCTGCTCATCATCGGCATGGCGGCGGCGTTCTCGTGGCTGATGGCCTTCCTGAAAGTGCCGGCAGCGTTGATAGCCTCCATGAACGCGATCTCGGACGATCCGCTGGTCGTGCTTCTCCTGCTCAACCTCTTGATGCTGTTCCTCGGCACGTTCATGGACATGGGGCCGACGATCATCATTTGCACGCCGATCTTCCTGCCCGTGGCGCAGGCCTACGGCGTCGATCCGGTGCATTTCGGCGTCATCATGATCCTCAATTTCGGCATCGGACTGAACACGCCGCCGGTGGGCGCAGTGCAGTTCGTGGCGTGTGCCGTGGGCAAGATATCCGTCTGGGAATCGATGCGCTCGATCTGGCCGTTCTATGCGGCAGGCCTCGTGGTGCTTGCGCTCGTCACTTACATTCCGGCCATTTCGCTATGGCTGCCGAGTGTCTTCAAATAGGGGGTGCGACATGGCCTCGGATACCGCAGTCGATCTCCGCGTCGAACGAAGACCGAAGCTTTCGGAAACCGTCGTCGCGGCGATCCGCAAACAGCTGCAGGCGGGTGAGATCCAGCCCGGGCAAAAGCTGCCGACCGAGGGTCAGTTGACTGAAACCTTCGGGGTCAGCCGCACCGTGATACGCGAGGCGCTGGCCAAGCTTGCCGCAGACGGCCTGGTCGAGCCGCGCCAAGGCGCCGGCGTCTTCGTCACCGAGCATATCTCGACTGCGTTCGGTGCGCTGGCAGCGGAGATGGGCAGCAAGGACTCGATCGCCCTCAACGTGCTCGAAGTCAGGTTGGCGATCGAGATCGAATCCGCCGGGCTCGCTGCCATCCGCCGCAACGCCGCGCAGGAAGCGGCGATCCAGGAAGCTTTTTTCGAATTCGAACGGCTGCTCCTCAACAGCGAGCCGACGGGACCGGCCGACCTTGCCTTCCACCGCGCTATCGCCAGCGCCACCAACAATCCGTTCTATGTCGAGATGCTCGACGTGCTCGGCCGCCGCGCCATTCCTTGCGACGTGACCTCGCCCTGGTCGACCGAGATCGCCCAATCGGACGCCTATCAGCGCGGCCTGCAACGAGAGCATCTGGTGATCCTCAATGCCATCTCGGCAGGCGATGCCGAGGGGGCCCGGGAGGCGATGCGCGCGCATCTCGGTGCCAGCCAGCAGCGCTATCGCGAGCGCCTGCACGCGCGCCAGGTTTTTTATGCCGACTCGGTCAAGGCCGCGGCAACCGAATAAGCAATTGAGGCAGCCCCATGGGACAGCAATGAATCACACCGACAATCATACCGATTTCACCTCCCGCTTCGCCATCGATCCTGTTTCTGCCGCAGCCATGGGAACGGACGAGCTGCGACACAATTTCCTGATCGAGGACTTGTTTCAGCCCGGCCGCATCAGCCTGACGTACACCCATTACGACCGTATGATCGTCGGCGGCGCCATGCCCGCCGGTACACCCCTGACGCTGCAGGCAATCAAGCCGACCGGGACCAAGAATTTTCTCGACCGCCGTGAGATGATCATTGTCAACGTCGCCGGCGCGGGCATCGTGAAAGCCGGCGGTCAATCCTTCGAGTTGCAGGCGCGCGACATGCTTTATCTCGGCATGGGCACGAATGAGGTATCGTTCGCTGCGACCAACCCGGCTGAGCCGGCAAAATTCTACCTGCTCAGCGCGCCGGCGCATCAGAGCCATCCCAACCGGCTGATCCGCATCGGCGATGCCAAGCGGCTCGATCTAGGCAGCCAGGCAACCTCCAACGAGCGCTCGATCTTCCAGTTCATCCATGCCGATGGCGTAAAGACCTGTCAGCTTGTCGTCGGCATGACGCAGCTTGCCTCCGGTTCGGTCTGGAACACCATGCCATGCCATGTGCATGACCGGCGCATGGAGGCCTATCTCTATTTCGACCTGCCGGAGGCAGCCCGGGTGTTTCACTTCATGGGCGAGCCGGACGAAACGCGCCATCTCGTCATGCGTAACGAGGAGGCGGTGCTGTCGCCGGGATGGTCGATCCATTCGGGCGCCGGCACCTCGAACTACGCCTTCATCTGGGCGATGGCCGGCGACAATGCCGACTATACCGATGTCGACCTGGTAACGATGGAAGAGCTCAAGTGAGCGACCTCTCGGCCTTCAGCCTTGCCGGTAAGCGCATTCTCGTCACCGGCGCCAATACCGGCATCGGCCAGGGCATCGCCGTGTCGGTCGCGCGTGCCGGCGGCGCGGTCGTCGGCGTCGGCCGCTCGGCGATGGACGAGACCGCGGAGAAGATTGCAGCAGCCGGCGGCCGCTTCGAGGCTGTCCGCTGCGATCTTGGCGATGATGCAGCCGCCCAGGCGATGCTTGACCGCGTCTGGGACGACACCGGGCCGCTCGACGGCCTGGTCAACAATGCCGGCATTATCCGGCGTGCCGATGCGGTCGAACTGACCGAAGCCGACTGGGACGACGTCATCGGTGTCAATCTGAAGACGGTATTCTTCCTCAGCCAGCGCTTTGCCAGGCGCGTGCTCGCCGATCCGGCGCGGCGCGGCAAGATCGTCAACATCGCTTCGGTGCTGAGTTTTCAGGGCGGCATCCGCGTCGCCTCCTACACCGCCTCCAAACATGGCGTACTCGGCATTACACGGCTGCTGGCGTGCGAATGGGCGGCAAAGGGCATCAACGTCAACGGCATTGCGCCCGGCTATATCGAGACCAACAACACCGAGGCGCTGCGCGCCGATCCCGACCGCAGCGCGTCGATCCTGGCGCGCATTCCGGCCGGGCGCTGGGGCGCGGCGGAGGACATCGGCGACGCAGCCGTCTTCCTGCTGGCGCCGGCGTCGAACTATATGCATGGCGCGGTGGTGCCGGTGGACGGCGGCTGGCTGGCGCGATGAACAGCGACAATGAGAGTTTGACGATGACCGGAATCAAAATCTTCTCGCATGCCGGCGAGGGTGCGTGGACGCCGACGCCCGACGGCAACTGCCGGCGCGTGCTCCTGCACACCGATGAGCTGATGATGGTTGAGTTCGGATTCGACAAGGGCGGCGTCGGCGCGCTGCATTCGCACCCGCACGTCCAGGCGAGCTACGTCGCCGAAGGCCGCTTCGAAGTCACCATCGACGGCAGGACCGAGATCCTGGAGACCGGAAGCAGCTTCATCGTCCGGTCCAACCTTGTCCATGGCGTCAAGGCGCTGGAGGCGGGACGACTGGTCGACAGCTTCACGCCGCACCGCGCCGATTTCCTCGACTGAGCCGCTGGCGCGAAGATCAGGCAGCCGGTTCTCGGAACGAAAAACCCGCGCCTCCGGAGAGACGCGGGCGTGTTGCCTGGGCGCTTGTGGCGCCGCGGTACTCAAAACATCACCGCAGAACCTGAACCTGCCGAATGATGGTGAAGATAGGATTAACCGCTCCGAGGCGGCGCGATATTCACAGCCAAAGCGAATAGGGGCTGGAACGACGGTCTGATATCGGCCAATGAGAGAGAGGTTCGCTTCAGGCGGTGCCGAGGAGGACCGGAGGGGTCGATAAATGTTCGAATCTGCTGTCCAGGCAATCACTTGGCGATTCGCCGGGAAATTTCGGCAGGTCGTGCCTCCGAAAGTTCTGTAATGCAGGCAGCAGCGAGCATCCCGGCGGAGGATTCCAAGCGGCGCGTCCTGAAGGATGTCTTCGGCTTCGATGACTTTCGTCTCGGCCAGGCGCCCGTTATGGAGGCGCTGCTGGCCGGGCGCCATGTGCTGGCTGTCATGCCGACCGGCGCCGGCAAATCGCTCTGCTACCAGGTCCCGGCGCTGGTGCTGGGCGGGCTCACCATTGTCGTTTCGCCGCTGGTGGCGCTGATGCAGGATCAGGTCGCCGCATTGCGCCTTGCCGGCGTGGCGGCCGATACGATCAATTCCTCGCTCGACCGCGACGCCAATGTCGCTGCATGGCGCCGCGTCGCGGCAGGCCAGACACGCCTGCTCTATCTTGCACCGGAGCGGCTAATGACGGTGCGAATGCTCGAGGCGTTGACCAAGCTCGATGTCCGGCTGATGGCCATCGACGAGGCGCATTGCATCTCGCAATGGGGACCGGCGTTCCGGCGCGAATACGAAGAGTTGTCGAGACTACGTGATGTCTTCCCGAAAGTGCCGATCATTGCGTTGACGGCGACGGCGGACGAGGCGACGCGCACCGACATTGCCGCGCAACTGTTCGATGGGCGCGTCGATACCGTGGTGCTCGGCTTCGACCGGCCGAACATCAAGCTAAGCATCGAGCCCAAGCAGGACAGCAAGCGCCAACTGCTAGGCTTCGTGCAGCGCCATGCGGGCCGCAGCGGGATCGTCTATTGCCTGTCACGCAAAAAGACCGAGGAGATGGCGGCGTTCCTCGAGCGGAACGGCGTACGCGCGCTCGCCTATCATGCCGGCATGAGCAAGGACGCGCGCGAAGCGAATCAAAACGCTTTCATGACCTTGTCCGGCGTGGTGATGGTAGCGACCATCGCCTTCGGCATGGGGATCGACAAGCCGGATGTCGCCTATGTCTTCCACACCGACCTGCCGGGCAGTCTTGAGGCCTATTATCAGGAAATCGGGCGGGCGGGCCGCGACGGGCGAGCGGCCGAGGCACATATGCTCTTCGGTCTCGGCGATATCCGCATGCGCCGGCTTTTCATCGAAGACGAGGACGCACCGGCTGAGCACAAAAGGCGCGCGCATGGCCGGCTCGATACGCTGATCGGCTATTGCGAGACGACGCAGTGCCGCCGCCAGATCCTGCTTGGCTATTTCGGCGAAAATGCTTCGCATTGCGGCAATTGCGACAACTGCCTCGACCAGGCGCCGCATGCGGATGGCGAGGCGGAGGCGCGGATCATCCTGGCGGCGATCACACAGACCGGCGAGCGCTTTGGCGCCGCCCATGTCGTCGATGTTCTGCTCGGCCATGAGACCGAGAAGGTCCTGGACAGGAACCACCATAGGCTTGCCAGCTTCGGCACCGGTGTGGCGCACAAGAAAAACGTGTGGCTGTCGCTGGTCCGCCAGCTCGTCGCGGGAGGGTTCCTGACATTGGACCCAGCCGGCCATGGCGGCCTCGCCATTGCCGAGAAGGGCCGTGCGCTGGCTCGGGGCGAGGCCTCGTTCCGGTATCGCGTGGACGCGCGCCAGTTATCGCGAGGCAAGATACGGACCGTACAGGATACCGCAGCAGGCACGGAAGGTCTGGATTCGGCGCTGCTGGCCGCGCTCAAGGCGGTACGGCTGCGTCTTGCCCGCGAACGCCAGGTGCCGGCCTTCGTGGTCTTTTCGGATCGTACACTGATCGATATGGCCGAACGCTGCCCGCGTGATCTGGACGCCTTCGCCGCGGTCAACGGCGTCGGCGCCGCCAAGCTCAAGGATTTCGGCGAGATATTCCTCGGCGCGATCGCTGCGCATCAATCCGGTCTGTCGGGTTGAAGACCCACTCCAGCGGCGCAATCAGCACCGGCTTCGTCTCGCCGCTGCAATCGCTGCCTCCTGCTGCCGCAAGCGCTCGATCTTCGCACTCTGGCGGGCAGCCACGGTCGCGGCGACACGCTGTCCTCCCAACAGCCAGCTCGGAATGTTGGTGTGGACGACTTTGCCGCGAGCAATGGCCGTTGCCGACATTTCGTCGGCGACCGCGCCTATCGCCACGTTGAGCTCGACGCAACTCATCTTGTCGTATTTCGCAGCATCAAAGGATGCCGGCAAAGGCGATGCGCAACTTGCGACAAACATCAGGCTGCATATTACAGGCGTGGCCGTGGAGATCGCCTTCATTCCCTTATCAAGCACGTTGATGCCGGACGGGCGGATTTCGGAGGGTTCTCGATCTCGGGCGGCGAAGGGCTCCCGAGGTTCCGCGTAACTGAAGCATGTGACCTCTACAACACTCCGTGCTGACCGTCCTGTTTTTCTTCGAAGAATTCCGAGAGAGCCGCTGCCGTCTTGTCGGGGTGCTCTTCCGGGAAAAAGTGCCCGCCTTGGACGGCCCGTCCTTCCACTCTGTCGGCCCATTTCCTCCAGATGACCAGCGGCCCGCCTTCTTGCGCATACCAGTTCTCCAGAGCGCCTTCGCTACTCCATAGCGCCAGTAGCGGACACTCGATGCGACGACCGTTTGCCTGGTTCAGCGCGTCATGTTCACGATCGATCGTCGCAGCGGCGCGATACTCTTCGCAGATTGCATGAATATGCGCGGGATCACGAAGCGCATCAACATAGGCGTCCCTGACCTCTTTGGAGACCATTTTTGCCGACGATCCCCACTGCGTTATCGCATCGTCGACGACGGCATCGGGAGCCGCGCCGATCAGACGTTCCGGCAGGGGCTCCGGCTGGGCAAGAAGGCTCCATGGCCAGAAGCCGAGCGCCAGTCTGGCATCCGCCCGATCCCATGTTGCGGCGGTGGGGATGATGTCGAGGACGGCGATCTTGAGTACTTTGTCGGGATGGTCGAGCGCCAGGCGATGGGCAACCCGTCCGCCACGATCATGCCCGGCAACCATGAACCGCTCAAACCCCAGCTGCTTCATGACTTGAACCATGTCGCCGGCCATGGCGCGTTTGGCGTATAGGCTATGATCGGCAGAGGAAACCGGACATCCGCTTCGTCCATAGCCTCGCAGGTCGGCGGCGACCACAGTGAAGCGGGGCGCCAAGGCTTCGGCGATATCCCTCCACATCAGATGCGTCTCTGGAAAACCGTGAAGAAGCAGTAGCGGCGGACCGGTGCCACCGACCCTTGCGAAGATGGTCGTATCGTCTAGTTCCAAGCTGGTGGCTCTGAAACCTGCAAACACCGTCAGCCTCCTCCGCGCCCTTAGGAAAGCTCCCTAAGGGCGCAAACGGCCGCCTGAGGCGAAAACCCCGGCCGCGATGGCCAGGGTTCATGCCGGCCAGTTGCTAGAATCGAAACCAGACCCAGACGCGCCTGCGGAAGCACCGCCTACGCCGATAGCCATTTCGCCAGTAAACGCGACAGACCCTTCTCCAAGCGCGCCGGCGGCGGCGACGCGGCCGGTGCCACCGGCGATGATAGATTGGTTGCAACTCTGCTTGAGTTTCGTCGTCGTCGAAGGTCTCGACATCCGGCGCCTCGAGTTCATCGAGAATGCCGCTTCTGGCAGTTGGAACGCCGGCCACTGCGTTGATTGGCCGAACTGTGCTTGCAAGGGCCGCAGCCCCCGCAATGCCAAACATTCCTGTCAAAAATAGTCGCCGATCCATGGAAACCTCCCGATCTCAACCAGCGATAGAACAAGGCTAACGATGGGGAGATAGCGCAGTCGGTGCAAACGCCTAGAGCCGCGCGGCGATTGCGATGATCCGGTCGGCCGGAGGGTGTCGCCGCCTGCGAAGTGGGACGGCTACCTCGATCGACAAACACCCCGCTTTTGAATGGATGGGGGCCGAGAAACAATGAAGATCGAATGACGTCTACGCCATAGCCACCCGATTTCACGCTACTCTCTCCTTGGTTCGCCGCATCGCAACGAGGCTTGACTGCCATCCTACCAGAAGGTAGGTAGAGGGCATGAGCAACTTGTCTACCACCTCTGATGACATCCTGGCTTGTGCACGTTCACTGATCGTCGCTGGCGGCTACAACGGTTTCAGTTATGCCGACATCGCTGATGTGGTCGGGATCCGTAAGGCGAGCATCCATCACCATTTCCCAAGCAAGGTCGATCTGGTCCGAACGCTGGTTGCGCGGTATCGGGAGGAAGCTGAAGCGGGGCTGGCAAATGTCGAACTTCACGAATCCGATCCGCTCGAACAGTTGGGGATCTATGCCCGGTATTGGGAAGCCTGCATTGCGGACGTCAGCGCCCCGTTTTGCATCTGCGCGCTGTTGGCAAGCGAGCTCCCCGTTCTGCCCGAGGAAGTTGGCCTTGAGGTCCGGGCGCATTTCCGCTCCCTGTCGGCTTGGCTTACATCCGTGCTGGAGCGCGGCGCGCGACGCGGCCGATTTCAACTGGTGAGTACCCCTCGTGCCGAGGCTGAAGCGTTCATGGCGACTGTCCACGGCGCGATGCTTTCCGCACGGGCCTATGGCGACCCGAAGGTATTCGGCGTCGTGACAGGCCCGCTCCTGGAGCGGCTCGCTCCGCGTTCCCTCCAGATACGACCCTAAGACCTCAACGAACCATAGCCGTAATGGCTCTGCGACGTTCGTCGAGAGACCTACCTACTAGTCGAAAGGATGATCCAATGACGATTCACGATGGCGATCTTTCCCGCGCCAGCCAGGAACAATGGCTCAAGCTCTATTACTTCGCTCGGACGGCGTTCTCGGCTGTCTGGGTGGCGGCTGCCTTTACAGTGGGACAGCATTCCGGGGTGGTCGCGGCGGTTTTACTCGTGGCTTATCCTGCATGGGATGCCTTGGCCAATTTTGTCGACGCATCGCGCAGCGGAGGATTGGGACAGAATCGCACCCAGACCATCAACGTCGTGGTCAGTGTGGCGACAACGCTCGCGGTCGTTGTTGCGCTGAAGATGAGCATGAATTGGGTGCTCGGGGTGTTTGGCCTATGGGCGATCCTGTCCGGCCTGCTTCAACTCGGCACCGCTGTCCGCCGTTGGAAGAGCTCAGGTGCGCAGTGGGCGATGATCCTGAGCGGAGGGCAATCAGCACTGGCAGGCACGTTTTTCATCGCGCAGGCGCGGATGCCGATGCCGCCATCCATCGCCAACGTGGCCGGCTATGCCGCAGTAGGCGCCCTCTACTTCCTGGTTTCGGCGGTGTGGCTGAGCGTGAGCCAATTGCGGCGGAAAGTTGTATAGCGCGCCATCTTGAGCCAGCACCGACCCGACTGTCAGCTGCTAGCATCGGTTCGTCAAACAGAACGACCCGCCCTTACCCCTAAGGACTGAAAATGAGACCGATGTGTTCGGAATTTCACCAACCGGCTGGGGCTAGCCGCTCATCCAAGGCATCTCGATCGCGCCGAACGATACAGCGATCCCGAGGGCCATCAGCGCAATGCCCAAAGCAACTTCGAAGCGGCGGCCGCGCTGCAGCAGCTTCTCGACGAAGACGACCAGCGTCAACAGCAGCATCCAGGCGACGCTCATGATGCCCACCGCGACCAGCAAGGCAAACAGAGCCCAGCAGCAACCAAAGCAATAGAGTCCGTGCCGCAGCCCCATCTCGAGTGCGCCAACCCGGCCGTCGCGCCAATGCTGCGCAACGAAAGCGAGCGGCGAACGGCAATGGCTGAGGCAAATGTGCTTGAGGGTCGTGAATTGGTAGAGTCCGGCGACGCCAAGCGTCATACCGAGCGCGAGCGGCGCCCATTTCGAACGCTGAGGCGGATCGAGGCTCGTCGCAAACGCGCTTCCGAGCTGGACCAGGACATACACAAGAAGGCCCGCCGCCGCCCAGACGAGCATGTAGCCCGCGACGAATATCCACGCCGGGATAGCGACGTGCTGTTCGCGCCTGGCCTGCGCCGCTGCGAACATAAAGATCATGGGCGCGGCCGCCGGCAGCATCATAGCAGCCATCATCACCGTCCATACAGCAAGAAAGGCGGCGGCGCCGGCAAGCGACCAGCCGTCGGCGGCAATTCCGGCCGTCGCCATGCCGGCCATGCCTTCCATGCCCTCCATCCCGCCGCGCACCGCAATGCCCATAGGCATATCCATGCTGAGGGTCAGCGCCCACGCCGCCGCTGTTAGCACGACAAGCGATGCGAGAAGGCCGAGCGGCATGCCACGCAAATTCCGGAGCCGCCACGATTTCCCGGGGAACGCGTCAGGCATCGGCACGTCCCTAGTTCGGGCCGGTCCAGTCGAACGGAATGTGTTTGCTCGAGCGCGCCGTGCCCGTCCAGTCGAGCCCGAAGCCTTTGGTGCTCACCTCGACCGAACGCCCCCAGGTGGCAACCTGGCCCGGGCCGACCTCCGAGCCCGGCGGGTTGATCGTCTGCACCCGCTTGCCGGGTGGTGTCGTGGGACCTGAAAGCGCTTCCGCATGCCCGACGACGAGGCCAGGAATCTCGACCCGCCAGTTGGCAAGATCCCCCGCCACCTCGAAAGTGATCGGCACGAACTCCATGCCACGCATCTCGCCGATGTTGGCGGCAAAACCCGCCGGCCAGCCGCCAGCCTGCCCGCCGAAGATCGCCTGCAGGGCTTCACGTTGCCGTTCGTTCGCCTTCTCGTCGAGGTACATGCCCATCACGGCCTTTGCCTCGCCGGCCCATAGATTGCCTTCGAACTCTCCGAGCGCCACCAGCGACAGGCCGTCGAGCTTCACGTCGCCATACTGACCCTCGCGCACATGCCAGGCGAGCACACCCTGGCAATGATTGCCGGTCGGCCGCTGGGCGAACTCGCAAGGGCAAGGGATATCGCAGCTGCAGATGTCGAACCAGTCGCCTGCGAGCCGCCATTGAGGCACTGCATTCATGGCTCTTCCTCCCGGAATATAGAGCCATTTATACCTCGAAGGCGGTGCGCACTCCAGCAGTTAGTGCATCGCTCGCCGATTTTGGCGGCCTTGCCGCCGCAGACACAAGTCATAGCCGTCTTGATCCGCAACTGCGCGCAACAGAACCCAGCCGCCATCCAGTGCGACCACGGAAGTGGTTTTCTTGCTCCGTTCCATGTGATCGATGAGGTCGTGGGTAGGTTCGCGACGGGTCACCAAATACACAATCCGGCTGATGCTCGCTTGACCACGCTGCGGACTGACAACCTTCCGCAACACCGCTCGGTTGCCTGGTCACAACGACGTAGCGGGCTAATGCTAACGCCGGCTGCGATTGAGCTCCGCGACTTCACAAGCATTTATGGCTGCGTTCGGCAGGCAGTATCAAGAAATTAGGATCACTGGCGGAGAGGGAGGGATTCGAACCCCCGATGGGCTTGCACCCATGCCGCATTTCGAGTGCGGTGCATTCGACCACTCTGCCACCTCTCCGCGGTCATGGTCCGCCGTTGCCGGCGCGGCGCACTAGATAACGGCTGGACAGGCAGGTTACAAGGGCCAATCTGCCCCGGCGCCGCAGGTTCCCGTTCGTGCTTTCTTCAAGGCTCCGGTAGCCGCTGTTCGATATTTGGCGGACTGGGCTCAACTCATCCGCCTCTTGCCCGCGGCGCTTGCCTTGACTCAAGCCGAACCTTCGGTTAGGGACAGCGCGCAATCGGCGTGGAGGAATCTTCCGCGCCGCTTGTTTTTTGAACCCGCAGACTGACAAAAAGACGGCCGAACCGCCTGAAGCGGTTCATCAAGGCCGACCGAACAGCGAAAGGCAAAAAATGTTCGCAGTCATCAAAACGGGCGGCAAGCAGTATCGCGTTGCCGCCAACGATCTCCTGAAGATCGAAAAACTCGAAGCCAATGTCGGCGATATCGTCGAAATCGGCAATGTGCTCGCGCATGGCGAGGGCGAGAACGTCACGTTCGGCGCGCCGTTCGTCGATGGTGCGATGGTCACCGCCGAAGTCGTCGAGCAGGGCAAGAACCGCACCGTCATCGCCTTCAAGAAGCGCCGTCGGCAGAATTCGCGCCGCAAGATCGGCCATCGCCAGCTTTTGACCACCGTCAGGATCGCCGAGATCCTGCTGGGCGGCGCCAAGCCAGCGAAGAAGGCCGCCGCCAAGACCGAAGCGAAGGCCGAGGTTGCAGCCAAGACCGAGGCGAAGGCTGAAGCCGCGCCGAAGGCCGAAGCGAAGGCAGAGGCTGCGCCGAAGAAAGAAGCCAAGGCCGAGGCAAGTGAAGCCGCCGCGCCGTTGTTTAAGGCGCCGAAGGGCGAGCCGGATGACCTGACGGTGATCAAGGGCATCGGCCCGGTTGCCGCCGGCCAGCTCAACGAACAGGGCATCACCACCTTCGCCCAGATCGCCAAGCTGTCCGACAAGGATGTCGCCAAGATCGACGAGCACATGCCGTTCAGCGCCGACCAGATCAAGGACTGGCGCGAGCAGGCCAAGGAATTGGCGAAGAAGTAAAACGAACGGCGCAATCGTCGCCGGATCGGACTTGAAACGGAACGCGAACGCGTTCATAAGATCGTTTAGGCGCCTCGCGGCGCATCGGAGTAGTTAGATGGCACACAAGAAAGCTGGCGGATCGTCGCGCAATGGTCGCGACTCCCATTCCAAGCGGCTCGGCGTGAAGAAGTTCGGCGGCGAAGCCGTGATTCCGGGCAACATCATCATTCGTCAGCGTGGCACGACGTGGCATCCCGGCACCAATGTCGGCATTGGCACGGACCACACGCTGTTTGCGCTGGAAGCTGGCGCAGTCACCTTCAACAAAAAAGCCAATGGCCGAACCTACGTATCGGTGAACCCGATGACGAAGGCAGCGGAGTAGCCGGTTCCGCACGAGAACACCGGCACCCATCTCGGGACCGGTGTCTGGCCAAGCCAGGAAAAGGATCAGGGGAGATGGGTTTCCATCTCCCTTTTTCTTGCCTGGAGGACTTTGACATGGTTGCCGAAGCGGAAGACTCAGACGACGAAAGTTACACGATAGATTGCCCGGTGCTCGCGACCGAGCGGCTGGTCATGCGTGCCCCGCGTGAAGGCGACATCGAGCAATTGGTGGCGCTCGCCGACAACCGCCATGTCGCGGAAATGCTGGCTCGCATGCCGCATCCCTATGGCGAGGCGGAGGCACGCGCTTTCCTGGCCATGACGGCGTCGCGCCGGGCCGGAATCGCCTATGCGTTGACGCTGGCCGGCACCGAGACCTTCGTCGGCTGTGCCGGGCTCAACACTACGGATCGTGGGCTGGAGCTCGGCTACTGGATTGGCGAGCCGTACTGGAAACGCGGCTACGCGACGGAAGCGGCGCACGCACTGGTCGACCTTGCCTTCCAGAGAACCACGATCCAGGTGCTGCACGCCTCGACGCGGGTTATCAATCCGGCCTCGCGCCGGGTCATCCACAAATGCGGCTTCCAGTATGCCGGCCAGGGCATGCTGAATTCGATCGTTGCCGGCCAGGTGCCGGTCGAGCGCTACCGCCTCGACCGCAAGACCTGGACCAGCCTGCGGAACTGGGTGCATTTTTGATGGATGCGGCTCAGGCCATCTCGAGCCAGACCGGCAAGTGATCCGAACCGGCCACTTGCCGGTCGACCTACAGGCGCCTCAGCGATTTGGCAAGCGAAGCGCTGGTGAAGATGTAGTCGATGCGCTTGTAGCGGCTGGTATCGCCCGGCCGCTTGGGGTCGACCCAGGTGACGAGATCGGCGCAGGCAGCGCCGAGGCGTGTGGCGGCATCGATGGCGAGGTCGGCGGTCACCGGCATGCCAAATTCATGGTCAGGCTGGCCGGCGAGTTCGACGTGTTCCGGCGATCCGGCCAGCATGTTGAAGTCGCCCATAACGACGAAGGCTTCGGGACAAGGCAGATCCGGCAAGCCGATCTCGGCGACGCCGGAGAGCCCACCGCCATCGAGCGGGTAGTTCAACAGGCGCTGGCGCAGAAAGCGGATCTGGCTCAGGCGTTCAACCGGGCTGCGGTGGTCGAGATGGGTGGAATAGAAGCGGATCGAACCAAGCGGCGTTTCGATCAGCGCCTCCAGCGCGCCGCGCTGGAAGTTCATCGCCTCAAAACTGCGGCTGCGCGGCAAAAGGAGATTGCGCGACAGATGGATCGGCGTCCTCGACAGCACCATGTTGCCGAGCTGGAAGGTGGTCGTGATGGCGCGGCCGTTCTCCAGTCGCGAGCCGGCGTCGGCCTCGAAATTGCTGCCGTAGACGGCAAAATAGTCGGGCAGCGCCTCGCCGAGCTCGGCCACCATGTCGCGGCCGCCATTCTTCGGGTTGGCGCGGGTGACCTCCTGCAGCGCGATCAGTCGGCGCCGCGCACGGCATCGGCGATACGGCCGACATCATAGCGGCCATCGAGGCCGACGCCGTAGTGGATATTGTAAGTTACCAGCTTCATTCCGACATCTCGCGCTTAGAAAGCCGAGGATCGATTTTCGGCAAGGGTCAACCAAATGGCACGCGTCCAGAGCTACGCGCGACGCTACAGTAGCAAAAACGGCCCTCGCCCTTCGACCCGCCTTGGTTTAGAGCAATCCCGCAAAGCCAATAGCAGAAACCATACAATCCGATGAAATTTCTCGATCAAGCCAAGGTCTACATCCGCTCCGGCGACGGCGGCGCCGGTTCGGTGTCGTTTCGGCGCGAAAAGTTCATCGAGTTCGGCGGCCCGGACGGCGGCGATGGCGGCCGCGGCGGCGATGTCTGGGTCGAGGCGGTCGATGGGCTGAACACGCTGATCGACTATCGCTACCAGCAGCATTTCAAGGCCAAGACCGGGACGCACGGCATGGGCCGCAACATGACCGGCGCCAAGGGTGCCGACGTGACGCTGAAAGTGCCAGCCGGAACACAGGTCTTTGCCGAGGACAATGAGACACTGATCTGCGATCTGACGGTCGTCGGCCAGCGCTTTCTTTTGGCCAAGGGCGGCAATGGCGGCTTCGGCAACCAGCATTTCAAGACCTCGACCAACCAGGCGCCGCGCCGCGCCAACCCTGGACTGCCTGGCGAAGAGCTTAATATCTGGCTCAGGCTGAAGCTGATCGCCGATGCCGGCCTTGTCGGGCTGCCCAACGCCGGCAAGTCGACCTTCCTGGCGGCGGTCACCGCGGCCAAGCCGAAGATCGCCGACTATCCCTTCACCACGCTGCATCCGGGCCTTGGCGTGGCCCGCATCGACGGGCGTGAATTCGTCATCGCCGACATTCCCGGCCTGATCGAAGGCGCGCATGAAGGTGTCGGCATCGGCGACCGCTTCCTCGGCCATGTCGAACGCACGCGTGTCCTTCTGCATCTTGTCTCGGCGCAGGAAGAAAATCCCGCCAAGGCCTACAAGACCGTGCGCGCCGAACTCGACGCCTACGGCAACGGACTGACCGACAAAGTCGAGATCGTCGCGCTTTCCCAAGTCGACATACTCGACGCCGCCGCGCGCAAGACGAAAGCCGCCTCGCTGAAACGCGCCGCCGGCCGCGCGCCGATGCTGCTTTCGGCGGTCACCGGCGAAGGCGTCGAGGCGGTGTTGCGCGCGCTGATGGCTGTGGTGGCCGATGCGCGCGAGGCTGTCGCTGCGCCGGTCGAGACGCGCTGGAACACATAGCCATGGCCGCGCAATCGCTGAAAAATTATCGGCGCATTGCCGTCAAGATCGGCTCGGCGCTGCTTGTCGACCGCACGGCGGGCCTGAAGCGCGACTGGCTGGCCTCGCTTGCCAACGACATCGCCGTGCTGGCCAATGGCGGCGCCGAAATTCTCGTCGTGTCTTCCGGGGCGATTGCACTTGGCCGCACCATCCTCGACCTCGGCAAGCGAGCGCTGAAGCTCGAGGAGAGCCAGGCCGCTGCTGCCGTCGGGCAGATCGCTTTGGCCGGCGCCTGGTCGGATGCGCTCGGCAAGAATGGCTTGAAATCGGGCCAGATCCTGTTGACGCTCGGCGACACCGAAGAGCGCCGCCGTTATCTCAACGCGCGGGCGACGATCTCGACGCTGCTCAAGATGAAGGCGGTGCCGGTCATCAACGAGAACGACACGGTGGCCACCTCCGAAATCCGTTATGGCGATAACGACCGGCTGGCGGCGCGCGTCGCCACCATGATGGGCGCCGATCTACTGGTGCTGCTTTCCGACATTGACGGGCTCTACACGGCACCGCCGGGGCGCGATCTGCAAGCCCGGTTCATTCCGATCGTCGACCGCATCACCCCCGACATCGAGGCGATGGCGGGCGCCGCCGCTTCGGAATTGTCGCGCGGTGGCATGCGCACCAAGCTCGACGCCGGCAAGATCGCCACCGCAGCCGGTACCGCCATGATCATCACATCGGGCACGCGGCTGTCGCCGCTGCTGGCAATCGAGCGCGGCGAGCGCGCCACGTTCTTCCGGCCGAGCGCCAATCCGGTCAAAGGCTACAAGACCTGGATCGCCGGGCAGCTCGAACCGGCAGGACGGCTGACCGTCGATGCCGGCGCCATCGGCGCGCTGCTCTCCGGCAAGTCGCTGCTGCCGGCCGGTGTCAAACTTGTCAGCGGCAATTTTGCGCGTGGCGACACGGTGGCGATCCTGTCGCCCGAGGGCCGCGAGATAGCGCGCGGGCTGGTTGCCTATGATGCCGCCGATGCCGTAAGGATCGCGGGCCTGAAGACGACCGAGATCGAGACCGTGCTCGGCTACGAGGCGCGTTCGGCGATGATCCACCGCGACGACCTCGTGGTGAGCGGCGCGGCCGACGGAGATGCAGCCCGCCTTTGACGGCGCGCTACTGGTCAGGCTCATGCGGCCATTTGGGTGGGTTGCGATATCGATCCTGAAAGTCCTGGTATATCTTCAGAAGTTCGCTGCAACCTCCCAACTCCGCTTCGATGCCGGCCTTGGCACGTCGATCCACTTCGGCTTGGGGAACATCCTTGTCGTCTTCGACGACGAGATCGCGGATGAGCGCGTCAGTCGTCATTGCTTCTGCCCCTTTTTCCTCTTCCATCCTTTTTTTGAATTCCGCCTCAAGCCGAGCGCGCGGCCCACATCCATGCAACTCTTCAACAACGACGTCGATCTGGGAAAGCGGTGTCGGTGGCGCGCCGCAATAGCGCTCAGCGAGTGCGAGGGACATCATCGAGCTTACCATAAGCATGGCCTTGCCGTCGGGGCTCTCTCCGGGTTCAAACTTGTCGTCGCAGTAGTCGGCGGCACGGAGGCCTGTCGGTACGAGGATCGCGCCGAGAGCAACGAGGATTATAACTCTCTTCATTCTGCTTCCTCAAATTTGCGGCCATTGCCGGGAAGGCTGGCCGCGTGTAAATCCACCAGCGTCACTGGATCGGTCAAATGCTGAACAAACACCAAGGCGATGATGTAGCCAGTTTGATGGCACGGATAGGCCGCAAGGCGCGCGCTGCCGCCCGACCGCTGGCCATTGCGAACACTGCCGCCAAGAATGCCGCGCTCCTCGCCATGGCCGACGCCATCATCGCCCGTGAGCAGGACATTCTCGATGCTAACGCCATCGATGTTTCGAATGGTCACGAATCCGGGCTTTCCGCCTCCTTCATGGACCGGCTGAAGCTCGATCCGGCCCGCATCCGCGCCATGGCAGACGGTATCCATGAAATCGCCGAGTTGCGCGATCCAGTCGGCGACGTCATTGCGGCATGGGACCGGCCGAACGGGTTGCATATCGAACGGGTGCGCACGCCGCTCGGCGTCGTCGGCGTCATCTATGAGAGCCGGCCTAACGTGACCGCCGATGCCGGCGCGCTCTGCCTCAAGGCGGGCAATCCGGTGATCCTGCGCGGCGGTTCGGATTCGGCGAATTCTTCCGCCGCGATCCATGCCTGCCTGGTCGAGGGGCTGAAGGCAGCCGGGCTGCCGGAGGATGCCATACAATTGGTGCCGACCACCGATCGCGCCGCCGTCGGCGAAATGCTGAAAGGGCTTTCCGGCAATCTCGAAGTCATCATTCCGCGCGGCGGCCGCAGCCTGGTCGAGCGTGTGCAGAACGAGGCGCGGGTGCCGGTGTTCGCCCATCTCGAGGGCATCTGCCATCTCTATATCGACCGATCGGCCGATCTCGACATGGCGGTCAAGATCGCGGTCAATGCCAAGATGCGGCGCACCGGGGTGTGTGGTGCTGCCGAGACGCTGCTGGTCGACCGTGCCGTCGCCGCCACGCACCTGGTGCCGATCCTCGAGGCCCTACAGGCGGCAGGCTGCGAGATCCATGCCGATACCGAGGTGCTGAAGCTTTATGCCGATGCCCAGCCGGCGAGCGATGCAGACTGGGTGACCGAATACCTCGACGCCATCATTGCTGTGAAGCTGGTCGACGGCATTGGCGGCGCCATCGAGCATATCGAGAATTTTTCCTCGCATCACACCGAGGCGATCATCGCCGAGGATGCAAACGCCGTCGAACGGTTCCTCAACGAGATCGATTCGGCGATCCTTCTGCACAACGCCTCGACGCAGTTTGCCGATGGCGGCGAGTTCGGCATGGGCGCCGAGATCGGCATCGCCACCGGCAAGATGCATGCACGCGGGCCGGTCGGCGTCGAGCAACTGACCTCGTTCAAATACCGCGTACGCGGGTCGGGACAGGTGAGGCCTTGAGTCCGTTCGCAGTCAGAGCCTGAGAGGCGTGCGCCCAGCCACCCCCCTCTGTCCTGCCGGACATCTCGCCCGCAAGGGGGGAGATCGGATGTCGCATATACTTTCGCCAATTTTCGATGTCGAACTAAGGGCGCCGGGGATGAAGCTGACAATCTCCCCCCTTGCGGGCGAGATGCCCGGCAGGGCAGAGGGGGGTGCCTGACGCATGCTTGCCTTGTCCGAACATGCCATATCCTCCCGCTACCTCAAGATGCCGCATGCCGGGAAAGGCGTGGCGGTCGGGCTTTTCGGCGGCTCGTTCAACCCGCCGCACGCTGGCCATGCGCTGGTCGCCGAGATCGCACTCAGACGCCTTGCGCTCGATCAGCTGTGGTGGATGGTGACACCCGGCAATCCGCTCAAGAATGCCGGAGACCTGGCGCCGCTGGCCGAGCGGCTGCAGCTATCCGAAAAGATCGCGAAGAACCCAAAGATCAAGGTCACCGCATTCGAGGCGGCCCACCGCGTCCGCTTCACAGCGGACACGCTGGCGCTGGTCAAGGCGCGAAATCCGGGCGTCGATTTCGTCTGGATCATGGGCGCCGACTCGCTTCGCGACTTCCATCGCTGGCAGCGCTGGCGCCGCATCGTCATGACGTTCCCGATAGCGGTGGTTGACCGGCCAGGCGCGACGCTGTCGTTCCTGTCGTCGGTGGTCGCCAAGACGTTCGACTATGCCCGCGTCGACGAGGGCGACGCACCACTGCTCGCCCGCATGGACGCGCCGGCCTGGACCTTCATCCACGGGCCGCGTTCGTCGCTGTCGTCCAGCGCGATCCGCAAGGTGGCAAAGGGCTGAGCCAACACGGAGGGCAAGACCGCTGATGTCGCTTTTGCCGCTGCCTCGACCAGCTTGATGGGCGATCCTCGGTCATGACGATTCTCGAGCGCGACCAGGACAAGAACGGTCTAGGGCAGCCGGCGCCGGCGATCGCCATTGCCAGCATCCTCTTGTCGATGGCGCTGATCGCCGTCGGCAACGGGCTGATGTTCGCTTATATCCCGGTCCGGCTCGGCGCCGAGGGCTTCGATCCGACATGGGCGGGACTGATCGTCACCGGCCTTTCGGCTGGCGGCCTCGCCGGCTGTATCCTGACCGGGCCGCTGGTGCGGCGTGTCGGCCATGCTCGCGTGTTCATGGTGCTGTCGGCACTGATAGTGCTGTCCAATGCCGCGGTGGGCGCCGGGCCCCACCCATTGCCATGGATCGCGGCACGGGCGCTCTACGGCTTTGCCATATGCGGCCTGTTCATCGTCGCGCAAAGCTGGCTGAACGATGTCGTCGCCAACGCCATCCGCGGCCGGGTCATGGCTATCTTCTACGTTGCCTATGTCGCCGGGCTCGGCGTCGGCTATTCGACACTGGCGTTGATCGATATCCGCGCGGCCGACGCGCCGCTGATCGGCATTGCCTTCACCGCGCTGTCGATCCTTCCCGTCGGGCTGACGCGGCTCGCGCAGCCGCCGGCGCCGCAAGCGGCCTCCGTGGCGCTCGGCAGGGCCTGGCGGATCTCACCGGTCGGCGTTGCCGGCATGCTTGCCGTCGGCGGCCTGTCGATGACCATTTCGGGTTTTGCGCCAATCCATGCCACCGCCAAGGGCTACAGCCAGGCCGACGTCGCCTTGCTGCTTTCGGCAATGCCGGTCGGCACGCTGATCCTGCAGATTCCGCTCGGCTGGATTTCCGACCGCACCGACCGGCGCTTTGTGCTGATCGCGGCGTCGGCGCTTGCCGCCGCGGCGGGCCTGTTTGCCCTCGGTTTCGACGGTGGCGCGCTGGCGGCGCTGCTCGTCATCTACGTCGTCTGGGACGGCGCCTCGGAATCGATCTACTCTCTGGCCAGCGCCCATGCCGGCGACCGCGCCGGCAAGGACGATATGGTGGCGCTGTCGAGCTCGCTCTTGTTTGCCTGGTCGCTGTCCGGCTTCGTCGTGCCCGGCATTGTGACCGGGCTTTCCGCCATCCACGGCACGCAGGCCTTCATCTATGTGGCAATCATCATTGCCGCCGCCTATTGCCTGTTCGTTCTTTGGCGGGTCGTCATGGTGCGGCCGGTGCCCGCCACCGAGACCGGCAGTTTCGCGCCGATGACGGCGCAGGCGCCGTTGCCCGTCGATCTCGCCTTCGCGCCCGAAGGTCAGCGCGGGCGCGGAGAGCTTTGAACGCCCTCCAGCTGGTTTCAAATGCTTTATTGCCGTGTGGCTGAGGCATCGGGCTGCGGCGCTTTCGGCGCCGGCGCCGGGACCGAAAGGCCCTCGGCATCGAACGCCTGCTTGACATTCTTGGTGAGGTCGATCTGGGCGGCGAAGAAGTCGGCGGCTGCCGTCCAGTAGCGCAAGGTGATGGTGACGGTGCTATCGCCGACGGTTGCGACAAAGGCGATCGGCGCCGGCTGCCGCCTGACACGCCGGTCGGCGGCGGCAACGCCAAGCATGGTCTTTTGCGCGAAATCGATGTCGTTCCACGAGCCGATGCTGAGCGTGATGTCGCCGCGGCGCACGCCGTTGCGGGTGAAATTGCGGACCGGCTGGTTCCACAGGGTCGAGTTGGGTGCAAGCACGTAGACGCCCTCGACCGTTCTCAGCGTAGTGGCAAACAGCCCGATCTCCTCGACAGTACCGGATATGGCGCCGACTTCGACATATTCCCCGATGCGGAACGGCCGCAGCGCCAGGAGCATGATACCGGCGGCAATGTTCTGCAGCGTGCCTTGCAGCGCCAGGCCGATGGCCAGGCCGGCAGCACCGATAGCGGCAATGATCGAAGCCGTCTGCACGCCGAACTGGCCGAGAACCATGATCACGACCAGTCCCAGGATGGCGTAGCGGACGACCTGCGAGAAGAAATGGCGGAGCGTTTCGTCGAAACCGTGAACGTGGCCGAGGCCGGCGTAGATCGAACGCTCGGCGAGGCCGGCGACGATGTAGCCGATGACCAGCAGGATGACGGCGCCGACCGCCGAAAGCGAGTAGGAGACGATCAGCGTACTGAGTTGCGCAAGGCCGGATTGAACAGTGAGGAGAGCGTTCTGGGGATCGATCGGCATGTCGGGATTCCGGTTCGTGGATGAGCCGATAACCGCTGCGGGGCGAGGCGGTTCCGAATTTCTCGCCCGGAAAGCCCGATATTCGGCCGCTGCCGGGCGCCTGCTTGCGAGCGGTGTCTTGAAACTGCAACCTAACTCTGCCTATCTAAGCAGTGTCACCTGATTTCATAGGTGATTTGGTTGTTCTTGCTGCGAAAGGAAATACACTGAGAACAGCACTTCGGAAGAAGGCCGACATCGTGCCTTCGCCGGCCGGGATCAGCGTAAACGACGCCGTGTCCCGCGCCATCAAGACAGTCCTTGCCAGTCTGGAAGACTCCAAGGCCGAAAACATCGTCTCAATCGACATTCAGGGGAAATCGAGCCTCGGCGACTACATGGTCGTCGCATCGGGTCGATCGCACCGTCATGTCTCGGCTGTTGCCGATCATCTCCTCAAGGCGCTCAAGGATGCCGGGCTCGGCACGGCGCGCGTCGAGGGGCTGGCTGGCGCCGACTGGGTCCTGATCGATTCGGGCGACATCATCGTCCATGTCTTCCGTCCCGAGGTCCGCGACTTCTACAATCTCGAAAAGATGTGGCAGGCGCCTGATCTCGAGGAGGAGACCCTCCACTGAGCCGTATTCGTCTTGATGCATGTCGTTGTCCGACATGCATCAGCGGCTCTTCGAGGCAAGGATGAAGATTACCGTTCATGCCGTGGGCCGAATGAAAGCCGGCCCCGAGAAGCAGTTGGCCGATCGCTATTTCGAGCGTTTTGCCAAGAGCGGTCCTGCCGTAGGCCTCGAATTCGCCGGGATCGTCGAGATTGCCGAAGGCCGCGCGCAGACGGCCAATGAGCGCCGGCGCGAGGAAGGCCTGAAGCTGCAGACGCACTTGCAGCCGGGCACGGCGCTGATGCTGCTGGATGAGCGCGGCAAGAACCTTTCCTCCGAGGATTTCGCCGGCCGCATAGGTTCGCTGCGCGATGGCGGGCGCAAGGCGCTGGTGATTGCCATTGGCGGCGCCGACGGCCATGACCAGTCGCTGCGCGACCTGGCTGATCTGACGGTGTCGCTCGGCGCGCTGACCTGGCCGCATCAGCTGGTCCGCGTGATGCTGGGCGAGCAGCTTTACAGGGCGGCCACGATCCTTTCCGGCCACCCCTACCATCGTTCATGAAGTCGGCTTGGTCGGCGAATTGATGCCAGCCGCCCGGATTTTTGCCCCAATGCTCATCGACAGTTTGGGCGCATGGGGTTTGCGGATGGCGGCCGGGGCTCGAACATGGTTGATGGTTCGTTAACGAAGCCGCGCATAGAGTTAGGCTTCAATGTCTGAAGACTGGAAATCACGAACGGGCTCCTGGCGCGTACGCTACGGCATCGCCGTGGCGACGATCGCGCTTTCGCTCGGCGTCGCGCGGGCCGAGAACACGCTCGACCTGGCGCCCGACCCGGACCAGAGCCGCGCCGAATACGAAAAAGTATCGAAAGAGATCACGCTGTCGTCCGAGCGGCTGGCCAAGCTCGCCGCCGACATAGCAGCGGTCAAGAAGGACCACGCCTCGATCACCGCGGCGCTGATCCAGTCGGCGATGACCGAGCAGAAGCTCGGCCAGGACATCGAGGACATTGGCGGCAAGCTGGAAGGGCTGAAGGCGCAGGAGCAGAAGATCCGCGCCTCACTGGCCGCCAGACGCGACGTTCTGGCCGAAGTGCTCGGCGCGCTGCAGCGCATGGGGCTCAATCCGCCGCCGGCGATCCTGGTCAAGCCGGAGGACGCATTGTCGTCGGTGCGCAGCGCCATCCTGCTCGGTGCCGTGGTGCCGGAACTGCGCCAGCAGACCGACATGTTGCTGGCCGATCTCAAGGAGCAGTCGCGGGTGACGGCCTCGATCGAGGCCGAGCGGGCGCGGCTGACGGCAGCGGTCGGCGAGCAGGCGGCGGAAAAAAAGCGGCTCGGCATGCTGCTCGAAGCCAAGCAGAAGCTCGCCGCCGATACGCAAACCGCGCTGGCCGCCGAAAAGCAGCGATCCGCGACGCTGGCGGCCAAGGCCGGCAGCCTGAAAGAACTGATCGCATCGCTCGAGGCCGACAGGGCCCGCAAGGCGGCGGATGCGGCCAAGGCAGCCGAGCAAAAGACCGCGGACGCCGACAAGGGCCCGGCATCGGCTGCGGCGCCGACGGAATTGGCCTCGCTGCCGGTGCCGGAGAGCAACAGGCTCACCGCTGCCGCGCCGTTTTCCGCGCTTCAAGGGCAGATCGCGCTGCCGGTCACCGGCAGGATCAAGCGGCGCTTCGGGGCCAACGACGGTAACGGCGCGGTGATGCTCGGTGACATGGTTGCGACACAATCGGGAGCCATCGTCACAGCGCCGGCGGATGGAAATGTGCTTTATGCGGGGCCTTTCCGCTCTTACGGTCAACTCTTGATCCTGAATGCGGGTGACGGCTATCATGTCGTCCTGGCGGGGATGAGCAGAATCAGCGTCGCGTCTGGCCAGTCGGTGCTCGCAGGTGAGCCGGTCGGCGCGATGGGAGAGGCCCGGGTGGCGAGCACCTCGGCATCGAAGAATGGAAATGCCACGCCGGAGCTCTATGTCGAGTTCCGCAAGGATGGAAAACCCGTCGATCCGGCCCCATGGTGGGCGGACCGTTTTTCTGGAAGGACGTGAATGATGCGGAAACTGTCGCTTCTGTTTGCCGGTGCGCTAATGGGTGCATCGGCGATGAGCCTGGTCTATGGCGCGCCCGGCTCGACGGCGAAGGCTGCGGGCTCCGAGACCTATAAGCAACTGGCGATCTTCGGCGACATCTTCGAACGGGTGCGGGCGAATTATGTGACACCGCCCGACGACAAGTCGCTGGTTGAAAATGCCATCAACGGCATGCTGTCCTCGCTCGACCCGCACTCCTCCTACATGAACGCCGAAGAAGCGCAGGACATGCGCGTGCAGACCAAGGGCGAGTTCGGCGGCCTCGGCATCGAGGTCACCATGGAGAACGATCTGGTCAAGGTAATCACGCCGATCGACGATACGCCGGCCGCCAAGGCAGGCGTGCTCGCCGGCGACTATATCGCCAAGATCGACGGCGAGGAGGTTCGCGGCCTGACCCTCAACGACGCCGTCGAGAAGATGCGCGGGCTGGTCAATACGCCGATCAAGCTCACCATCCTGCGCCAGGGCGCCGACAAGCCGATCGAACTGACCGTCGTGCGCGATATCATCAAGGTCAAGGCGGTCAAGTTCCGGGTCGAAAACGACATCGGTTACATGAAGATCACCTCCTTTACCGAAAAAACCTATGACGACCTCGAGAATGCCATCGACACCATCAAGAAGCAGGTGCCGAACGACAAGCTCAAGGGCTACGTGCTCGACCTGCGCCTCAATCCGGGCGGTTTGCTCGACCAGGCGGTGAGCGTGTCGGATGCCTTCCTCGACCGTGGCGAGATCGTCTCGACGCGCGGCCGCGATCCGAAGGACGTCACCCGCTTCGACGCGCGGGCCGGCGACGACATCGGCGGCAAGCCGCTGATCGTGCTCGTCAACGGCGGCTCGGCCAGTGCCTCGGAAATCGTCGCCGGCGCGCTGCAGGATCTGCGCCGCGCCACAGTGGTCGGCACGCAGTCCTTCGGCAAGGGTTCGGTGCAGACCATCATCCCGCTTGGCGAGAACGGGGCGCTGCGGCTGACGACGGCGCTCTATTACACGCCGTCCGGCAAGTCGATCCAGGGCAAGGGTATCACGCCCGACATCAAGGTCGACCAGCCGCTGCCGGCGGAACTGCAGGGCAGGGACCTAACGCGCGGCGAATCCGACCTCAAGGGCCACATCAAGGGCGCCGACGAAGGCACGACCGGTTCGGGTTCGGCAGCCTATGTGCCGCCGGAACCGAAGGACGATTTGCAGCTCATCTTTGCCGAGCAGCTGCTGCGCGGCCAGAAGACCGATCCGGCGTTCCCGCCGAATCCGCAAAAGGCCGTGTTGAACCAGTAAGGACGGGCAAGCCGGGCCAAACAGGTCTGGCTGCCTGAGCGAAGCGATGCGATGCTGCCGGGGCCGCGAGGCTCCGGCAGTTTGATTCGGGGCTGCGGCCGGCATGTTGCGCGTCCAGTGAAGCAAGGGGACGCGCCGACATTTTGGATTTTGCGCCTCCGGAGAAGGTTTTACTTCGGGGATGCACGCCGGGGGTGCGGGCTTGGCTGATATCGGCAAGGACATAGAACGACCGCTCGGACAGGCGATCCGGCCGTCGCGCTCAGGCAGCGGGATCAGCGCCGGTGCGGTCGCGGCCGCACTTGTCGTGCTGTCCGTGGTCGGCGTTTCCAGCGCGATCGCCTTGCGCGACAAGCCGTTCCGGAGGCTGCAAGAAGTAGCCGTTTCGGCGCCAAAGACGCCGGCGGCGGCGGATACCGCCGTGGCGCCGGCCAAGGCGACGCCCGACGTGGCAGCGCCAAGCAACGCAAGTGGGGCCAATATAAGCGAGCCGAAGACGGGCGGTCCGCAGATCATCCATGTCCAGACCAAAGAGGGCGACGGTCCACCCGAGGCGGCCATCGTCATTCGCGACCCTTCGACGATCGGCCAGAACCTCAGGATCGCGCACATTCCCGACAAGGCCCTGATCGAGGCCAGCGAGACCGGTCCGCTGCCGATCCGCGCCGCCGACGGCCGGCGCCCATTCGATGTCTATGCGCGGCCGTGGTCCGGGGCTCGCGGCGCACGCGTGGCGCTCGTCATCGGCGGTCTTGCCGTGTCGCAGACCGGCACGCAGGCAGCCATCGCCAAGCTGCCGGCGGAAGTGACGCTGGCCTTCGCGCCGCAAGGCAACAGCATCGGCCGCTGGATGCAGGTGGCGCGGCAGAGCGGCCATGAGGTCATCATGCAGGTGCCGCTCGAGCCGTTCGACTATCCGAACGTCGACCCCGGCCGCAACACGCTGACCGTGGCTGCGACGCCGGACGAGAATTTGAAGAATTTACGCTGGGCGCTGTCGCGAACGACCAACTACACCGGCGTCATGAACTATATGGGCGCCCGCTTTTCGGCCGACGCGACGGCGATGGGGCCGCTGATGGCCGAGCTTGGCAAGCGTGGCCTGGCCTATGTCGACGACGGTTCGTCGGCGCGCAGCCTGGCACCCGAACTGGCGCTGAAGGACGGCGTACCGTTCGTCGGCGGCGATACGGCGATCGACGCGGTGCAGGACCGTGGCGCCATATTGAAGAAACTGGATGGGCTGGAAGCGACAGCGCGTGCGAAAGGGTTTGCCGTAGGCATCGGCTCGGCCTTCGACCTGACGGTGGATACCGTGTCTTCCTGGGTGACCGAGGCCAAGAAGCGCGGCATCGAGATCGTGCCGGTTTCGGCGGTGGCGATAGATCCGGAAAAAGGCTGAGATGGCAAAGAACAAGCTCGTTGACCCCGAGACGCTACCCTACCGGCCCTGCGTAGGGGTGATGGTCCTCAATGGCGACGGCCTGGTCTGGGTCGGCCGTCGCATTGCCGAGCCGGACAGCGAATTCGCTGGAACGACGCAGCTCTGGCAGATGCCGCAGGGCGGCATCGACAATGGCGAGGAGCCGCTGCCCGCGGCGGAGCGCGAGCTCTACGAAGAGACCGGCATGCGCTCGGTGTCGCTGCTGGCCGAGGCGCCGCACTGGATCAACTACGATCTGCCGGCGCATCTGGTCGGCGTCGCCTTCAAGGGACGATATCGCGGCCAGACGCAGAAATGGTTTGCCTTCCGTTTCCACGGCGACGAAAGCGAGATCGAGATCAATCCGCCGCCGGGTGGCCACAATGCGGAGTTCGACCGGTGGGCGTGGCGGCCGATGCTGGAATTGCCGGGTCTGATCGTGCCGTTCAAGCGCAAGGTCTACGAGGACGTGGTGGCAGCGTTCCGGCACCTGGTGGCGTAGCCGCCGGCCTTCCGCTAAAACAGGTCGGCATGAACGATATCTCCAGCAAATCTCTTCCGCTGACCGTCACCCTGGGCGAACCGATCAGCGAAGCCGCGGCGGGGGCGATCCTGACCATCGATCTCGGCGCCGTCCGTGAGAACTACCGGCGGCTGAAGGCGCGGCTGGACGGCGTCGGCTGTGCTGGAGTGGTCAAGGCCGACGGTTACGGGATTGGCGCGGCGCCGGTAGCCGCCGCACTGATGGCTGAGGGCTGTAATACTTTCTTTGTTGCGCATTTGGCCGGCGGCATCTTGCTGCGCAAGGCGCTCGGCTCAGACCCGGCCATTTATGTGCTGAACGGCATTCCGCCGGGTGCGGAAACGGAAGCGGTTGCGGCAGGGCTTTGCACCGTCGTCAACAGCGCCAGCCAACTCGCGGCATGGCGCGAGACGGCCGGGCGGGTGGGCCGTAAGTTGCCGGCCGCCGTCCAGGTCGACAGCGGCATGTCGCGGCTCGGCATGACGCCGTCCGAGGTGAAAGCCGTGGCGCACGATCCGCAGGCCTTCGACGGTGTCGAACTGACATTCATGATGAGCCATCTCGCCTGCGCCGACGAACCCGAGCAACCGGCCAACGAGCGGCAGCGGCTGGAATTCGAACGGCTGCGCCGGATGCTGCCGGAGGCGCCGGCTTCGCTTGCCAATTCATCGGGCATTTTTCTCGGGCAGCGCTATCACTACGACCTCGTCCGTCCGGGTGCCGCTCTCTATGGCATCAATCCGACGCCGGCGAAGGACAATCCGATGCTGCCGGTGGTGCGATTGCAAGCCAAGGTCATCCAGACGCGGATATTGGAGGCCGGCGCCGGTGTCGGCTACGGCCACACTTTCCATGCTAAGACCCCGCTTGCCGCGGCGACCATTTCGCTCGGCTATGGCGATGGCTGGCATCGACGCGCCGCTTCTGTCGCCTGGTTCGAAAATGTGCGGCTGCCCTTCGTCGGCCGGATTTCGATGGATACGATCATCCTCGACATTTCCGCACTGCCGCCCGGCAGGCTGCAGGCCGGCGACCTCGTCGAACTCATCGGGCCGTCGTCGCAGACGGTGGACCAAGTAGCCGGCCAGGCCGGCACCATCGGCTATGAGGTCTTGACCAGCCTCGGCCACCGTTCCCACCGGCGCTATGTGAATGGCTAGGACGCAAGCTTGTTGTCCTCACGCATGTCTTTTCCCTAAGCATCGGCACTTGGCTGACGCCACAGAATCCGGCAGACAGAAGGCGGCGATGATCCCGCTCTCGAATCCCGACGAGGTGCCGCCGCGGAGAACCAAACGATGAAGATCTTCGTGCTGGGCGGCGGCGTGGTCGGGGTCACCACCGCCTATTTTCTTGCCGAGGCCGGCCATCAGGTGACGGTGATCGATCGCCAGAAAGGCCCGGCGCTGGAAACCAGCTTTGCCAATGCCGGCGAGATCTCGCCCGGCTATGCCTCGCCCTGGGCCGGGCCCGGCGTTCCGCTGAAGGCCATCAAATGGCTTTTGATGAAGCACGGTCCACTGGTGGTGCGACCGGCCCTCGATCCGCATATGTGGATATGGCTGGTCAAGATGCTGCGCAATTGCACGGCTGAACGCTACGCGCTGAACAAGGCGCGCATGGTGCCGCTGGCCGAGTACAGTCGCGACACGCTGAAGGCGCTGCGCGAGGCGACCGGCATCGCCTACGACGAGCGCGCCAAGGGCACGCTGCAGCTCTTCCGAACGCAAAAGCAGCTCGACGGCGTCGGCGGCGATGTCGAGGTGCTGAAGACCTATGGCGTCCCCTACGAGGTCCTCGACCCCGACGGCTGCATTGCGGCCGAGCCTGGGCTGGCCGGCGTGCGCGAAAAATTCGTCGGTGGCCTGCGGTTGCCGGGCGACGAAACCGGCGACTGCAAGATGTTCACCGACAGGCTTGCCGAGCTTTGCGCGGCACGCGGCGTCACCTTCGAATACGACACGGAGATACGGCGCGTCGTCAAGAAGCGCGATCGCATCACCAATATCAGCACCAGCAAGGGCTGGATGGTCGCTGATGCCTATGTGATGGCGATGGGCAGCTATTCGGCGTGGTTCATGCGCATGCTGAAGCGGCCCATCCCGGTCTATCCGGTCAAGGGCTATTCGATCACCCTGCCGATCAAGGACGCCGCCGCCGCACCCGTCTCGACCGTGATGGACGAGAGCTACAAGGTAGCGATCACCCGGCTCGGCGACCGTATCCGGGTCGGCGGCACAGCGGAGATTTCCGGCTTCGACCTGCGGCTGCACGAATCGCGGCGGCGCACGCTCGAACATTCGGTCGGCGACCTGTTTCCGGGCAGCGGCGACATGCGGTCGGCGACCTTCTGGTGCGGGCTGCGGCCGATGACACCGGACGGGCCGCCGCTGATCGGCCGCACAGATTTCTCCAATCTCTATCTCAATACCGGCCATGGCACACTCGGCTGGACCATGGCCTGCGGCTCGGCCAAGGTTCTGGCCGACATCATCTCCAGCCGGGTGCCAGACATCGACGTCGGCGATCTCGGGCCGGGACGATACGCCAAGTAAGACCCCAGCAGCCTAAGACAGCCAGCGGCCGATAGGCTTCACGCGAACAAACCCCTGTCCCGTTCGACGGCCTTGGTGATGAAGCTCGAGACGATCTGGACGCGGCGCAGCGGCCTGACCGATTCATGATAGACCAGCCAGTAGGCGCGGCGGATGGGTGCGACGATATCGAGGGGCACCAGCTCCGGCATCGAGCGGGCAACGAAGGTGTGCAGTATGCCGATGCCGGCACCGGAACGCACCGCTTCGGCCTGGCCGAGCGCTGAGGAAATGGCGAAGCTGGTGCGCCAGTCGGCGCTGAATTCGGCCGCGTAGTCGAGCGAGGGACTGACGATCAGGTCCGGCACGTAGCCGATCAGCGTATGCTGGCCTAGCTCGGCGGCGGTTCCGGGCAGGCCATGCGTGTCGGCATAGGCCCGCGACGCGAACAGGCCGAGCGTGTAGTCGACCAGCTTTCCCGCCACCAGGCGGCCTTCCGTCGGCCGTTCGACGGTGATGGCAATGTCGGCCTCGCGCCGGGACAAAGAGAAGGAGCGTGGCACCGGCACGAGCTGGATGGTGAGCTCACGGTGTAGAGCGGTCAGCGCGCCGAGGCGCCTGGCCAAGAAGGCGACGCCAAAACCGTCCGGCGCGCCGATGCGCACGGTGCCCGAGACGTCGTCGCCTTCGCCTGAAACAGTCGAGCGCGCGGCGATCATGTCGCCCTCCATGCGTTCGGCGATCTCGAGGAAACGCTCGCCCGCCGGCGTCAGCTCGCTGCCGGTGGTAAGCCGGCGAAACAGTTTTGTCCTGAGCGCATCCTCGAGGGCGGCAATGCGGCGCGAGACGGTCGCGTGATTAAGCTCCAGCCGCCTGGCAGCGCCCAGGATCTGGCCGGCCCGCGCCACGGCAAGGAAGATGCGGGCATCATCCCAGTTCATCGGGATGGTCCGGATGATAACGATTACAGCAGCGCTCTACGGCGCCCCCCTCTGTCCTGCCGGGCATCTCCCCCACTTGGGGGGAGATCGGCCGGCCGCTCCGGCGGCGACTTTCTTGCAACGTTGCTGGTTGGCGAAAGCGGATATGACAGCCGATCTCCCCCCAAGTGGGGGAGATGTCCGGCAGGACAGAGGGGGGCGCGAAGAAACTCAATTTCTCAATCCCATGGCGTACACCGCACATCTCTACCATTTGCGCGATTTAATGCACAGGCACCGCTCGCACTCTATTTTCTGCACAACGGTTGCGTTTTCGCTCGCGTTGCCATCGCTCCCGCAAAGGCGGACAATGCCTCATCACGAACCAGGGAGAGAGATCATGATCGAATACGGTCATTTCATCGGCGGCAAGCGCGTCGCCGGAACCAGCGGCCGCAAGCAGGACGTCATGCAGCCGATGGATGGCACAGTGCGCGGCACGGTGGCGTTGGCGTCGCAGGCGGAATTGCGCGCGGCGGTCGAAAACGCCAAGGCGGCACAGCCTGGCTGGACGGCGACCAATCCGCAGCGGCGCGTACGCGTCCTGATGCGGTTTCTCGAGCTGGTCGCCAAGGAGTATGACGCGCTAGCCGAGATATTGGCGCGCGAACACGGCAAGACCATCGCCGACGCCAAGGGCGACATCCAGCGCGGCCTCGAAGTGGTCGAGGTCTGCATCGGTGCGCCGCATATGATGAAGGGCGAGTTCACCGATGGCGCCGGCCCCGGCATCGACGTCTATTCGATGCGCCAGCCGCTCGGCGTCGTCGCCGGCATCACGCCGTTCAATTTTCCGGCGATGATCCCGCTGTGGAAGATCGCGCCGGCCATCGCCTGCGGCAATGCCTTCATTCTCAAGCCGTCCGAGCGCGATCCGGGCGTGCCGATGCGGATTGCCGAACTGTTCATCGAGGCCGGCCTGCCTGCCGGCATCCTTAACGTCGTCAACGGCGACAAGGAAGTGGTCGACGCCATCCTCGACGATCCCGACATCAAGGCTATCGGATTCGTCGGCTCGACACCGATCGCCCAGTACATCTATTCGCGCGGCTGCGCGGCCGGCAAGCGCGTGCAGTGCTTCGGCGGCGCCAAGAATCACATGATCATCATGCCGGATGCCGACATGGACCAGACCGTCGACGCGCTGATCGGCGCCGGCTACGGCTCGGCCGGCGAGCGCTGCATGGCGATCTCGGTGGCCGTCCCGGTCGGCAACGACACCGCCAACCGGCTGATGGAAAGACTGGTGCCGCGCGTCGAGAGCCTGAAGGTCGGTCCGTCGACGGATTCTTCCGCCGATTTCGGCCCGCTGGTCACGGCGCAGGCGCTGGAGCGGGTCAAGGGTTATGTCGATATCGGAGTCAAGGAAGGTGCCAAGCTGGTCGTCGACGGCCGCGGCTTTTCCATGCAGGGCTACGAGAACGGCTACTACATGGGCGGCTGCCTGTTCGACAACGTGACCGCCGACATGCGCATCTACAAGGAAGAGATCTTCGGGCCGGTGCTGTCGGTGGTGCGCGCGCCAACCTACGAGAACGCCATCAAGCTCGCCAACGAGCACGAAATGGGCAATGGCGTCGCCATCTTCACCCGCGACGGCGATGCGGCGCGCGACTTCGCCTCACGGGTCCAGGTCGGCATGGTCGGCATCAATGTGCCGATCCCGGTGCCGATCGCCTACTACACCTTTGGCGGCTGGAAGGCGTCCTCCTTCGGTGACCTCAACCAGCACGGGCCGGACGCGTTCCGCTTCTACACCAAGACAAAGACGGTAACGTCGCGCTGGCCGTCCGGCGTGAAGGATGGCGCCGAGTTCGTCATCCCGACGATGAATTAGCCGGACGGTTCTCTGTCTGTGCGTCCTCGCCTTCGGCTTCGGGCGCGCGGGCGGCGTGAAGGATGGTGCCGAGTTCGTCATCCCGACGATGAATTAGCCGGACGGTTCTCTGTCTGTGCGTCCTTGCCTTCGGCTTCGGGCGCGCGGGCGGCGTGAAGGATGGTGCCGAGTTCGTCATCCCGACGATGAACTGATCCAAATCGCGGAAAGCAGACAAGGCCCGGGCACCAAGCTCGGGCCTTTTTGTCGCGGTCTTCATCGGCATGAACACTAATGTGATGGAACCAAGAAGGCAGCAATCTTCTTAGGTTGCAGTCCTGCCGCGAAGGACACGCTGGCAGATCAACCAACGGCGCTGGTGACGGCTCCGGGGGATATCGTCCGGCGCAAAGGAGGTGTCAGATGACACGTCTCATGGCGACTATAGCTTGCGCTGCGATGGCGCTTTCCGCCGTCCCGGCAATGGCTGCCGAGCAATGTGCGGCACGCGCCGATATGGTCAAGGCGCTCGGCGAGAAGTTTCATGAAAACCCTAGCGCGGTCGGCGTCGTCAATCCGAATGTGGTGCTTGAAGTCTTCGTTTCCGACAAAGGCACATGGACCATCCTCGCCAGCGACACAAAAGGTCAAAGCTGCGTGATTTCAGTCGGCGAAGGCTGGGAGAGCGCGATGACGATAGCGGCGCTGCCAGGCACCTGAAGTAGGCCTTTCCTATTCACCTGGCCGCAGCCTCGGCACGGTAGCCGGGCAGCGGCCTTATTCTCGGCGACCTTGAAACGGATCTCCCCGCGCCCGCTTAAGGCGCGCATCGCTTGCTATTTTTCGTTAGCGATACCATATATCGAACATAGCGAGAACATCCAGAATCGTTCCCGCTGACGGCAGACCGGAACACGGAAAGGAGCGACGCGATGATGACGCCGGAACCGGCCTGGATCGCTCCGGCAAAATGAGGCCGTCAATCACCTCCCTTTGCCGGATCGTGATGGCAAAGGAGGTGCCCTATGGCACGCAAATCGCTGTTAGGATGGGTGAAGACCGTAGCTTTTGCTGGCTTATTCGCGGTGGGTACGAATGCCGCAAGCGCCCAATATCAATACTGCGTTGAACATGGCGCCCTCGTCGCCCACCTGACTGAGAATTTCCAGGAAAAACAGTTTGCTCTCGGACTGATCGGTCAGGAGGCGGTCATGGAAGTTTTTGTCGCCGATAGCGGAAGCTGGACGGTCATCGTGACCGACGTCGCCGGCAGAAGCTGCATTGTCGCAGCCGGCGAAAATTGGGAAAGCGTAGAGGCCCTGCCCGGCCAAAACTCATGAGGGAGCGGGCGGCGTCAGCGCGTAGCCGCTGCCTCAGCGTGGCCGCGCAGCAGCGCCATCAGCCGCTTGGCGTCCTTGGCCGCGGCCTCTTCGTCGCCGGCGAGGATCGAGCGGATCAGCGCGACGTGGTGCTCGGCGGATTCGGCCAAGCCGGTGTCGGCCTTGTAGCGAAACCAGAAGCGGCGGCTGTGGGTTTGCAAGGGCGCCGCCAGGCGCGCGGCGAACGGGTTGTCGGCAGCCAGCGCCAGCGCTTCGTCGAGCGCCTTGTCGGCCTGGATGAAGTAAAACACATTTTCCGAAATCACCGCCTTTTGCATGGCAAGGGCAGCGTCATGAAACAGGTCGGCGGCCTCGCGGGTGACGAAGCGGGCGGCCGAGCGGGCAAGCACCACCTCGACGCCACGGCGGGCGTCGAGGACACGCAGCCAGTCGCCGGGGTGAAGCGGCGCGATGGCGATGCCGGCGCGCGGCCGGACCTCAAGCAGCCCCTCCCAGGCCAGCCGCTGGATCGCTTCGCGAACCGGGGTGCGGCCGAGGCCGAGCCTGTCGATCAGCGCCCCCTCGGTGATGAAGCTCGCCGGCGCCAGTTCGAGCGTTACGATCATGTGCTCGAGCCTGCGGTAGGCCTTCGCAGTTGCCGGCTCGGAGCCCGGGCTGTCATATACCAATGCGGCATCTCCTGATATATTGTTGATATATCATAGCGGATTCAATGTTGACAGCCGGCTTCTTAAGAAATATACGACTGATATATCAGATGGAGCGATCGACATGTGGGCCGGAGTCTTCCCCGCCGTTACGACCAAATTCACCGAGGACGACAGCCTCGACCACGCCGAGATGGAGCGCTGCTTTGCGCTGCAGATGGAGGCCGGCTGTGACGGCATCATCGTCTGCGGCTCGCTTGGCGAAGGCCCGATGCTGTCGCATGACGAGAAGATCGCGGTGCTGAAGACCGCGCAGAAGGTCGCCGGCAAGAAGCCGGTGCTGTTGACGGTCAACGAGGCCGGTACACGCGAGGCGGCGGCGATCGCGCGCCGCGCCGCCAAGGAAGGCGCCAATGGTTTGATGGTGGTGCCGAGCCCGATCTACCATACCAATGCCGAGGAGACGGTCGCGGCACTCAGCGCCGTCGCCGCGGCCGGTGATCTGCCGGTGATGATCTACTCCAACCGGCTTGCTTATCGCGTCGACGTCACTGTCGACCAGATGGAGGAGTTGGCGAAAGACCAGCGCTTCGTTGCCATCAAGGAGTCCTCCGACGACATCCGCCGCTCGACCGAGATCATCAACCGTCTCGGCGATCGCTACGACCTGTTCACCGGCGTCGATAATCTTGCCTTCGAGGCGCTGTCGGTCGGCGCCATCGGCTGGGTGGCGGGCCTGGTCACCGCGTTCCCGCGCGAGACCGTCGCGATCTACCAGCTGATGAGGCAGGGCCGCCGCGAGGAGGCATTGAAGATCTACCGCTGGTTCCGGCCGCTGCTCGACCTCGACGTCTCGACCTATCTGGTGCAGAACATCAAGCTCGCCGAAGTCTTGGCGATCAACACCAACGACCGCGTGCGCATGCCGCGCCAGCCATTGTCGGGCGAGCGGCGCAAGACAGTCGAAAAGATCGTCAGGGATGCGCTGGCGGTGCGGCCAGAGCTGCCGGCATTCTGATCCAGTCGCTTTGATGGCATTTGCAGATGTGCAGCGCGGCGCATGGCAATGAATGACAATGCTACGCTCGATGTCGCCATCATTGGTGGCGGCATTATCGGCATCTGTGCCGCCGCCTTTCTGGCCGAGGCGGGCCGAAACGTCACGATCTTCGATCGGACAGGGATATGCGAGGAGACCAGTTCCGGCAATGCCGCCGCCTTTGCCTTCTCCGACGTGCTGCCGCTGGCCCACAAGGGCATGATCAGGCAGTTGCCGAAATGGCTCGCCGACCCGCTCGGCCCGCTCAGCATTCCGCCCGCCTATCTGCCGAAGCTGCTGCCCTGGCTGGTCCGCTTCTGGCGTGCCGGCCGAAGCGACCGCTATGAAGCCGGCCTTGCCGCGCAGGCCGGGATGATGAAGCTCGCCGAGGCGGAATGGATGGGCTTGCTCGACCGTTCCGGCACACGGCCGATGCTGCACGAGGACGGCTCGCTCGAACTCTACGAAAGCGAGGCCGAGTTCAAGGCTTCGCTGCCCGGCTGGGCGGCACGGCAGCGCTTCGGCATCGGCTTCAGCCATGTCGAGGGTAGGGCTCTCACAGCCCTGCAGCCCGGCCTGTCGCCGCGCTTCGTCAAGGGAACGTTCGTGCCGGGGTGGAAAACCGTCGCCGATCCCAAGCTGCTTGGAAAGGCCTTGTGGGCCTATGCCGAGGGGTTGGGCGCCGGGTTCGAAAAGGCCCGGATCGAGCGTGTCGAGGCGGGACAGGACGGCGCGATCCTGACCGCGGCCGACGGCACGAGGCGACGGGCGAAGCACGTCGTCATTGCTGCCGGGGCCTGGTCGCATCTGCTGGCGAGACATCTCGGCGACGGCATCCCGCTGGAGACCGAGCGTGGCTACAACACGACGTTGCCGAAGACTGCCTTCGACGTAAGGCGGCAATTGATCTTTTCCGGGCATGGCTTCGTCATCACGCCGCTCGAGACGGGCTTGCGCGTTGGCGGCGCTGTCGAGCTCGGCGGCCTAGAGAGGCCGCCCAATTATGCGCGCTCGAAAGCGCTGCTCGAAAAGGCGCAGAAATTCCTGCCGGGGCTGGATCCGGCCAATGGCCGCGAATGGATGGGCTTCCGACCGTCGCTGCCGGATTCGCTGCCGGTGATCGGGCGGTCGCAACAAACGCCGTCGGTTGTGTATGGTTTCGGCCATGGTCACCTCGGCCTGACCCAGGCCGCGGCGACCGGGCGCTTGATCCGCGAACTTGTTCTCGGGCAGAGTCCATCGCTCGATCTCGGCCCGTTCAGCCCGCAACGGTTTTGAGTTCGAAGACATTCAGTTGGGAGCCGGCATGGCCAAGAATTCCTTCTTCTGCATAGACGGCCACACCTGCGGCAATCCGGTGCGGCTGGTCGCCGGCGGTGGGCCTTTGCTCAAGGGCTCGACGATGATGGAGCGGCGAGCGCATTTCCTGGCCGAATATGACTGGATTCTCACCGGCCTGATGTTCGAGCCGCGCGGCCATGACGTGATGTCCGGCTCGATCCTCTATCCACCGACGCGCGAGGATTGCGACATCGCCATCCTGTTCATCGAAACCTCGGGCTGCCTGCCGATGTGCGGCCATGGCACCATCGGCACGGTAACTTTTGCGGTCGAGCATGGGCTGATCAAGCCGAAGACACCGGGCGTGCTCAGGCTGGATACGCCGGCGGGCGTGGTCGTAGCCGAGTACAGCCAAGTCGGCGACTATGTCGAGGAGGTTCGCATTACCAATGTGCCGTCCTTCCTCTACGCCGAGGGACTGACGGTCGAGTGCCCCGGGCTCGGCGAAATCAGCGTCGATGTCGCCTATGGCGGCAATTTCTACGCCATCGTCGAACCGCAAAAGAACTATCGCGACATGGCCGAGCATTCGGCCGGCGACCTGATCGCCTGGAGCCCGGTGGTGCGGCAACGGCTCAACGAAAAATATACCTTCGTGCATCCGGAGAATCCCGGCATCAACAAGCTGTCGCACATATTGTGGACCGGCGCGCCGACCAACCCGCAAGCCGATGCCCGGAACGCCGTCTTCTATGGCGACAAGGCAATCGACCGGTCGCCCTGCGGCACCGGCACCTCGGCGCGCATGGCGCAGCTTCACGCCAAGGGCAAGCTTGGGGTTGGCGAGGACTTCGTCCATGAATCGATCATCGGGTCGCTGTTCAAGGGCAGGGTGGAGAAAGAGGTCACCGTCGCCGGCAACCCGGCAATCATTCCGTCGATCGGCGGCTGGGCGCGGATGACCGGATTGAACACGATCTTCATCGACGACCGCGACCCGTTCGCGCACGGCTTCGTCGTCAAATAGGGAAATTACTGACGCAAGGGAAAGAAAGAGAGCGCAAACGAATTGCGATCGATCACGCAACGATCCCGCTCATCAACTTATTTTGACGCCGATTTCTTCGAAATAGAGCGCATGCTGCGATTGAATCGTCAAAGACATTGCGTTAGGCCAATGGTAGGGTTCGCGATGGTCCAGGGGTCGGACGGGAACAAAACGGGCAATCGGACGGCGTGCGGCGAAAACACGCATAATGATCGAAAAATCACGTTGCAATCCGGGCTCGAAACTTTACGACTAGGGGAAATACGAAAAGGAATGCGTCTGCATGGGCGACATTCCAGGGGAGCCACGACAGCATGCAGTACTTTGTCCAGCAGCTTATCAATGGGCTGACGCTGGGATCGATCTATGGGCTGATAGCGATCGGCTATACGATGGTCTACGGCATCATCGGCATGATCAATTTCGCCCATGGCGACATTTTTATGATCGGCGCTTTCACCGCGCTCATCGTTTTCCTTATCCTCGGTGCATTGTTCTATTCGCTGCCGATCGTCATTGCGCTGCTGATCATGATGATCGTCGCGATGCTGCTGACCAGCCTGTATAACTGGACGATCGAGAAGGTGGCCTACCGGCCTTTGCGCGGTTCATTCCGGCTGGCGCCGCTGATCACCGCGATCGGCATGTCGATTGCGCTGTCCAATTTCGTCCAGGTGACGCAAGGGCCGCGCAACAAGCCGGTCCCGCCAATGGTGTCCAAGGTCTACAACATCGAAGGCATCAGCGTCTCGCTGAAGCAGATCATCATCGTCCTGGTCACCATAGTCCTGCTGGCGTTGTTCTGGTACCTGGTCAACAAGACTTCGCTCGGCCGGGCGCAGCGCGCCTGCGAGCAGGACCGCAAGATGGCCGCACTGCTTGGCATCGACGTCGACCGCACCATCTCGATCACCTTCATCATGGGCGCCGCCCTTGCCGCCGTCGCCGGCACTTTGTTCCTGATGTACTACGGTGTGGTGGTGTTTTCCGACGGCTTTACGCCCGGTGTGAAGGCATTTACTGCCGCGGTGCTCGGCGGCATCGGCTCACTGCCCGGCGCCGTGCTCGGCGGGCTGATGATTGGCTTCATCGAAAGCATGTGGTCGGCTTATTTCTCGATCGATTACAAGGACGTCGCCGCCTTCTCCATCCTGGCGATCGTACTGATCTTCCTGCCTTCCGGCATTCTCGGCCGGCCAGAAGTCGAAAAGGTCTGAGATCATGGCGGTTACCGTATCTCCGGAAAGCACCGTCGTCGCCACCCCGGTCCAGCGCGCTTTTCGCGAAGCGCTCTATGCCGGCGCCATCGCGCTCGGCCTGTTCGTCCTGTTCATCGGCCTGAAGACCGACCAGAACATTTCCAACGAACTGATCCTCGTGCAGCGCTGGGGCTTGCTCGCCGGCGTCGTGATCGCCACCATGGCCGGACGCTTCCTTTACGTCGCCTATGGCCAACCCTTCCTGGCGAACCAGAAGATCGTCGACGTCGCCACCGGCCTGCTGCCGGTCAGCCTGGCTTCGCGATTCTTCCGCCTTCCCGCGTTCATCGTGGCGCTCGCCGTCGCCGTCATTCTGCTCGCGCTCAGTGGCTTCCTGACCGAGGCCTTAGGGCCGGAAATTTCCGATTTTGTGCGGTTCCTGCGGGCGCTCGCAATCATCTATGCGCTGGCGTGGCTGATTTATCGTTTCCGGGCCTTCATTCATGCTCATTTCTCGGCATTGGGCATAACCGCACTGGCGCTCTACCCGATCGTCGTGGTGTTGGTGCTGGCGCTATATGCCGGGTCCATGGCGGTCGGTTTCCAGGGTTCGCTGAAGTATGTCGACAATTTCGGCATCCAGATCCTGATCTACGTGATGCTGGCCTGGGGGTTGAATATCGTTATTGGTTTGGCCGGCCTGCTCGACCTCGGCTATGTCGCCTTCTACGCCGTCGGTGCCTATGCTTATGCGCTGCTCGGCACGCATTTCGGCCTTTCCTTCTGGATCCTGCTGCCCGCCGCCGGCCTGATGGCCGCATTCTGGGGCGTGATGCTGGGCTTCCCTGTGCTGCGCCTGCGCGGTGACTATCTGGCGATCGTGACGCTCGCTTTCGGCGAGATCATAAGGCTGGTGATCATCAACTGGCGCGAAGTGACCAACGGCTCGGCCGGGATTTCCGGCATCCCGAAGGTCTCTTTCTTCGGCCTGATGTCGTTCAACGTCTCCGACCCGAACTACATCGCCAAGGTGCTCGGCATCGCGCAGTCCGGCGCCTACTACAAGATCTTCCTCTACTACCTGATCCTTGGACTCTGCCTGCTGACCGCCTTCGTCACGGTGAGGCTCAGGCGCCTGCCGGTCGGCCGCGCCTGGGAAGCGCTGCGCGAGGACGAGATCGCCTGCCGCTCGCTCGGCATCAACACCACCACCACCAAGCTCACGGCCTTTGCCACGGGCGCGATGTTCGGCGGCTTCGCCGGCTCGTTCTTCGCCGCGCGGCAAGGCTTCGTCAGCCCGGAATCCTTCGTCTTCCTGGAATCGGCGATCATCCTTGCCATCGTCGTGCTTGGCGGCATGGGCTCGCTGGTCGGCATTGCCGTCGCCGCCATGGTGATGATCGGCGGCACCGAAATCCTGCGCGAACTGGATTTCCTCAAGACCGGCCTGAGTTGGGGCAACATCAAGGTCATACCCGGGTTCGGCCCCGACTTTACGCCGGAGCTTTATCGCATGCTGTTGTTCGGCATGGCCATGGTCATCGTCATGCTGTGGAAGCCGCGTGGCTTCGTCGGCAGCCGCGAGCCGACAGCCTTCCTCAAGGTGCGCAGGGCGGTGTCCGGGTCCTTCACCAAGGAGGGACACGGCTGATGAATGCGAGCCCCTCCGTGAACGATGCCATCCTGCAGGTCGAGCATCTGTCGATGAAGTTCGGCGGTCTCATCGCCATCGGCGATTTGTCGTTCCAGGCCAAACGTGGCGAGATCACCGCGCTGATCGGTCCCAACGGCGCCGGCAAGACCACCGTGTTCAATTGCATCACCGGTTTCTACAAGCCGTCGGAAGGCATGATCACGCTCAACCGGCGCGACGGCTCGACCTTCCTGCTCGAACGCTTGCCGAACCATGAGATCCCGGCGCGTGCCAAGGTGGCGCGCACCTTCCAGAACATCCGCCTGTTCTCGGGCATGACGCTGCTGGAGAACCTTCTGGTCGCCCAGCACAACAAGCTGATGAAGGCGTCCGGCTATACTATTCTCGGCCTGTTCGGCTATAGCGGATACAGACAGGCTTCGGCGGAATCGGTTGAACTGGCCGAGCACTGGCTGGAGAAGGCCGATCTCGTCGACCGCGCCGACGATCCTGCCGGCGATCTGCCATATGGCGCGCAGCGACGGCTCGAAATTGCTCGCGCCATGTGCACCGGCCCTGAGCTTCTGTGCCTCGACGAGCCGGCTGCCGGCCTTAATCCGAAGGAATCGGCGGCACTCAATGCGCTGCTGATGGACATCAAGGACAACACCGGCACGTCGATCCTTTTGATCGAGCACGACATGGCGGTGGTCATGCAGATTTCAGACCATGTCGTCGTGCTCGAATACGGGCGCAAGATCTCCGACGGCAACCCGCAATCGGTACGCACCGACCCGCGCGTCATCGCCGCCTATCTCGGTGTCGAAGACGAGGAAGTCGAGACGGTGCTGACCGAGGTCGGTGACGAAGACGTCATCGAGCAACTGGATACCGGTCCGGATTATGCACACGGCCCGGGCACATCGTCTTCCTATCTCGCCGGACCGGTGGCCGATACGGTCGGCCATAGCGAGGGCGAACGCGTCACCGTGTCAAAGGGCGCTTCGAAAGCCGGGCAGATCGATGCAAGGTCGAGCGCTGCTGCAAAGTCCGGATCGGCCAAAGCCAAATCGGCCACGAAATCTTCCACGGCAAAGCCGGGCAAGGCTCCGGCGAAGCCGAAAACTCCCGGCACCTCTAATCGGCGCGGAGGGCGGAAATAATGGCCGGCACAACGCTGCTCGATATCAAGGGCGTCCAGACCTACTACGGCAACATCAGGGCGCTGAACGGCGTCGACGTCACCGTCAAACAGGGCGAGATCGTGGCGCTGATCGGCGCCAACGGCGCCGGCAAGTCGACACTGATGATGACCATCTTCGGTGCTCCGCGCGCTCGTGCCGGCACCATCACTTTCGCCGGCACCGATATCACCCAGATGCCGACCCACGAGATCGCGCGCATGCGTATCGCGCAGTCGCCGGAGGGCCGGCGCATCTTTCCGCGCATGACGGTGATGGAAAACCTGCAGATGGGCGCCAGCCTCGACGGTCTCAAGCATTACGACGAGGACGTCGAAAGGGTCTTCACGCTGTTCCCGCGGCTCAAGGAACGCGTCGGCCAACGAGGCGGCACACTTTCGGGCGGCGAGCAGCAGATGCTGTCGATCGGCCGCGCGCTGATGGCAAGGCCGAAGCTGCTCTTGCTGGATGAGCCGTCGCTAGGCCTGGCGCCGCTGATCGTCAAGCAGATCTTCGACGCCATTCGCGAGCTAAACCGCACGCAGGGACTGACCGTGTTCCTGGTCGAGCAGAACGCCTTCGGCGCACTGAAGCTCGCCACGCGCGGCTATGTCATGGTCAACGGCAATGTGACGATGAGCGGCACCGGCAAGGAACTGCTCGCCAATCCGGAAGTGCGCGCCGCCTATCTCGAGGGCGGCCATCACTGAGTTTCAGGAGACTTCATCATGCAGGGCATTATGCAGGGCATTCTCTATGAGGAACCCTCGATCTGGCAGTTCTTTTTCGTCACCTGCCTGCTCGGTGGCTGGGCGGCCTGGATGACGGGCAAGGCGTGTGCCCAAACATGGCGCAGCTTCGCCCAGCTATTCGCCTATATGCTGGGGCTCGGCATCGGCGTAAGATTCATCCATCATGCGCTGTTCGGCGGAACGATGTTTTCGCTGCATTACTACGTGGTCGATACCATCGTGCTGATGATATTGGGCTTCATTGGCTACCAATACACGCGCACCAACCAGATGGTAACGCAGTATAATTGGCTTTACGAAAGAGCCTCTCTTTTGAGCTGGAAACCAAAAGGTTGACATTTATCATTAACGGCGTTTCAGGGATGAATCGGCGTGACAAGTGCCTGAAAATCGGCAAAGTACTCTTTCTGCGAGCAAGAGTGGGCATCGCATGAAAGCAACATCCACGCCCACTCGGTAAATGGGAGCGTTTCAATGAAAAAGTCACTTTTGTCCGCCGTCGCCCTGACCGCGCTTGTCGCGTTCAGCGGCAACGCGTGGGCTGACATCCTGATCGGCGTTGCCGGTCCGATCACCGGTCCGAACGCGGCGTTCGGTGCCCAACTTCAGAAGGGTGCCGAACAGGCAGTCGCCGATATCAATGCGGCGGGCGGCGTTCTTGGCCAGCAGCTCAAGCTTGAAGTCGGCGACGACGTCTCCGATCCCAAGCAAGGCATCTCGGTCGCCAACAAGTTCGTCGCCGACGGCGTCAAGTACGTCGATGGCCACTTCAACTCCGGCGTCTCGATCCCGGCCTCGGAAGTCTACGCCGAGAACGGCATCCTTGAGATCACCCCGGCCGCGACCAATCCGAAGTTGACCGAACGTGGCATGTGGAACACCTTCCGCACCTGCGGACGTGACGATCAGCAGGGCAAGGTCGCCGGCGACTATCTCGCCGCGAACTTCAAGGATGCCAAGATCGCTGTCATCCATGACAAGACGCCTTATGGCCAGGGCCTCGCCGACGAAACCAAGAAGGCGCTCGCAGCCAACGGCGTGACTGAGGCCATGTATGAAGGCATCAATGTCGGCGACAAGGATTTCTCGGCCCTCATCGCCAAGATGAAGGACGCGGGCGTCACGGTCGTCTACTATGGCGGCCTGCACACCGAAGCCGGCCTGATCATACGCCAGCTCGCCGACCAGGGCCTCAAGGCAACCTTCATGTCCGGCGACGGCATCGTGTCGAACGAATTGGCCTCCATCGCGGGCGACGCCGTCGAGGGCACGCTGATGACGTTCGCTCCGGATCCGCGCAAGAATCCGAACGCCAAGGAACTCGTCGAGAAGTTCCGTGCGGCCGGCTTCGAGCCCGAGGCCTACACCCTCTACTCCTACGCAGCGATGGAAATCATCGCGGCCGCCATTACCAAGACCGGTTCAGCCGATGACGCTCAGAAGGTAGCCGAGACCATCAAGTCGGCCGGCCCCTGGAAGACCGCGATCGGCGAGATCGGCTACGACGCGAAGGGCGATATCACCCGTCCGGACTACGTCATGTACACCTGGAAGAAGGGTGACGACGGCAAATACACCTATGTCGAGAACGCACCCGGCAAATAACCGGACGTTGCTACATGAAAATGCCCGGCGCCTCGCGCCGGGCATTTTTTATAGGAGTTTCCCGAAAGCCTGGATCGGAACTGCCCAGGCGTTCTCCGGACCGACACGCAATGTGTCAGCGTGACCGATCGAACTAAATCGGTTTAATCCCTCTTTTCGATTTTGTTTGCACTGCAGCATTTTCGCGCTAATCATGTCCGGCAGTTCCCTTCCCCGTCCGGAGCCCTGTCCTTGGCAATCTCGAAGATCCTTGTCGCCAACCGCTCCGAAATAGCCATCCGCGTCTTCCGCGCGGCCAATGAACTCGGCCTCAAAACCGTGGCGATCTGGGCAGAGGAGGACAAATACTCCCTGCATCGCTTCAAGGCCGACGAAAGCTACCAGGTCGGGCGCGGGCCGCATTTGACCAGGGATATGGGGCCGATCGAAAGCTATCTGTCGATCGAGGAGGTTATCCGCGTCGCCAGGCTTTCGGGCGCCGATGCCATCCATCCGGGTTACGGGCTGCTGTCGGAGAGCCCGGAATTCGCCGAGGCCTGTGCCAAGGCCGGCATCATCTTCATCGGACCAAAGCCCGATACGATGCGCCGGCTGGGCAACAAGGTCGCCGCCCGCAATCTCGCGATCGAAGTCGGCGTGCCGGTAATTCCCGCGACCGATCCCTTGCCGGACGACATGGCGGCGGTAAAGGAACTTGCCAAGACGATCGGCTACCCGGTGATGCTCAAGGCATCCTGGGGCGGCGGCGGCCGCGGCATGCGCGCCGTCCGCTCCGAGGCCGATCTCCCCCGCGAGGTGATGGAAGGCAAGCGTGAGGCAAAGGCGGCTTTCGGCAAGGACGAGGTCTATCTCGAAAAGCTGATCGAGCGCGCCCGCCATGTCGAGGTGCAGGTACTGGGCGACACGCATGGCAACGCCGTGCACCTGTTCGAGCGCGATTGTTCGATCCAGCGCCGCAACCAGAAAGTGGTCGAGCGGGCGCCGGCGCCGTATCTTGAAATGCCGCAGCGCGAGGAGCTTTGCGGCTATGCGCTGAGGATCGCGCGCGAAACCAGCTATATCGGCGCCGGCACGGTCGAGTTCCTCCAGGATGCCGACACCGGAAAATTCTACTTCATCGAGGTCAATCCGCGTATCCAGGTCGAGCACACCGTCACCGAACAGGTGACCGGCATCGACATCGTCAAGGCGCAGATCCATATCCTCGACGGCTTTGCCATCGGCACGGCGGAATCGGGCGTTCCGGCGCAGAAGGACATCAGGCTCAACGGTCACGCCCTGCAGTGCCGCATCACCACGGAAGATCCCGAGCATAATTTCATCCCCGACTACGGCCGCATCACCGCCTATCGCGGCGCCACCGGCTTCGGTATCCGCCTTGATGGCGGCACCGCCTATTCGGGGGCGGTCATCACCCGCTTCTACGATCCGCTGCTGGAAAAGGTAACGGCTTGGGCGCCGACGCCGGCCGAAACCATCGCCCGCATGAACCGGGCGCTGCGCGAATTCCGCATCCGCGGCGTGGCGACCAACCTCACCTTTCTCGAGGCGATCATCAATCACCCGAGCTTCGCCGACAATTCCTACACCACCAAGTTCATCGACACGACGCCGGAACTGTTCGCCAGCGTGAAACGGCAGGACCGCGCGACCAAGCTGCTCAACTATCTTGCCGACGTTTCGGTCAATGGTCATCCCGAGACGCGCGGCCGGCCGCAGCCAAAGGCCGATGCGGCGCCGCCGGTGGTGCCATATCTCAACGGCAATGTGCCGCACGGCAGCAAGCAGAAGCTCGACGTGCTCGGGCCGGAGAAATTCGCCGCGTGGATGCGCGAACAAAAAGAGGTGCTGGTCACCGACACGACAATGCGCGACGGGCATCAATCCTTGCTCGCGACGCGTGTGCGCACCTATGACATCGCCGGAATTGCCGGCACCTATGCGCGTGCTCTGCCGCAGCTTTTGTCGCTCGAATGCTGGGGCGGCGCCACATTCGACGTCGCCATGCGCTTTCTCACCGAAGACCCGTGGGAGCGGCTGTCGCTGGTGCGCGAGGCAGCACCCAACCTTCTGCTGCAGATGCTCCTGCGCGGCGCCAACGGCGTTGGCTATACCAACTATCCCGACAATGTCGTCCAGCATTTCGTCCGCCAGGCCGCTGCCGGCGGCATCGACCTGTTCCGGGTCTTCGATTGCCTGAATTGGGTCGACAACATGCGCGTCGCCATGGATGCGGTCGGCGCCGAGGGCAGACTGATCGAAGCGGCTATCTGTTATACCGGCGACATACTCGATCCGGCGCGGGCCAAATACGATCTGAAATACTATGTCGGCCTGGCCAGGGAATTGCAGGCGGCAGGCGCCCATATCATCGCCGTCAAGGATATGGCCGGGCTTTTGAAACCGGCGGCGGCCCGCGTGCTGTTCAAGGCACTGCGCGAGGCGACGGACCTGCCGATCCACTTCCACACCCACGACACATCCGGCCTGTCGGCGGCAACCGTGCTGGCGGCGGTGGAGAGCGGCGTCGACGCCATCGACGCGGCGATGGATTCGCTATCGGGCAACACCTCGCAGCCGTGCCTGGGTTCGATCGTCGAGGCGCTGAAAGGCACCGAGCGCGATCCGGGCCTCGACCCGCAATGGATCAGGAACATCTCGTTCTATTGGGAGGCGGTGCGCAATCAATACGCCGCCTTTGAAAGCGACCTGAAGGGGCCGGCATCGGAGGTCTATCTGCACGAAATGCCGGGCGGGCAGTTCACCAACCTCAAGGAACAGGCGCGCTCGCTCGGGTTGGAGACACGCTGGCACGAAGTGGCGCAGACGTATCACGACGTCAATCTGATGTTCGGCGATATCGTCAAGGTGACGCCGTCGTCCAAGGTCGTCGGCGACATGGCGCTGATGATGGTGAGCCAGGACCTGACCGTCGCCGATGTCGAGAATCCGGCGAGGGACATCGCCTTCCCGGATTCGGTGGTGTCGATGTTGCGCGGCGATCTCGGCCAGTCGCCGGGCGGCTGGCCAAAGCCATTGCAGAAGAAGGTGCTGAAGGGCGAAAAGCCGATCACGGTGCGGCCGGGCTCGCTGCTCAAACCGGCGGACCTCAAGGCCAGTCGCACGGAGGTCGAGGAAAAGCTCGAGCGCAAGCTCAGCGAGTTCGAGTTCGCGTCGTGGCTGATGTATCCGAAGGTGTTTTCGGATTTTGCCGCCGCGCAGGAGACCTACGGGCCGGTCAGCGTGCTGCCGACGCCGACCTATTTCTACGGCATGAAGCCGGAAGACGAGATTTTCGTCGATATCGAAAAAGGCAAGACGCTGGTGGTGCGCTGCCTTGCCCTGGGCGATGTCGACGAAAAGGGCATGGTCACCGTGTTCTTCGAGCTCAACGGCCAGCCGCGCCGCGTGAAGGTGCCGGACCGGGCGCATGGCGCGTCCGCTGCCAAGGCGCGGCGCAAGGCGGAGCCGGGCAACGAGGCGCATGTCGGCGCGCCGATGCCTGGCGTCGTCTCGGCGCTTGCGGTCGCTGCCGGTCAGGCGGTGAAGGCCGGCGACGTGCTGCTGTCGATCGAAGCGATGAAGATGGAAACGGCGTTGCATGCCGAACGCGACGGCACCATAGCCGAAGTGCTGGTCAAGGCCGGCGACCAGATCGATGCCAAGGATCTGCTGATCGCATTCGGGTAAGGTGTGCTGATATTCAGGTGATGCCGGCCTGCAAACGCCGGCTTCCTGCGCTTCCGGTGCTCACGTACTCAGGTACGCTCCGCTCCGGTTCTCGGCAGCCATCGTTTTCGGCTCGGCCTGACCTGAATCTCTACACACCTTAAGGCGTGCCCAACCCCTTCATGCCGCATCGATAGCACCTTGACCCGCCGCGCCCGGTCGGGCATCGAACCGCTGCAATTCGCCGCTCGGGTCCCCCCCGAGTCGCGGCGAGAAAACGACGCGGAGAGAAGAATATGGCCGACGACATCACCGAGACCAGCCAGACTGTTGCCGCCGGCCAGCTGCGCGCCTTCATCGAACGCATCGAGCGGCTCGAGGAAGAGAAGAAGACGATTGCCGACGACATCAAGGAAGTGTTCGCAGAGGCCAAGGGCACCGGCTTCGACACCAAGGCGATGCGGTCGATTATCCGGCTGCGCAAGAAGGACCAGGCCGAGCGGCAGGAAGAGGAATCCATTCTCGATCTGTACAAGGCCGCGCTTGGAATGGTGTAAGCCGGTAACAGCCTTGGGCGCCGGTTGCGGCGCCCCTCGACGGTTGGAACCATGAGCGAATTCGATTTTGGCGCCCGCCGCGCCTCTGAATTCCGCCAACGCAGCTTCTGGACGCTGTTCGCGGAACGGCATCCGGATGAAAGGGCTCTGCTGGCGAGGCGCGGACCGTGGTTCTGGCAGCGTGGGCTGCCCGATTTCGCATTGGTCATTTCAATGTATGTCGCGCCTGCGCACAATCATGTCGGCGTCTTCTTCGGCCGCAACGAGAAATTCGGTGCCACGCAAGCCTGGTCGCGGCTGAAGCCGTTCCAGCCGGCCATCGAAGACCGGCTGAAGCTCAGGCCAGAACAAAGTTGCGACGGCCTCGGCATCAATTCGATGTGGCGGGTGAATTGTTTTGCCGAGGACAATTGGCCGGCGATGACCGATTGGCTGGTGACGGAAGCCTCGCGTTTCGAGCGCGCGATTGCCGAAGTTCTGGGTCAGGAATAAAGCAGGGTTCCAGACGCAATCCTTGTGGAAGGGTTGCTCTGGTGAGCAGGGCGAGGGAGCCGGTGGATCGATGACGATCATGTCGCGCGTTGCCGCTTTCTTCCGCTCACGCTGGCTGGGCGGCGTGCCGCTCGATCGGCTGTTCTGGCGCGACCTGGTCATTGTCGGCACAGCGATCAACGTTGCGTCGTCGGTGGCGGCACTCATTCTGCTCGGGCTGAAGCTGCCGCTTGCGCTGGTCCTGGCGGTGCATTTCGCGCCGGTACCCTACAATATCTTCCTGACCTTTGCCGTTTGGCGAACTGCCGGAACATCGAGTGGCGTCAAGGCCTCGCTGATGACGCTTGGCGCCACATTGTGGCTGATCCTGGTGGTCGTGGCCTGACGATCAGGCGGCCGGCTCGAATTTGAGCGCCACGCCGTTGATGCAATAGCGCAGACCGGTCGGCGGCGGGCCGTCCTCGAAGACATGGCCGAGATGGCTGCCGCAGCGGGCACAATGGCACTCGGTGCGGACCATGCCGTAGCTGCGGTCGACGGTGGTCTCGACCGAGCCCGGCACGGGATCGTTGAAGCTCGGCCAACCGGTGCCGCTCTCGAATTTCAGCTTGGATTCAAACAAGGGCTGGTCGCAGCCGACGCAGGAGAAGGTGCCGGCGCGCTTCTCGTACAGCAGCGCGCAGCTTCCCGGCCGCTCGGTGCCGTGGTTGCGCATCACCGCATATTGCTCGGGCGTCAGCCGGGCGCGCCATTCGGCGTCGGTGCGGGTAACGGGGTAGGTGTGGCTGTCCATTTTTTCCTCTTAGCTTATGTCGCTATTTGGGTTGCCTTCCCAACTTCGCCTGAAATAGGCATTTGTTACGGCGTTTGCCCGTATTTCCAAGTCCTGCTGCGAAAAATTCCTCAGGCGATGGCCGCGAGATAGCGCGCAACCGATGATGAAAATGCCGCCTTTGCACCTCCGATGACGTTCTGGTTCCACCATGCGCCGTAGATATGGTCGAATGCGAAAGGCTCCAGCGCAGCCTTGATGCCGAGCACTTTCGTCGCGTTGAGCGGGATATAGTTCGGATAGCTGTACATGAAGCTGACATGACGGCGCGTCGGCGTCACCTGCAGTATGTCGCCGGCCAGGATGGCATTGCCGGTATCGCGCTTCCAGTGCAGCACCTGGCCACCGGCAAAGTGGCCGCCGCAGCGGATGAGCGTCAGCGACGGGTTTATGGCGCGCGTCTCGCCTTCCCAGCTGATGATCGCCGGATGCGGCCGCATGATCCATTGACGATCATCGGCGTGCAGATAAATCGGCACGCCGCCAAACGCCTCGCTCCATTCGACCATTGCCGAATAATAGTGGCAATGCGAAATGGCGATGGCGGCCAGGCCGCCCCGGCGGTTGATCTCCGCCACCGCCTCGTCGCTGACCATCGAGATGCAGTCCCACAGCACATTGCCGTGCGGCGTTTGCGCCAGCAACGCCCGCTGGCCGATGGCGAAGCGCGGCTCGATGCCGAAAGCGAGCGCGCCGGCATCATCCTTGATCACGACCCGATACCCGGCGGCGAGCTCTTCCGGCGTGGTCCAGGCCTGGCCCTCCCAGCGCACATATTGCCGCTCGTCCTCGCAGATCGGGCAATGTCGCGGCGACGTCGCTGTCGCCGCGAACTGGACACCGCATTGCAGGCAAAGGAAACAGGTCGACCGTCCTGTTTTGCGTGGATCCATTCAGTGCTTCCTTGAAAGTTGCTTCGTCGCGGCTTCGAGGCCGGCGAGCGTCAGCGGAAACATGCGGCCGCCAAAGATATCGCGGATCATGGCAATCGAATGGGTATAGCCCCAGTTCTTCTCGGCTTCGGGGTTGAGCCAAATGGCGTTCGGCCATTGCTGCAGCAGCCGGCCGAGCCAGACGGCGCCGGCCTCCTTGTTCCAGTGCTCGACCGAGCCGCCGGGTTGGGCAATCTCATAGGGGCTCATCGAGGCGTCGCCGACGACGATCACCTTGTAGTCGGGGCCATATTTATGGAGGAGATCGAAGGTCGGAATCACCTCGGCATGGCGGCGGCGATTGTCCTTCCACACCCCTTCGTAGAGGCAGTTGTGGAAGTAGAAATATTCGAGCTGGCGGAACTCGGCGCGGGCGGCCGAGAACAGCTCTTCGACACTCCTGATATGGTCGTCCATCGAGCCGCCGACATCGAAGAAAATCAGCAGCTTGACGGCATTGCGACGTTCGGGTTGTGTCTTAACGTCAAGATAACCGTGCTCGGCGGTGGCGTGGATGGTGCCGGGCAGGTCGAATTCCTCTTCGGCGCCTTCGCGCACCCAGCGGCGCAGGCGCTTCAGCGCGACCTTGATGTTGCGGGTGCCGAGTTCGACGGCGTCATCGAAATTCCTGAACTCGCGCCTGTCCCAGACTTTTACCGCGCGGCGGTTGCGGCTTTCGTGCTGGCCGATGCGCACGCCTTCGGGATTGTAGCCATAGGCGCCGAAGGGCGAGGTGCCGCCGGTGCCGATCCATTTCGAACCGCCCTGATGCCGGCCCTTTTGCTCCTCCAACCGCTTCTTCAGCGTCTCCATCAGCTTTTCGAAGCCGCCCAGCGCCTCGACCAGTTTCTTCTCCTCGTCGGTCAGGTGCTTTTCGGCGAGCCTCCGCAGCCATTCCTCCGGGATGTTTGCGACATCGACCGGGTCTTCGCCGGCCAGCGCCTCGACACCTTTAAAGATGTGCGAAAAGACCTGGTCGAAGCGGTCGATGTGGCGCTCGTCCTTCACCAGAGCGGCGCGGGCGAGATAGTAAAAGCCCTCGACATCATAGTCGACCAGCCCGGCTTCCAGCCCCTCCAGCAGCGACAGATATTCGCGGAGCGAGACTGGAACCCGCGCTGCCTTCAATTCGAGGAAGAAGGGGATGAACATCGTACGACTTTATCTGTGACCTTCGATCTTCTCCCGTGCGGCGCTGGCGATGAAGGCGGAACGCGTCAGCCCACGCCGGCTAGCCTCCTCGTCGATCGCCGCTAGAAGGCCTGCGTCGAGCGACAGATTGGCCCGGACTGGTCGTCCGGAATCGATCAACACAGGGATCATCACCGCGGATTCACCAGCGGCACTGTCGAGTTCGCCCTGTTGGAGCAACTCCGCCACCGTATGGGGGACCGGCAAGGGCAAGCGTTTCGCCGTGCGTGCTTCGACCCATTCGCGCACGGCGGACGTGGCGTCAGCGATCGCCTCCTCGGGACTTGCGCCGCCACCGTGACATCCGGGAAGATCGGGCACCCGCACTCCCCAGACGTCATTTGCGCCGTCGAGAATTCCGACATAGTGCGTCATGATCGTCCTTAAATCCATCCAGCAAGCCGGGCGATCGACCGCGCGACACCCAGAGATTGTTCGCGATGCCGCGGCACGATGATCATGGTCTCCGGCCTCTCCGGATGCTCATACTTCTCATGCTTGCCGCCGCCTACGTTCACCCAGCCGTCACGTAAAAGCGTCGTGACGATCTTGCGCGTGTTGGTCTCGATCAGCGGCACGGGCAGTCCTGATCATGCGCAATATATTGCGCAACAGTAGCTATTTCAATCGTCGGCAGCCATCACATCAAATCATATTCGATGAAGCCCGTGCGCCGCGCCACGTGGTCGTAGAGCTTGCGCGCGGTGGTGTTGGTCTCGTGCGTCATCCAGTAGACGTTCTTGACGCCGATCTTGCCGGCTTCCTGCTTGACCGCTTCGATCAGGGCGGCGCCGACGCCCTTGCCGCGCACATCGGGATCGGCGAACAGGTCCTGCAGGTAGCAGTTGTTTATCTCCGACCAGCAGGAGCGATGGTAGAGATAGTGCGTCAGGCCGACGGCCTTGCCGTCGAGGGTGGCGATGAAACCTTTTGGCTCGAACTCGCCCGCCGTGAACAGCCGCTTCCAGGTGACGGCGTAAACCGTTTCCGGCAGCTTGGTTTCGTAGAAGGTGAGATAGGCGGTCCACAGACGCCGCCAGTCGGCATGGTCGGATTGCGCAAGCGGGCGGACGGTGATCTCGGTCATTTCGTTTCCCTCTGAACTCGGCCACCCGAAGCTGCCTCCGTGCCTGGCCAAGGGCAACGGTCCAGCACGGGGAAAGCGCTGTCCGGTAGCTTTGGTCGGCTTCCGGCCGACCCGCCCCTCACCCCTGCCGTCTCGCCATGAAGGCCAGGCGCTCGAACAGATGCACGTCCTGTTCGTTCTTCAGCAACGCGCCATGCAATTTCGGCAGCGCATTCTTCGGGTCGGCGCGCAGGTCTTCCGGCGCGATGTCGTCGGCGACGAGCAGGCGGATCCAGTCGAGTGCCTCGGAGGTCGACGGCTTCTTCTTGAGGCCCGGCACGTCACGGATCTCGTAGAACTGGGTCAGTGCTGCTCGCACGAGATTCTGCTTAATGCCGGGATAGTGCACGTCGACGATTTTGTGCAGCGTCTTGACGTCGGGAAAGCGGATGTAGTGGAAGAAGCAGCGGCGCAGGAAGGCGTCCGGCAATTCCTTCTCGTTGTTGGAGGTGATGATGACGATCGGCCTGACGATGGCGCGGATGGTCTCGCCGGTCTCGTAGACGAAGAACTCCATCCGATCCAGTTCCTGCAACAGATCGTTGGGGAATTCGATGTCGGCCTTGTCGATCTCGTCGATCAGAAGCACGACTTTCTTGCCGGCGGCAAAGGCATCCCATAATTTGCCGCGCTTGATGTAATTGCGGATGTCGTTGAAGCGCTCATCGCCGAGCTGGCTGTCGCGCAGCCGCGAGACGGCGTCATATTCATAGAGACCCTGCTGCGCCCGTGTCGTCGATTTGACGTGCCATTCGATCAGATCCAGGCCGAGAGCTGCCGCCACCTGGCGGGCAAGTTCGGTCTTGCCGGTGCCGGGCTCGCCCTTGACCAGCAACGGCCGCTCCAGCGCGATCGCCGCGTTGACTGCCACCATCAGATCCTTGTCGGCAACATAGGCTGCCGTGCCTTCGAAACGCATTTTTGCTCCCGGGTTCATCGCGCGACCCTAAGGACGCGGCCTTCGCTGTGCAAGGCGCCGCTGGCGAAGCGGGGATCTTGCGGGCGCTGACCTCGTCGAGGGGTTCTGCGTCGAATTAAGCGCCGAAACATGTCGTCTCTCTGGCGCTTGGTCTGCCGTCTGCCTATATTGGCGGGGACGGTCTGCGCTTCCCGGCAGGAGAACATTTTCCCCGGGGCCTTAATGATCCCTAGGGAGCTGTCCCTGGGAAGACCCGTGGGTTTTCTCATACGGCGCCCACCTACTTTGTAGGTTCCCGGGATCGCTCTCTCCACCGGTTGTGTGGATCGTCACCTATCGAAAAGGCCATATCTGAAGGCCATGTCTGGCGGATCTTGTCGTCGCGCCGCTTTGTGCGGTTCGCGCCGCTCCTCCAAAACGTCGCTCGTAAAACTCCATCCAAATCTGACCTTTTCTATCGTCGGCGCATGACATCCCCAAAAGACCGGAAAAAAAATCTCCGCAACCAAGCCCTCGGGCGCCGCGACGCGCTCGATCCGTTCTGGCGGGTGGAGGCAGCACTCGAAATGGCTGAGACGGCGCGCGACCGGATCACGGTCGAGCCGGGCCAGATCGTCTCAGGCTTCTGGCCGATGCGCTCGGAAGTCGACGTCCGGCCGCTGATGTTTGCCTTGCGCGAAAAGGGGGCAAGGCTCTGCCTGCCGGCCATCCTGGACAAGACCACCATCGTTTTTCGCGAGCTGGTACGCGGCGCGCCGATGATCGACATGGGCTTCGGCACCGTCGGGCCGCATGAGGAAGCCGAGGTGCTCGATCCCCAAACGATGCTGGTGCCGCTTGCCGCCTTCGATTCGCGCGGCCACCGCATCGGGTACGGCGCCGGCTATTACGACCGGGCGATCGCGCGGCTGGCCGACAAGGGGCAACAGCCGCGGCTGATCGGCATTGCCTTCGACTGCCAGGAGGTGGCCCTGGTGCCGGACGAGCCGCATGACATGATCATTCCGGAAATACTCACCGAGAGCGGGTTGCGCCGGTTCGCGCCGAAATTGTAGATAAGTTCCTGGACGCATGATCTTTTCCGAAAGTCATGCAGCTTTTTGCTTCGCTGACCTTCGGTTCGGGATCACGCTTATATGAGACTTCTCTTCCTCGGCGACATGGTCGGCAAGACAGGACGTACGGCGGTGTGGGAACAACTGCCCGGCCTGATCTCGGATTTCAAACTCGACTTCGTCATCGTCAATGGCGAGAACGCCGCCGGCGGCTTCGGCATCACCGAGGAGATTTTTCGCGAGACGATCTCGGCCGGCGCCGATGTCGTCACCACCGGCAACCATGTCTGGGACCAGCGCGATGCGCTGATTTTCGCACCGCGCGAAGAGCGCTTCCTGCGTCCGTCCAATTTCCCCAAGGGTACGCCGGGGCGCGGCTCAGGCGTTTACATCGCCAGGAACGGCGCGCGCGTGCTGGTCGCCAACATCATGGGCCGGGTGTTCATGCATCCCGAACTCGACGATCCGTTCCAGGCCGGCGAGCGCGAACTTGCCGCTTGTCCGCTTGGCGAGCAGGCCGATGCGATCGTCATCGATTTCCATGCCGAGGCGACCTCGGAAAAAATGTGCTTCGCCCATTTCGTCGATGGCCGTGCCAGCCTTGTTGTCGGTACCCATACGCATCAACCGACCGGCGATCACCAGATCCTCAATGGCGGCACCGGTTATATTTCCGATGCCGGCATGTGCGGCGATTACGATTCCTCGCTCGGCATGGACAAGGAGGAGCCGCTCAACCGGTTCTTGTCCAAGGTGCCGAAAGGCCGCTTCGAGGCGTCGACCGGACCGGCGACATTGTGCGGCGTTGGCGTCGACATTTCCGACCGTAGCGGCCTGACCGAACGGATCGCGCCGTTTCGCCGCGGCCCGCGGCTGGAGGAAACGGCCCCATCCTTCTGGTCGTGACATTGATATGGACGCTTGCAATACCCAATTGCCGGCGAAACTGCTCTAGATCGTAGAGGGGACGACCTCCATGCAGCTAGTCGAATTCCTGGCGCCGCATTTCGCCTTTGTCTCCGACCCGACGGCATGGGTCGCGCTGCTGACGCTGATCGTGCTGGAGGTCGTGCTCGGCATCGACAATCTGATCTTCATCTCGATCCTGACCAACAAATTGCCGGTAGCGCAGCGAGCCCGCGCCCGGCGGCTCGGCATCTCCGCCGCGCTGGTGATGCGGCTGATCCTGCTGGCCACCATCTCGATCATCGTCCAGCTGACGACGCCGATATTCACCGCCTTCGGCCATGGCTTTTCATGGCGCGACCTGATCCTGATCGCCGGCGGCCTGTTCCTCGTCTGGAAGGCGACCAAGGAGATCCACCACACGGTCGATCTCGATGATCACCAGGACACTATGATGGGCGAGACATTGCAGCTGTCGCTGGCCGGCGCCATTTTTCAGATATTGCTGCTCGACCTCGTCTTCTCGATCGACTCGATCATCACCGCGGTCGGCATGACCGACGAAATCGCGATCATGTACATCGCGGTGATCGTGGCGGTGAGCGTGATGATGCTGGCGGCCGGGCCGCTGGCTGATTTCATCGCCAGGAATCCCAGCATCGTCATGCTGGCCCTCGGCTTCCTGCTGATGATCGGCATGACGCTGATCGCCGACGGCATGGGTTACCATGTGCCGAAAGGCTACATCTACGCCGCCATGGGCTTTTCGGCACTGGTCGAAGGGCTCAACATGCTGGCGCGGCGGCGGAAGAAGGCAAAGGGCGGCGGGCACTGAGTAGGGTATGTGAATGGTTCACATTGATGATAGAATGACTCGATGAGCAGGAACGATCTCAGCCAGGATCAGCGCGACCAGCTCGCCAAGCTGGCTGAATTGCCCGACAGCGAAATCGATACTTTCGACATTCCGGAAGCTCCGCTCTCTGGCGATCCTTCGCGCCCCCCTCTGTCCTGCCGGACATCTCCCCCACAAGGGGGGAGATCGGCAGCTTCGAAGGCAGAGGTGACGGCCAATCTCCCTCCTTGTGGGGGAGATGCCCGGTAGGGCAGAGGGGGCGCTGTCCCGCCGACATTTCACAACTTCGGCACCGCGCAGCGCTTGGAAGGCTCGCCAAAGGAGTCAAATTCCCCGTGTAGAAGAGCTAATTTGCCGGCACGCCCTTCGGATGGCGGTCGCCGATCAGGCCAAGCGTCAGGCCTTGCTCCAGCCACGCCTTGGCGCCGGCGAGCACCAGCGCAAAACCGCCGGTCGAATCGATCGCCTGCTTGACCTGCTCGTCGGGGCTGCCGGCAAAGCCGAAATTGCGGACCTCGACAAAGGTCATGCCGCCGGGCATTTCGGCGAAAGTCCACACTACCGTGGTCGGCGGATCGCTCCATTGCATGACGATCTTCTTGTTTTCGACGATCTCACTGACATTGACCGTCGTCGAGACGCCGTACATGCGCCATTCCCAACGGATTTCGTTGCCGCTGTCCAACCTGTCGCTGCCATGGGTGAACCAGAACTTCGTCGTGATCGCCGGATCGACGAAGGCTTCGAATACGTCGGCGACCGGCCGCCTTATCAGCATGCCGGCTTCGGCGGTCGGTGTTTCACGGATTTCCATATCGTCCTCCTTTCCACGGCGCCGCCCTGTTCACCAGGCATCGGGCTCGCGCACCAGGTGAATGATGTTGGCCGGGTTGGTGATCCAGCCGCCGCGGAAGCCTTCACCCAGTGCCTCGATGGCGTCGCAACGCACGACGCCGGCCTGGGCGAGATGCTCCGCAGCGGCCGGAAAATCATCGGTGAACAGCTCGAGCCAGATCTCGGCCTGGCTCAGCATCGGTGCTTCGTCGATCCACAGCCGATTGGGACCGAGTTCGAAGCCGACGGCCGGCGCCTTGGCCGTGAATGGCTTCAGGCCGACGACGTCGCGATAGAAGGCGATCGTCGCCTGGTATTGATGCGGCGGGACTTTCATGGCGATGTTAATGCCGCCGGTGATCTTCGGGGTCATTTGCTGGCTCCATTGCCGTGTTCAGGTTCGATTGGCTGGTTCGGTCCAGAACCTGCTATGCCAAATTGATCTGCCAGGAGACTCCGAACCTGTCGTTGAGCCACGCAAACCGGCGGCTGAAACCATAATTGTCCAGCGGCATCAGAAATTTGCCGTCCTTGGCCAGCGCCTCGACAATGCCGTTCAGCTCTGCCTCCGTGGAGCAATCCACATACAGCGAGACCAACGGCGTGAACGTGAAGGCATGGTGCACGGGGCTGTTGTAGACCATCACTTCCAGACCGCTTATGGACACGCGCGCCAGCTTGACCGTTCCTTCCGGGCCGTCTTCGCCGGAGCCGTAACGTGTGACGTCAAGAACGCTGCTGTCGGGGATTGTCTCGCAATAGAAGGTCATTGCCTCTTCGGCCTTGCCCTCGAACATCAGAAATGGCGTCACTTGCTTCATCGCAGGCCTCCGTCATCTTGGTGGCTTTTCAGATGTTGTTCTCGTTGGCCGGCTCGCCCTTCATCTCGCTGCGGTAATAGCCGTCGCGCAAATTGATGCCGTATTCGACATAGGCCTTCATGCAGGCCAGCATCTGCGACCAGCCCTCGCAATTGAGGTAGGACTTCTTCAGGCCGACCGCGTCCTCGTGCCAGCCGGTTTCGGCGATGGTGACGAAGGTGCCGCCATCGTCGAGCGGCTCGAAATTCATCTCGATGCGGGTCTTGTAGGCTGGCTTGCCGTCGGCGCCGGTGGCATCCCAGCGCAGCACGATGCGGCTGTCTTTCTTCACCTCGTCGACCTCGACCGGGACCTTGCCCCACCAGACGACGCCGACGCCCGCCACTAGAGGGGCGCTGGCGCCGCCGATCGTGGTGAAGTAGCCGCTGAGCTTCTTCGGATTGACGACCGCATCGAAGACTTCGGCGACCGGTTTGCCGATGCGGCCAGAAACCCTGAATCCGAGAGACATATCCACAGCTCCTTTCTTGAACGGGTCAACGATATGTTATAGAAATATAACATGTCAAGCCAATCGCGGGACGATAATGTTTTCAAGGCGCTGGCGCATCCGCGCCGGCGTGCGTTGCTGGACCAGCTGAAGGATGCGCCGCAGACCACCGGCATGTTGTGCGATGCCTTCCCAGACATGGACCGCTGCACGGTCATGCTGCATCTGAAGGTGCTGGAGGAGGCCGACCTGGTGGTGGCGCGGCGCGAGGGCCGCGAACGCTGGAACCATCTCAACGCGCTGCCGATCAAGCACATCCACGACCGCTGGATCAGCCAATATGCCACGCACGCGATCAGCATCCTCGACCGGCTGAAATCCGATCTTGAGGGGTGAAAGGTTGCCGAAGCCTGCCGATTTTCGGGTCTTGAAACCCTTGCGTGCCGGCAGCAATGGCGCGGCTGGACGAAGTGAGCCGATTTATCTATAAGCCGGCCATTCCGACAGAGAGCGCCGTCCGTCCGTCAGGACGCAGCAGGACGTTCTGAAATTTTGAATTCGAGCATTTTGCAAGATGCCGGGTGGTTCACCAGGCGGCAGATGCTCTAGCCGAGAAGACGACAGGGGTGCCATGGCTGGCCATTCACAGTTCAAGAACATCATGCACCGCAAGGGCCGCCAGGATGCGGTGCGGTCGAAAATGTTTTCCAAGCTGGCGCGCGAAATCACCGTCGCCGCCAAGAGCGGCACGCCCGATCCATCGATGAACCCGCGCCTGCGCCTTGCGGTGCAGAATGCCAAGGCGGTGTCGATGCCGAAGGACAATATCCAACGCGCCATCAACAAGGCGTCGATGGGCGATGCCGAGACCTACGAAGCCGTGCGCTACGAGGGTTACGGGCCAGGCGGTGTCGCGCTGATCGTCGAGGCGCTGACCGACAACCGCAACCGCTCGGCGTCGAATGTGCGTGCCGCCTTCACCAAGGCCGGCGGGGCGATGGGCGAGACCGGCTCGGTTTCGTTCATGTGGGACCGCGTCGGCGAGATCTACTATCCGGCATCGGCCGGCAGCGCCGAGAAGGTGATGGACGCAGCGATCGAGGCCGGCGCCGACGATGTCCAGTCGGACGAGGAAGGCCACACGATCTATTGCGCCTTCGAGAATCTCGGCGAAGTGTCGAAGGCGCTGGAAGGCGCACTCGGCGAGGCTGAATCGGTGAAACCGATCTGGAAGCCGCAGACCAATATCGCGGTCGACGAGGAGCGGGCACAATCGCTGATGAAGCTGGTCGCGACGCTCGAAGACGACGACGACGTGCAGAGCGTCTACGCCAATTTCGAGGTCGACGAGGAGACCTTGGCGAAGCTCAGCGCGGCATGAACGAACAGGCGCCCACCGTCCGCATCACCTATTGCACCCAGTGCCAATGGCTGCTCAGGGCCGGCTGGATGGCGCAGGAGCTGTTGTCCACCTTCGGCACCGATCTCGGCGAAGTGACGCTGGTGCCCGGCACCGGCGGCATCTTCACCATTTCCTGCAATGACACGCTGGTCTGGGACCGCAAGCGTGACGGCGGTTTTCCCGACGCCGCAAAACTCAAGCAACTGGTTCGCGATGTCATCGATCCGGATCGCGATCTCGGCCATGCCGACCGCAAGGGCCATAAGTCGAAGGACCCTGCCTGACGGCCTTTTACACTTCCGTCCTGCATTCACCGCCATGCGAAGATGAAGCAGCCCAGCGCCACGATAGCGGTGACGGTGCGGACATGGTTCCACATCACCCAGTCCCTGAGATAAGTGGCCCATACCGCGGCGCCGTTGGCGCTTGCCGGATCGACTGCGGCCAGGGCGTTGTTGAGCGGTACGTTGAACATCATCGTCACGATCGGGTTGCCGACGAGGTAGATCAGGGCGCCGGCGAGGAGCCAGAATGCACCCGGTTGGCTCCAGCCGATAAGAGCGCCGGCTGCAAGGACAAGACAGACCAGCCCGGTGCCGAAAAGCGCGGTCATGAATGTCGGCGTAATCACGGTGATGTTGATCGAATTCATGGCGGCGATGCCGCCTCCGGCAGGCAAGCGGGCGAGCGCCGGCATGATAAAGTTGGAGAAGGCGAAGAAAACGCCGCCGACAACGCCTGAGCCAATGGCAGCGACGAAGGTGAGGGTGGGAAGCAGTTTCATGATCATGTCAGTTCCTCCAGATGCCCGTGGCGGCAGTTTCGGTTGCGTAGGCGGAAAAGTCTTTTGGGGCGCGGCCGAGCACGCGCTGGACGCCGTCGGTCAGCGACTCGTTCCGGCCGTCGAGCACTTCGGTGAACAGCTCGTTAAGCAGCCAGGCGAACTCGGCCGGCAATCCGTGCTCGGCGATGGCGACGGTGAACTCGGCATGTGAAATCTGCTTGAAGGGAATGTCGCGGCCGGCGGCCCTGCCGATCTCGGCGACCGCGTCGGCGAAGCTCAGCAGCCGCGGCCCGGTCAGCTCGTAGAGCTCTCCGACATGGCCTGGCTCGGTCAGCGCGACGAAGGCGGCATCGGCGATGTCGTCGGCATCGACGAATGGCTCGCCGACATTGCTGACCGGCAAGGCCACTTCGCCTTCCAGCAAGGACTCGACGAGAAAACCTTCGCTGAAATTCTGCGAGAACCAGGCGCAGCGCAGGATCGTCCAGTCAGCGCCCGAGGCTTTCAGCATCTCTTCGGCGCGCTGGGCTTCGGTCTCGCCGCGGCCTGACAGCAGCACCAGCCGGGTGACACCGTTGGCCAAGGCGAGCCGGGCGAAGGCGTCGACGACTTCGGCGGCGCCCGGCACGGCAATGTCGGGGTAGTAGCTGATGTAGACGGCACTCACTCCTTGCAAGGCCGGGCCCCAGGTCGCCGGAATTTCCCAGTCGAAGCTTGGGCTGCCGGAGCGCGAACCGATCCGCACCGGCGTGCCATGCGCGGTCAGCCGCTCGGCAAGGCGGCGGCCGGTTTTTCCGGTGCCGCCGAGTATCAGAATTGGTTTCGATGTCGTGTCAGTCATTTCGGTTTCCTCCGTTTTCCAAATGTGAGTAATCCTCACATTTGCAAAACGTGATAAACCCTCGTATTTTGCGAGTCAAGCCAATTTGTTGATTGTTCGTCTGGAGACAATGATGGAAGGCTCTGCCGTATCGGATTCACAGGACGGCCAGATCGCATCGCCGCGTCGGGCGCCGAGCCAGCAGCGCAGCCGCGAGCGGGTCGAGCGCATGTTGGCCGCCGCCTCGGCGCTGATCGCCGAGCAAGGTAGCGATGCCATGCGCATGGGCGAGGTTGCAGAGAGGGCCTGCGTGTCGATCGGCTCGCTCTACCAGTTCTTCCCGGACAAGCGGGCGATCATCTGGGCGCTAGCCGAACGCTACACCGCCGAAAGCCAGGCCTGCATTGCGGCAGCACTGGCCGAGGTCAATGACGCCGAAGGCCTGCGCCGGGCATTTTCGGAACTGGTAGATATCTACTACGGAATGTTCCTGGCGGAGCCGGTGATGCGCGACATCTGGTCGGGCACGCAGGCCGACAAGGCGTTGCGCGAACTTGAGCTTGCCGACAGCCGGGCCAACGCCGAATTCCTTACTGCGGTGCTGAAGCGGTTGCGGCCGTCGGCCGATCCGGAAGCACTGGAAACGACGTCATTTCTCATCTGGCAGATGGGCGAGGCCGCAATGCGGCTGGCGATCTCGGTCGGGCGGCAGGAAGGCGACCGGCTGGTTGCGGCCTACAAGCGGATGGCGCTGAGGGAGTTGCTGGCCGAGTAAAGCTGTACGCTAGCGGCCGAAGTAATCCCGCAGCATTTCCGCACGTTCATCCTCCGTGCACATCGCCATTCGGCCGAGGTCGAGCAGGCCTCGATAAAGGGCGACAACAGCCAATGCGCAGTTAATGGTCTCGTCATCCGCCGAAAGTGCCAGATCCCGCAAAGCCAACTGGAAAAGAGTCTGCCAGGCAATTTTGTAGTGCGGTTCGATCCAATCCGGAATTGACGGGTTTCGACCGTCGACCAGGCGAGCCTCTTCGATGGTGGCAGCCAGACCGTAGGCTCCCCAATAGGCGGGAGCGTGGCCTTCGGAGATGTGAGCGATTTCAACAACCGCTGCGTAAGATGCGTCTCCGACATCTCCCTGGTGATGCAACTCATTCCAGAGTTCATCCCAGATAGACTTGTTACCGTACTGAAGGGCGAGCGCTCGCAAGGCCGGTCGCGGATCATAAATGGTCTTGTACCCGCCCATGAGGTTGGAACATCGCTTATCTTCGAGAATAGACATGTCGCCCTCCCTGGCGGATGCGTTCCGCCGCGCATTTAAGGTCAAGAAAAAACCCGCCTCAAGGGCGGGTTTTTTCTGATGCGAAAGGCCTGCGGCTTAGAGGCCGAAACCTTCGAAGCGCTTCTTGAACTTCGACAGGCGGCCACCGCGGTCGAGCAGGGTCTGCTGGCCGCCGGTCCAGGCCGGGTGGGTGGTCGGGTCGATATCGAGGTTCATCGTATCGCCTTCCTTGCCCCAGGTCGAACGGGTCATGTATTCGGTGCCGTCGGTCATGACGACCTTGATGGTGTGATAGTCGGGATGGATGTCGGTCTTCATGGGTCTGTTCCTGGCTTGCCGGGCGCTGCCGACGGGCTGAAGCCTGCGTCGATGCGCCCCTTTTTAAAACTCGAAGCCGCAGCTATTGAGGAGCCACGGCTTCTAAAACGGTCGGCGAGCCTATACATCAGCCGGAATTGAATCACAAGGCCGTGGCAAGCGCATATTGATGGCGCAAACCTCAAAGGGCCAAAGGAAACGGTCATGGCGAACATCAGCGGCGATGCAGACGAGCGCAGGCGCTCGCTGAGGCCGCTGCAGCGCCTGTTTCCCTACATCACCCATTACCGCAAGATGGTCATCGGCGCGGTCGTCTCGCTGGCCATCGCGGCGGCGACGACGCTGGCGCTGCCGCTGGCCGTGCGGCGGATGATCGACCACGGCTTTTCCGCTTCCGATTCCAGCTTCATTGCCGAATATTTCGCCATGCTGGTGGTGATGGCGGCCGTTCTGGCGGCGGCGTCGGCCAGCCGCTACTATTTCGTCATCACGCTCGGCGAGCGCGTCGTTGCCGATATCCGCCGCGATGTCTTTGCCCACGTCACCACGCTGTCGCCCTCCTTCTTCGACACGGCCCAGTCGGGCGAGATCGTCTCGCGGCTCGCTGCCGACACGACACAGGTCAAATCCGCCGTCGGTGCCACCGCCTCGGTGGCGCTGCGCAACGTCATCCTCGGCCTCGGCGCTGTGGCGATGATGGTCTTCACCAGCCCAAAACTGTCCGGCCTGGTCATCGCGGCCATTCCGCTAATCGTGCTGCCGCTGGTCGCCTTCGGCCGCTCGGTGCGGCGCAAGTCACGGCTGGCGCAGGATACACTGGCCAATGCCACCGCCTATGCCAGCGAGCAGATCGGCGCGGTGCGCACGCTGCAGGCCTTCACCAACGAGAAGCTTGTAACCAGGTATTTTTCATCCGCCGTGGAAGCAGCCTTCGAAGCGGCGCGGGCCTCGATCTTTGCCCGCTCCTTTCTCACCTTCTTCGCCATCTTCATGATCTTTTCGTCGGTCGTGGCGGTGCTGTGGTTCGGTTCGCGCGACGTGCTCGACGGCACCCTGTCGCCGGGCACGCTTGGCCAATTCCTGCTCTATTCGGTGTTCGCCGCAGGCGCGCTCGGCGCCTTGTCGGAGGTCTGGGGCGAACTGTCCCAGGCAGCGGGCGCTGCCGAACGGCTGACCGAGATCCTGGCCGAGAAACCCGCGATCCAGGCGCCCGCCGATCCGAAGCCGCTGCCGGCAAAGGCGAGAGGCGCGATCAGCTTCGACGATGTTTCCTTCTCCTATCCGGCCCGGCCCGACCGCGCCGCCGTCCATGGCCTGAGCTTTCAGGTCAAACCCGGTGAGACGCTGGCGATCGTCGGGCCATCCGGCGCCGGCAAGAGTACCGTGTTTTCGCTGCTTCTACGCTTCTACGATCCTGAAGCCGGCAGGATCGTCATCGACGGGATCGATCTGCGCGAGGCCGATCCGGCCGCGATCCGCGCGCGCATCGCCATCGTGCCGCAGGACGTCACCATCTTTGCCGCAAGCGCGCGCGACAATATCGGCTTTGGCCGGCCTGGCGCCAGCCAGGCCGAGATCGAGGCGGCGGCGAAGGACGCGCTTGCCGACGAGTTCATCCTAAAACTCGAAAAGGGCTATGATAGCCAGGTCGGTGAGCGCGGGGTGACGCTGTCGGGCGGCCAGCGCCAGCGCGTCGCGATCGCCCGCGCCATTTTGCGCGATGCGCCCATCCTGCTGCTCGATGAGGCGACCTCGGCGCTAGATGCCGAAAGCGAGACGCTGGTGCAGACGGCGCTGGACCGGCTGATGAAGGGCCGCACCACGATCGTCATCGCGCATCGGCTGGCAACCGTGCTGAAGGCCGATCGCATCCTGGTCATGGATGGCGGCCGCATCGTCGAGGAAGGCACGCATCAGAGCCTGGTCGCCAAGGGCGGTATCTATGCGCGGCTGGCCAAGCTGCAATTTGAGACCGGGGCGAATGCTTTCAGGGGCGCGGCGGAGTAGCATCGCTACGGAGTCGAAGCCTGTTCCATCCCGATCTCATCGGGGGTTGGGCTTCATCTTCTTGTTTGACGGTGATCTTTTCCGAAGACCGGCATGATCTGCCCGCGGCCGCCGAGATTCTTCAGCTACCGAAAGCTCGGCGTTTGCCGCGTCGATAGGCGATGAACAGGGGAACGCCGACAAGCAACGACAACAAAAGCATGCTGGCGACGGTCTGTCGCTGCTCCCTTGCCGGATCGCTGAGCTGCACATCGGCAGGCGGCTCTTCATAGGTAAAATCGTACTGCCAGCGAATTTGGTCTGCGACCTCATCGACGGTTTTCAGATAATCGGCAATCGCCTTCGCCGGCACTTCAGTTGCCAGCGTCTGAAAGTTCCATTCAACTTGAAATTCGGTGGGCGTGTTGGACCAGGACGCCTTGAGAGACAGATAGGGCGTCACGACGTTTTTCATCGACTCGCCGGAAAATCTCGCCTTGAGGTTGCGCACGGTCACCTTGTGGCGGCGGTAGAGCTGGGGGCCGAGGGAGACGGGCCCGGTTCGGTCGACGATTGTCGGGGTTGGAAAAGAGTTGTTGCCGAGATCGGCCGCGCGGATCGGGAAATTCTTTGCCAGATCGTTGGCCGCCAGCGCCTCCGCCGGCAAGCGATAACTTTCCTTCACGCTCACTATGTTGCCGTCGCGGCGATCCACGATTTCCGGCTTGGCGATGGTTTGGATGCCCGGATATTGCTTGTTGTAATATTTCAGGTAAGCGTCCGACACCTCGCTCAGCGACCGGCTGGCGAAATTGCCGCGCATCCAATCGGCATCGGCATCCTCATATGTCGAGAAGACGGTCAGCACGAGGGGATCGCCCGGTTTCGGCGGAAAGTCGAATTCCTCGGCGATCTGGATCGATGGGCTGGTGAGTACAGGGCTCGGCATCTTCTCCAACCCGCCGGTGCTGGAAAGCGGCAGCGCGAAGCCGTAGTCCGGCTGTGCGAGATTGTGCGCCCTGCCACCCTGAAGATAGTTCGTGGCGTCCAGCCAATATGTCTTTGCTCCGATCCTTGCCTTGACGATGGCATGGTCGAAATCGCGAAGCGCCGGCAGATGCTGGTCCAGGGCCCGTCCCTCGTCGAGATCGGCCAAGGCGACCTCGGCAGCAATGCCAAGCCGCACAAGCGACGAAACCAGCAGCAGGGCCTTGTCCTTGCAGTCACCGAACCCGCTCAGGATGACCGTCGCGGGATCACGCGGAACGTAGGAACCGGCACCCATCGACAGGCTTACATAGCGGATCTGGTCCTGCACCAACCGCATTGCCTCGACCATCCGGTCTTCGGGCACCGGATGCCGCAGAGCGATGTCGTCGAGCTTTGCGGCAAAAGCCGAGGGAAAAACGGTCGCTGGCTTGTAATAGGGCGCAACAGCATCGACCACACTTTGCCAATTCGCGGTAGACGCGACATCGATGGAGCCCCAGCCCGGATAGGTCACGGGCAGGTTATCCTCGACATTGACCGGTTTCGGGTTTGAGATTTCCCACAGATAGGTGGTGTCTGGCCCAGTCGAGGAGATTGAGGGCTTGAGTCGGGTCCCCCTGGTCTTGATCTCGAGCGGCTGGCCCGAAGGCCAAATGATGCTTGTACGGATAAGCGCTACCGGTTCTTCCCATTCGGTGGAGAAATTCTTGAAGAAAAGATCCTTGCCGACCAGCGGTGTTACTTCGTAGGTCGACCCGTAATCGACGATGTCGCCGGCGCGCACGTCATCGATGTTGACATGTGCTGTCAGCCAGCCGTCGAAGACGCCTTTCTCGGCGTCTCTTTCCCTGCGGAAGATGTCGAATTCGACGCCTTCCAGCCGGTCCAGAACGGCACCATCGCGGATGATGTGAAGATGGTTGAGCGTGACCTTGTGCCGGGACGGATCGAACTGCAGATCGATGCTCGCGCCACGATCCAGGCCGGGACGGTCGACGATCTTATAGACGGTGCGCGAGTACTCGATGTAGCCGCCGGCACGATGCTTGATCTGGTCGTCCGAGAGCAGCCATGAAACGCCATTCTTGATTTGATCCGATCGGGCGGGATCGGCAGCCGGAATATCAAGCTGCTCTACCCAGCTTTCTGCCGGACCCTTGAGAACCATGTCGTCGGACATGGCCGGAGAACTCAGGCCGATCAATAAGATGAAAAATACCAAGCGGGGCCAGAAAGACTTCATCCTATGAAAACTGTAACAGATAGACATCTACGCTCGCCCAACTTGGCAGAACTCCTTTTTCAGAGGCTTTCTCACCAAAGTAAAGGCCAGTTTCGCGGATTTCTGCGGTCACGCGGCAAGAACCGGGAATAGATGAAGCGCCTCAGTTCCCGTACCGCTTCTTCAGATGGTCGGTGAAATGCACGGCATTGAGCTTTTCGCCGGTGGCGCGTTCGAGCAGTTCCGGTGTCGACCAGCGCGAGCCTTGCGACCAGATCCTTTTGCGGCGCCAGTCGTTGATCGCGGCGAAATCTCCCTTGGCGAGGTCTTCGTCGGCTGAAGGATGATCTCTGGTCAGCGCCGCCCATTGCTGCGCCGCCATCATGGCGCCGAGCGTGTAGGAGGGGAAATAGCCGAAGGCGGCACCCGGCCAGTGGACGTCCTGCATCGGACCATCAGCCGGATTGTCTGATGTCGACAGGCCTAGATAATCGCGCATCTTGGCATCCCAGGCCTCGGGCAGGTCGGCTGCCTCCAGCCGACCCGAGACAAGCTCCTGCTCCAGCTCGTAGCGCAGGATGACATGCAGCGGATAGGTGACCTCGTCGGCATCGACGCGGATCAGGCCGCGCTCGACCCGGTGCACATGCGGCAGGATGTCGTCGATTGTCCAGCTCTCGCCGAGGTGCCTTTCGACCACCGGCAGCGCCCAGCGCCAGAATTCTGGATTGCGGCCGATCTGCTTTTCGACGAACAGGCTCTGGCTTTCATGCACCGCCATGCCGCGCGCTTTGCCGAGCGGCCAGTGCGCCCACGCCTTCGGCAGGTTCTGCTCGTACAGCGCATGGCCGGTCTCGTGCAGCACGCCCATCAGCGCCGACAGGAAATCCGAAGTCTTGTAGCGCGTGGTGATGCGCACGTCGCTCGGCACCCCGCCGCAGAACGGATGGTGCGAAACCGACAGCGAGCCGTGGGTGAGGTCGAACCCGACTGCCGCCATCATGGCGAGGCCAAGCTCGCGCTGCTTGTCCAGGGGGTAGCTGCCGGAAAGCGGCTTCAGCGGATGTTTCGCCAGCCGCTCTTCCTGCACGGCCAGTGCCTCCGGTACGAAGCCTTTCAGGAAGGTCTTCAACTCGGCAAACACAGGCGTGATGTCGGCGGTGCGATTGCCCGGGTCATATTGCTCCATCAGCGCGTCGTAAGGCTCGAGCCCGAGCACCTCGGCGCGAAGGGCTGCCTCCTCGCGGACCAGTGCCACGACGCCTTCCAGCGCCGGCAGGAAGCCGGCCCAGTCGTTCTTGGCTCGCAGGTCGCGCCAGAGCTGCTCGGAGCGCATGCGCGCGGTCGTCTGGCGCTCGACGAACTCGACCGGCAGGCAGGTCAGGTTGGTGTATTGCCGGCGGAATTCCCTGACCGCGGCCTGCTGCTCTTCGTTCAGCGCCTCCTGCTCGGCCGCCGCGATCCAGTCGGCAATCTCCGGCGCCGTTGCCCGGGCATGGTGCATGCCGGCAAGCGCCGACATTGCCTCCGCGCGCTTCTCGCCGCCGCCGACCGCCATATGGGTCGCCTCGTCGGCGCCGAGGATGGCGAGGGCGTGTTCCAGCGCTTCGAGCTTGTGGCCGAGGTCGTCGAGTTTTTGAAAGGACATTGTGGATTCCGCTGATTTGACGGCGGGAAAAGATACCAATGCAAAACTGTTGGCAACCCCGAAAGCCGTCCGCGAACGATGCATTGCCGCCAGCGCTGGCGCTGATTGCGCTGGCGTTGGGCTAGCGCATGATCCCTGAACCGAGCTGGAAAGGATCATGCGCAAAATCAATAGCCACAGCGCCGGGCACGGCGGCCGATTTCAGCCGCCTGGATAGTTTGGGCCATAGCCGTTCGGATAGTATCCGCCGTCGGCGCCGTTGCCGATGAGGAAGGCACTGCCGGTAGCAGCGCGCAGCTTTTGGCTGACATCGTCGAGCTGCGCCAGCAACTGCTGATATTGCGTGCTCGGCATCGTTCCATCGCGCGCGGCCCTCTGGGCGGCCCGATCGAGTTGAGCGACCTGCGTGCGCAGGTCACGTGCCTCACCCGGCTCGAGCTTGTTCGCCCGGATGGCGCCCAGGATACCCGTCTCCACGCTCTGGATCTGATTGATCAAGGCCGTCGCACGCGGGCCGGCGTAAGCGCCAGCAAACGGAACGGCGAGGAGAAGTGTGGCGAGCGTAGCAGTCCTGAGATTCATGGGAGCGAAGAAGCGCATGATTGCGTCTCCTTTACTGGGGAAGGCGGTGGTTGGGAGGGTCCTGCCTTCCGGCCGCGGGCCGTCAGGTTCCGTCGCGTCGCGATGTGGGAGGCATCGCCGGCGGTTCCCGGCCCCTTGCCAAAAGCTAGTGACGCGTCGCGGCGAATTGTAATCAAAAAAAGGTAATTTCTTCGGGGCTTGCCGGCGCCGCGCCGGTGCCCTAGATGGCCCCGCCGCTCCGGCCGGCCCCGATCCGGAGCATGGCGCAAGCCAAAGGCTTGCAGATCACCGCTCGGTCAGCTTCAACTCGATGCGGCGGTTCTTGTTGCGCGCCTCTTCGGTATCGGCGGGGTCGAGCGGCTGGAATTCGCCGAAGCCGGCCGCGACCAGCCGGTTGGCCGGCACGCCGTTCTCGATCAGGAACTTGACCACCGATGTCGAGCGCGCCGTCGACAATTCCCAATTGTCGCGATAGCGGCCGGTGCCGGAGAGCGGCTTGTTGTCGGTGTGGCCGTCGACGCGCAGCACCCAGTTGATCTCCGCCGGGATCTCCTTTTGCAATTCGATGATGGCATCGGCGAGCTTCTTCATCTCGACCTTGCCGGCATCGTTGATCACCTCGGAGCCGGTCGGGAAAAGCACTTCCGACTGGAAGACGAAGCGGTCGCCGACGATGCGGATGTTCTCGCGGTCGGCGAGAATTTCACGCAAGCGGCCGAAGAAATCGGAGCGGTAACGGTTCAGCTCCTGCACGCGTTGCGCCAGTGCGACGTTGAGGCGGCGGCCGAGATCGGCGATCTTGGTGTTGGATTCGCGGTCGCGCGTTTCGGACACGTCGAGCGCTTGTTCGAGCGCTGCGATCTGCTTGCGCAGCGCCGAAATCTGCTGGTTGAGGATCTCGACCTGGCTCAGCGCCTGCTGGCTGATCTGGCGCTGGCTGTCGAGTTCGCCGGAAAGGGCGGTGGCACGCTGGTTGGCGGCATCGCCGGCACCGGCGCCTTGCGCCAGCAATTGCTCGAGCCGGCTCTTTTCCGCCTCCGATGCGGACAGCGATGCCTGCAAATTGGCAAGGGTGTCTTCCTTGTCCTGCGTCGTCGAGCGCTCCAGCGCCAGAAGCTGGGTCAACTCGTTGATCTGCGAGTTGAGGCGGTTGAGCACCGTGTCCTTGCCGGAGATCTCGCGGCCGAGCAGGAACTGCGCCAGCACGAAAACCGTGAGCAGGAACATGATCGCCAACAGCAGCGTCGACAGCGCATCGACGAAGCCCGGCCAGTAATCGATGCGGCGGTCGGAGCGCCGGCCTCGTGCCAACGCCACGTCAATGCACTCCAGGCTTCTTCAAGGCGTCGGCGATCTTCTCCAGCGTATTGCGCATCGCCTTCTGCTCGTCCGACTGGGCCTCGACCCAGTCGCGCATGATCTGCTGTTCCGAGCGCATGTTCTTGACCAGGCCGGAAATGCCGTCGGCGAGATTGGCCATGGCGGTGGCGACGCGCGGATTGGAGCTGCCGCCATTCTCCTGCAGCGTGCGCAGCTTTTCCGACAACAGCCGGATTTCCTCGGAGGGTTCGGTCTTGACTGCGTCGGCAACGACGATGTCGGAGGAGAGGTCGGTGACCGAGGACAGCCAGTTCTCGAGTTCGGTATAGAAGCGCGTCTGGGCGCGGCCGGCCTGCAGGTCGAGGAAGCCGAGCACCAGCGAGCCGGAGAGGCCGAACAGCGAGGACGAGAAGGCGGTGCCCATGCCGGCCAACGGAGCGGAAAGCCCCTGCTTCAGGGATTCGAGCACGGCGGCGGCATCGCCGGTGCCGGGATCGAGCGACTCGATGGTTTCGCGGATCGAGCCGATCGTGTTGAGCAGGCCCCAGAAGGTGCCGAGCAGGCCGAGGAACACCAGCAGTCCGACAAGGTAGCGCGACGTGTCGCGGCTTTCGTCGAGGCGGGTGGCGATCGAATCCAGCATGGTGCGCATCGAACTGGTCGAGAAGGCAATCGTCGACGAGCGGCCGATCATCGCCTTCATCGGCGCCAGCAGCACCGGTTCGGTGGTTTCGGAACCGGCGCGGAACGAGTTGACCCAGCGCACCTCGCGGAACAGCCGGCCGACCTGGACGAAGGCCAGCAGGATGCCGACCGCCAGCACGCCGATGATCAGGCCGTTAAGGCCGGGATTGGTGACGAAGGCGGTCGAGATCTGGCGGGTCAGGATGGCGGCGATGAAGGCCACGATGAACAGAAAGATCACCATGGTCAGCAGAAACACCTGCGGGCTCGACAATTTGTGCGGATCGTAGATCAGAACGTCGGAGCGCCTGCCCATGCCGAAGGATCTGAGAAGAGTCATCCGTGCCCCGTTTCCGATGCCGTCGCCGCCGATCAATTTGTGTTTGCGACTCTAAACGGAATTGTGACGAAATTGAATGGCGCTTGGCAATATTGCCACTGTCCGCAACCAGAGGTCAAAGCCGGTTGATGACCAGGCAGTCGACCATGGCGGCCAGATGCAGGCCGGCGCCGGTGACGACAAAGCCATGCCACAGCGCATTGTGGAAGCGCAGGCCCTTCCAGGCGAAGAAGATCACGCCGCAGGAGTAGACGATGCCGCCGGCAACGATGAGCGCGATCGATGTCGCCGGCAGCGTCCGCACGAGCGGCTCCACCAGAACGATGCCGCTCCAGCCGATAGCCAGATAGAAGACGATCGCCAGTCGGTCGAAACGGCCGGGAAGAAAGACCTTGATGGCGATGCCGATCGCCGCGGCGGTCCAGACCAGGACGATCATCGAAACGGCCAGCGGCGAGCCGCCGAGCTGGGCCAGGAACGGCGTGTAGGTCGCAGCGATCAGCAGGTAGATCGCCGCATGGTCGAAGCGCCGCAATATCCATTTTGCCGGCGACGACACCGGCCAGACATTATAGGCCAGCGAAACCGACAGCACGGTGAGCAGCGAGACTACATAGAAGGCGGCGGCGACATATTCGCCGGGGACCGGTTCGATAGGCGGCCAGTGCCAGCAGCATCGAGCCGGCAGCGATCGCCAGCACGATGCCGACGGCGTGGACGATGCCGTCGGCGATGATCTCGGCGCGCGAGTAATGCCAGCGCCCCATGAAGGGAATGTCGAGCTGGGAGAGTTCGCTCTGGGATTGGGGTCGGCTGTTCGTCATCGATGATCCTGCGCCGCCTTATCTGGGCGGCCGCGGGACAGTATTTCAAGCTTTGGTTGCGGTTTTGCGACTGCGGCGCTTCAGCGCGGCGTGCCTCTATCAGCTGGCTGAGAGTGGCCTTTTTATAGTTTTCAACAGCGCGCGCTGGATGAGTTCGTTGCCGGCAACCAGTGAACCGGCGTTCAGCACATCCTGTCCCCCGGCGAAATCGGAGACGAAGCCGCCCGCCTCGCGGATCAGCAAAATGCCGGCGGCGACATCCCAGGCCGACAGGCCGGTTTCCCAGAACCCGTCCATGCGGCCGGCGGCGACGTAGGCGAGATCGAGCGAGGCGGAGCCGAGACGGCGGACGCCGGACACCTCGGCCATGACATTGCGCAATTCGATGAGGAAATTGCCGTGCTGGCCACGCCCGAGATGCGGCATGCCGCAGCCGATCACCGCATCGACCAGCTTGGTGCGGCCGGCGACGCGCAGCCGGCGGTCGTTCATGAAAGCGCCGCCGCCGCGCTCGGCGGTATAGAGCTCATCCATCGCCGGATTGTAGACGACGCCGGCGACGATCTGGCCCTGGCGCTCCAGCGCGATCGAAACGGCAAAGAGCGGAATTCCGTGCAGGAAATTGGTGGTGCCGTCGAGCGGGTCGACAATCCAGCGGTGCTGGCCGTCGTCGCCCTCGATCACGCCGCGTTCCTCCATCAGGAAGGCGTAGCCGGGCCGCGCCTTGGACAGTTCGGCAAAGACGATGTCTTCGGCCTTGCGGTCGGCCTGGCTGACATAGTCGCCCGGCCCCTTCATCGAGACCTGCAGGTTCTGCACTTCGCCGAAGTCACGCGACAGCGAGCGGCCGGCCTTCATTGCGGCCTGGACCATGACATTGAGGATCGCGGAACGCGCCATTGCTGTTCTTCCTGTCGCTGCGCCTATTTGCCTTGACGCATGATCTTATCCAAAAAGTCTGCAACTCTTTGGGATAACGCCCTAGTCGGCGCGGCGTACGTAAGTGATTTCGTTGGTATCGACGATGATGCGCTCGCCCGAGCCGATGAACGGCGGCACCAGCACGCGAATGCCGTTTTCGAGTATCGCCGGCTTGTAGGACGAGGCTGCCGTCTGGCCCTTCACAACCGGGTCGGCCTCGGTGATGGTCAGCGTCACCTGGTCGGGCAGCGAAATGCCGATCGGCCTTTCGTCATAGAGCTGGACCGTCACCATCATGCCGTCCTGCAGGAAGGCCGCGCGATCGCCGACGAACTCCTTTTGCAATTCGAGCTGCTCGTAGCTTTCGGTGTCCATGAATACCAGCGCGTCGCCCTGCTCGTAGAGGAAGGAAAAATCCTTCAGATCGAGCCGGATCTGCTCGACCGTCTCGGCCGAACGGAAGCGCTCGTTGAGCTTGGTGCCGTTGATCAGGTTCTTGAGCTCGACCTGGTTGTAGGCGCCGCCCTTGCCGGGCTTCACGGTATTGGTCCTGACCGCCACCCAAAGGCCGCCATCATGCTCGATGACATTGCCGGGACGGATTTCGTTGCCATTGATCTTGGCCATGGTGAGATGATCCGGAAATGAGATGATCGCCGCAAAGGGCGATTTGGCGCCTCCAAGACCACAAATCGCCAGCAGAGGCAAGGAGCGCCTTCCGATGAAGCGGGAGCGAGGCTGGCCCGGCAACGCGGCGTGGCGGCCTCAGTCTGTCCTGACAGTCGCGGTGACAGCCTCGGTCACCGCGTCGGCGACCTCTCTCAAAAGATGCAGGTGCGGCGAACGCAGCACGACAATTCGCAGCGACAGCTCGAGGCCGGGAGCGTCGACCAGGGCAATGCCCTGCGGCGGCTTTTCCCGCAGCAGCCGCCTGGGCAGCAGGCCAAGGCCTTGGCCTCGACGAACCCAGTCGATCTGCAGCGCGCTGTCCTGAATCTCGGCGCCGACTATCAACTTGTGGCCGCCCTCGGCAAGGGCAGCCGCCAGCCGCCGGCGCGCGTCGCAAGGTTCAGGGCTGAGGACCCAGGGCATGGTCTTAACGTCGGCCAGCCGGCCGGTGTTTTCCGCAGCGATGATGCCAAGGGGCTCGGTTCCGACAACGCCGTCGCCAGTGTTGGAATTGCCGCCATCCAGGATGAAGGCGAGGTCGAGCTGTCCGCGCTTGTGCTGGTCGGCCAGCTCAAGGCTCCAGCCGCTCTTCAGACGCAGCGAGACCTTCGGAAACCGCGCCACGGCATCAGCAATAGCGGCGGCCACGGCTTTGTCGCAAAGTCCATGCGCGAGGCCGAGCCGCAGCAGGCCCTCCGGCTCGTCGCCCTTGGCAAATGATCTCAGCGCGTCGACCGCGGCGAGAATGTCCTTGCCGCGTGCCAGCACCTCTAAGCCGGCCGGGGTCAGTCGCGACGGCTTTAGCCGGCGGTCGAGCAATTCCGTGCCGAGCATCTCCTCCAGCCGCTGGATCTGGCGGGTGACGGCCGGCTGCGTCAACGGCAGGCGTTGCGCCACCTTCTGAATCGAACCCTCCTCGGCAAAGAGGGCCAGTGTTTTCAGTTCTTCAAGCATGACGCACCCGAACATGTCATAGAAGCATAATTATCCTGAACATTATGAATTTGAAATCCGATGGATGGCAAGCGATTTTCCTCCGGCAGGACCCAGCCGGAAAGGAACGACGATGAAAGCGATCGAATTGCAGAGCCCGGGCGGCCTCGAGAACCTCAGAATGGTCGAGCGGCCGATGCCCGAGCCAGGGCGCCAGGAGATGATTGTGAAGGTGAAGGCGACGGCGCTGAACTACCGCGATGCCGAGATCGTCCGCGGCAGCTATCACACGAAGTTTGCATTGCCGCTGGTGCCGCTGTCGGACGGCGTCGGCGAAGTCGTTGCCATCGGCGCCGAGGTCAGCCGGTTCAAGATCGGCGACCGGGTCTGCGGCACGTTCTGGCAACGCTGGGTCGGCGGCAGTTTCGCCATGGCCGAGCCCTCCTATCAACGCGGCGGCCCAATCGACGGGCTGCTCAGCGAATTTGCCCGGCTTGACGAACAGGCGGCGGTGCTGGCGCCAGCCAATCTGAGCGACCTCGAGGCGGCGACGCTGCCATGCGCCGGCGTGACGGCATGGCACGCGCTGTTTACGGAGGGCGGCGTCAAACCCGGCGACACCGTGCTTTGCCTCGGCACCGGCGGCGTTTCACTGTTTGCGGTGCAGTTCGCCGCCGCTGCCGGGACCCGCGTCATCGTGACGTCGAGCAGCGACGAGAAGCTTGCGCGGGCAAAGCAACTTGGCGCGCAGGATGGCGTGAACTATCGCAGCGTCCCCGACTGGGCATCGGCCGTGCTCGGATTGACGGATGGCCGCGGCGCCGACCATATCATCGAGGTTGGCGGACCGCAGAGTTTTGCACAATCGCTGAGGGCAGCGGCGCGCGGCGCCCAGATCAACGTCATCGGCTATCTCGGCGGCAGTGACGGCGCCATCAACCCGCTCGACATCTTCCGCCGGCAGGTCAGGGCCCGAGGCATCCCGGTGGGCTCACGCGAATCCTTCGAGGCGATGAACCGCGCCATTGTCGTCAACCGGTTGAGACCGGTGATCGACCGGGTCGTGCCGTGGAGCCAGGCCGCTGAAGCCTTTCGGTACCTTGAACACGGCTCGCCCTTCGGCAAGGTCGTCCTCGATCATACGCGATAAGCCCGCCTGACGAGCCCGGGTGCGATGGGCCGCGAGATCGCGGTCAGGGCAGGCGGTTGGCCCGTTGCAGCGCCTGCTGCGTCTGCTCGTCGGTCAGGCCCTGCAGGAAATCGTCCATCTCCTGGTCTATGAGCCCGGCGCGGCGGGCGACAACATACCAGGCGCCGGCGAGGATCAGATCCGGATCGGTGCCAATGCCGTTCATATAGAGCTTGGCGAGACGGTTCTGGGCGGCGACATTGCCGCCTTCTGCGGCCTGTTTCATCCAGTTGAAGCCGGATTTCAGGTCGCGGACGCCGCCGCGCCCCTCGATCATCCAGGTGGCGAGATCGATCTGTGCGGTGTCGTAGTTCTGCCGCGCGGCCTGTGCCAGCAGGCCGCGGGCGCGGACATCGTCGCGCGGCTTGCCGCCGGCGCCATTGGCGTAGACCTGTGCCATCGCATATTGTGCGTCGGCAAGCCCGGTCGCGGCAGCGCGCTCGTAATAGGATACGGCTTTGGCAATACCGGCATCGCCGGGCTCCTGTTCGACCATCAACTGTGCAAAATTGAACTGCGCCAGGCGGTTGCCGGCCTCGGCGGCGGCCTGCATCAGCGCATAGGCCTCCTTCTCGTCCTTTTTGACGTAGCGGCCGTCGAGCAGCATCAGCGCATACTGGAATTGCGATTCCGGGACGCCCTGCTCGGCGGCAAGCGCATACCACTTCGCCGCCCCTGCCGCGTCGACCGGCACGCCGAGGCCGCGCGACAGTATCTCTGCCACCAGCGTCTGTGCCGCCGGATCGCCGTTTTGAGCACGGGAAAGCGCAAGGTTGTAGGCCGTCTTGTAAAGTCCGCGCTGAAAGGCGCCATAGGCAGCATCGGACGGCTTTGCACCGAAGCGGTCGGGATTGATTGTATCGGCCGACGGCAGCGGGGCGGTGGTGGCGGGCTGCGGCAATTGTGCGGCGATCGGCCTGTCGGCAGGTTCGCTGGAATCCGGCCTGGGCTGGGGCAGCGGAACGGGCTCCGCCGCTATCGCCTGCGTCACGGCCGTTGCAAGAAAGGCGCTGAAAAGGATTTTCCGCGAGCGCACGTCAGTCCTCGAAGCGCGGCGCGGTTTCGTCGAGCAGCGCGTTGGCGGCGGCGACCGCCACCTTCGGATCGACGCCGTCGGCGAAGACGGCGCTGGACAGCGCCACGAATTCGGCGCCGGTGGCGGCGACCGCTTCCACCGAGGCAAGATCGGATCCTGCCATGACGATGCAAGGGATCTGGATCACGTCCGCCCACCACTGCCCGAGCGACAGGTTGCGCGGGTGCGGTTCAGGCTTGTTGTCGTAGCCGAAGCGGCCGAAGAAAATGTAGTCAGGCCTGACCTCGCCGAGTTCCAGCGCATCGTCGCGGGTCTTGGCGCCGCCGGTGCCGACCATCATCCTGGCCTGGAAATGGTCGATCGTTTCGGCGAGCTCGTCCTTGCCGACCTCGACATGAATGCCGTCGGCCTGGACGCGGCCGGCGATGCGGGTGTCGCCGGCAATGATGACGGCAATGCCGGCCGCTTGCGCCACCGGCACGATCTGTTCGGCAAAGGCCTGGAAGGCGGCCTCGTCCATGCCGTTTTCCGGCAGGATAAGCGAGGCGACGTCACCGCCGTCGAAGGCCGCGGCGATGCGCTCGGCCGGCACGTTCGGCGGCGCGATCAGCACGATACGGCAGCGGTTGGGCGGCGTTGCGTTATTCATTGGTGTTCGATCCCGGGTTATCGCCTATGCCGGGCGAAGATGGTTGCATTGCGGCATAGAGCAAAGTGCGGGGATTGAACAGGCGGCAGGGGGATCACGATTGCCGTCAACGATTCCATGGGGCTCGGAGCATGGCTGCCGTTGGCCGAAATTCTCCTCGCCTGGCCGCTTGCGGGCTCTACGCAGGCACTTTCGATTTCCAAAGCGACCAGCCGAGGTTCATGCCGGCAGCGGCGACCAGGATGGCGGCGGCGCCGACGATCTGCGCCGGCTGCAGACGATGGCCGAAAGCGACGACGTCAACGAGGATGGCGACGACGGGGTAGATGAAAGACAGCGATCCCTGCAGATGCGTAGGCAGTTTCTGGATGGCGCCGTACATGAGGATGTACATCAGGCCGGTATGGACGATGCCGAGTGTCGCCAGCATGACCCAGCTCCGCGCATCGGCGGGAAGGTGGGTGAGATTGGCGAAGGGTGCCAGCATGAGAACGCCGACGCAGACCTGGATCAGGGCGATAAGGTGCGGCGGCGTGCCTTTGAGCTTCTTGGTGACGATAGCCGCAACGGCCCAGAAGAAAGCCGCGGCCAGCGCCATCGCAATTCCCGTAAAGTAGTCCGTACCATGGTTGCCTGCATCGGGCGCGGCCTGCACGATCAGCAGCATGCCGGCAAAGGCAATGCCGAGCCAGGTCAGCTTGGTCATCGTCAGCCGTTCGGAGAAGAAGAGCGCGCCAAAACCCACCAGCATGAAAGGCTGCGTGTTGTAGACAGCCGTGGCGATCGAGATCGATGCGCGAGAAAACGCGCTGAACAGCAGCAGCCAGTTGATGACGATGGCAGCCCCGCCGAGAGCCGCGATCGCGACGATGCGAAGCGACAGCCTGCCGCGCAATAGCCCAAGGGCCGCGCAGATGATCAGCAGCGTTACCGCCCCGAAAGCGCAGCGCCAGAACACCACGTCCATGATGGGTTGGCCGGAAAGGACGACGAACCAGCCGATCGTGCCGAGGATCGCCATCGCCGCCGTCATTTCGATCGTGCCGCGTACCGTGTTGTCCATGGATGCTCCTGAAACCCGTTGAGATTTTATAATCCCACGGCGGATCGGGCCTTTCCATGACTTGTAGCTGGTGATATGCAGAATGAACCTAATTTAATTAGGTAAACATCGGCTTTTTCTTGGAATTGTAAAATGCTGGACGAGCTCGACAGAAAGCTTCTCGATATCCTGGTCAAGGATTCACGGACTTCGCTAAAGGAACTGGCGCTGCAGGTCGGGTTGTCGTCGCCAAGCGTTTCAGAGCGGCTTCGGCGGCTTGAGGATCGCGGCGTTATTCGTGCGTTCACCATCGACATCGATCCGCAGGCGCTCGGCTACGCCTTGCAGGCGATCGTTCGCATCCGGCCATTGCCGGGCAAACTGCACATCGTCCAGAAGCTGATCGAGGAAATCCCCGAATTCGGCGAATGCGACAAGGTGACGGGCGATGACTGCTTCGTTGCGCGGCTGTTCGTCCGCTCGATCGGCGAGCTCGACGGGATTCTCGACCGCATCGCCGACAAGGCCGAAACCAGCACCGCCATCATCAAGGCGCAGCCGATCCGGAGACGCCCGCCGCCGCTCGATATGCCAAACATGTGACGGGGTTCGGTGGCGTGGCCCACATATTTGCGGTCGCGGTCCGGTCATTTCTGGTCTATTCCAGAGGTCAACTTTTTCTCCAGCTTCCCTTCCCCCATGTCAGGCCTGCTCGTCGATCCCTGGTTCTATGCCGCGGCCATTCCGGCCGTCATCCTCGTCGGCCTGTCGAAAGGCGGCTTCGGCGGCGCCGTCGGCTTTGTCGGCGTGCCGTTGATGGCGCTGACCATGCCGCCGGTTCAGGCTGCCGCAATCCTTCTGCCAATTCTGTGCCTGATGGACATTGTCTCGGTGTGGACATGGTGGGGCATCTTCGACCGCAAGATGCTGGCCGACATGATGCCCGGCGCCGTGATCGGCATCGCCCTTGGTTGGCTGACGGCGGCACTGGTAACCGAAGAGATGGTGCGGCTGATCGTCGGCGCGGTTGCCCTGATCTTCGTGCTGCGCTGGCTCTATCTGCAACTCCGCCACGGTGCCGGCCACGCGGCGGAGCCCAACCGCGTCGCCGCCGGCTTCTGGGGTACCGTTGCCGGGTTCACCAGCTTCGTCGCCCATGTCGGCGGCCCGCCTTTTCAGGTCTACGCCTTGCCGATCAGGCTTGATCCGAAGGTGCTGTCGGGCACCGCGGCGATTTTTTTCGCGGTCACCAATGCGCTGAAGCTCATCCCTTATTTCGCGCTCGGCCAGTTCGATACCACCAATTTGACCGCGTCTGCGGTGCTGATGCCGCTGGCGCCGCTGTCGACAATCGCCGGCGCCTGGCTGGTGCGGCGGATGCGGCCGGAGCTGTTCTACCCCTTCACCTATGCGACCGTAGCGGTCGTCGCGGTCAAGCTTCTGTGGGACGGCATCGCCGGCCTCCTGTAAGACGGCGGCCCCTGTCGGCCGCCGCCGGATTCCTTAAACCTCAGGCGGCACTCGGCAGCAGCGGCCGCGTCCTGCCAAGCGCCAGGGCAGCGCCGGTTGCCAGCACGAACGCCATGCAGCCCAGAATGGTGATGTCGTGCAGCGTCGGCTTCAGCACCATGTCCGCGATGATCACCAGCATCACCGAATAGTCGAAGCGCGCAGCATTGAGGACGCGCTGGCCCTGGGCAAGCACTGCCGGCGTCACGCCATCCTTGGCGATCATACCTGCCATACGGTCGGCAGTAGGCTTGAAGATGAACATGCCGATACAGAAGGTCGTCGCATAACCGGCAAGGCCGATCAGCACCCACAGATCGGAAAAGCCGACCCAGAAGCCGCACATAATGAGGCCGAAGAGCAATGTCAGCATCGACATCGGCGCGAAGAACCGGTTGCCGAGCTCGCCGGTGGCGCGCATCGCCTGCAGCATGCCTTCGACGTTTCCAGCGCGGTCGGCGCGTACCGCGAGCAGCATCAGCGTGAAGCCGCCGCCGACCCAGAGGATCGCCGAGACGATGTGCAGAAATTTAACGGCCGAGTACCAGTCCATTGTTCGCTCCTTGAGAGATTTTGATGATTGCCGGAGCGCAAGGTTTGCTCCGCCTCGTTGCGAGGAACGGGCGTTTAGCGCGGCGCCTGTTTCGGAACGATGTCGCGCGGCGAGCGGATCTGTTTCGGTATGTCGGTCACGATCTGGAGGAATCCGGGCGCAAGGGCGTCGCCCCACTGTCCAGCCGGTGGTGTGAACGGCGCCGTGGCCAGTCAGCTGTGCTGTTACGGCACAGATGCTGGGCGCTTGATCGAAAAATATGCCCCGCGTTAAGGCTTCGTTAAGCTTTACAGGCGTTTACTATGTCCATCCAGTGATCTGGATTCTTACCGAGTGGTTGGAGCCACTTTGTTTGACGCCTCCCTGTTAAACTCCTGAGAGCCGCCTTATCCGCGGCTCTTTTTTTGTGCGCCGGCATGGGCTTCCTTCCGGCTAAATGCGGCCGTTAACCGTTTGTTAAACATGTGCTTGCCTTCGCTGGCAGCGAAGCGCATTTTCAAGCTTCAGTCGTTTAGGCTGCCGGATATGGCGGCCAAGAGCCGAATCGGCCGGCTGTCAGGCAAGTGCAGGGGCGTAGCGATGAACGAGCCTTCGAAGGCGAGCGCGAAAACCATCAAGCTGGCGGAGCGCCGGGTTTTCTCCCAATCCTTCAAGCCGCTCTATCAGGAAGGCATGGGCCTGGTCGAGCAGGCGGCCGAATATCTCGACGGCAAGGGCCGCGCCGAGGCCAAGAAGCTGTCGAGGCTGACAGCGACGCTTTATGCGGCCGAATCGATGCGGCTGACTACCAGACTGATGCAGGTCGCCTCGTGGCTGCTTTTGCAGCGGGCGGCGAATTCCGGCGAGATGACCCGCGATCAGGTGGCTTCCGAAAAATCCAAGGTGCGTCTCGACACCGCCTCCGCGCACGAGGAGGCGCCCGGCTGGGCCGAGCTGCCGACGGATTTCGTCGACCTCGTCAACCGCTCGCTGCGCCTTCAGGCGCTGGTGCGCCGCATGGACGAGGAGATCTATGGCGGCCTCGCCGAGGTGCCGCTGTCGAGCCGTCGCGTCAATCCGGTCTCAGACCAGATCACGCTGCTGAACACGGCTTTCGCCCGCGGCTGACAGGTTGCTCGGGGCACTGCCAGAGCCTGTTTCTGGTTTGTTCACATTTCGCTGGCATCGCTGTCCGTCGGAGGTAAACTTGGCGGATGGGGGAAGCGATTCGCATCATCGGCATCGATCCGGGGCTGAGGCGCACCGGTTGGGGCATCGTCGAAAGCCTCGGCAATTCGCTGCGCTTCGTTGCTTCCGGCACGGTGCGGTCCGACGACAAGGCGGCGCTGGCGGTGCGTCTTTGCCAATTGCATGACGGGCTCGCCGAGATCCTGCATGCCGCGATGCCGCACGAGGCGGCGGTCGAGCAGACTTTCGTCAACAAGGACGCCGCTGCGACGCTGAAACTCGGCCAGGCACGCGGCATCGCCATGCTGGTGCCGGCGCGTGCCGGGCTTGTCGTTGCCGAATATGCGCCAAACGCCGTTAAAAAGGCGGTGATCGGCGTCGGCCATGGCGACAAGAAGCAGATCCACATGATGGTCAAGGTGCTGATGCCGAAGGCGACTTTCGACACAGACGATGCCGCCGATGCGCTGGCCATCGCCATCTGTCACGCGCATCACCGGCAGAGCATCGCCTACAGGCTGGCGGCGCTGGCCGGATAAGTTGTTCTTGACTTGTTCTCCGGATGGCAATAAGTAATACCGGCGAGGTATTACCATGCGCGTTACGACTAAGGGCCAGGTGACCATCCCGAAGGAGATACGGGATCACCTGGGCATCGGCCCAGGCTCGGAGGTGGAATTCGTTCCCACCGAGGACGGCGCTCTTGTCATTGCGGTCGACGAAAACATGTCGGAGGAGGAAGCCTCGCGCAGATTCAGCCAGACGCTCGATCGTATGGCCGGTACGCTGGATTTGGGGGGCATGACGACGGACGAATATATGGAATGGCTGAGGGGGCCGCGTGAAGATCTCGACATTGATTGACACAAATGTCCTGATCGACGTGTGGGGCCCTGCCGGACGGGAGAGGAAGTGGTCAGCGTCGGCGATCACCGCATGCGGGCGCGACGGTGCACTTGTCATCAACACAATCGTCTGGTCCGAACTCGCGCCGCTGATTGCGACGGAGCAGGCCCTTCGCCAAGCAGCCGACATGCTCAAGATTGAGCGTGAATTCCTGCCCTGGGAAGCGGCCTTCCTCGCCGGTGTCACGCATTCCCGCTATCGCCGCGCCGGCGGCATTCGCGAACGAACCTTACCGGATTTCTTCATCGGCGCCCACGCCGTCATTGCGGGACATCGGCTACTGACGCGCGATGCCGCGCGCTATCGTAGCTATTTCCCGGACCTCAATATCATCTCGCCGGAAACCCATGAAGGGCCAGGCTTGACAGGAAAGTTCAAATGATCGGCAAGCCCAAATGATCGGCAAGCTAAAAGGCACGCTGGACGAGATCGACGAGGATTTCTGCATCGTCGACGTGCATGGCGTCGGCTATGTCGCCTATTGCTCGGCGCGCACGCTTGCCGCATTGCCGCCGCCCGGCGAGGCGGTGGTGCTGTTCATCGAGACCTATGTGCGCGAGGACATGCTGCGGCTCTATGGGTTCCAGTCGGTGCTGGAACGCGAGTGGTTCCGGCTGTTGATGAACAATGTGCAGGGCGTCGGCGCCAAGGTGGCGCTGGCCATCCTGTCGACGCTGGCGCCGGCCGACCTCGCCAATGCGATTGCGTTGCGCGACATCGCCATGGTCAGCCGCGCGCCCGGCGTCGGCAAGAAAGTCGCCGAGCGCATCGTCACCGAATTGAAGAACAAGGCGCCGGCCTATGCGGGCACTGCCTCCGGCACCATCGGCCTGAAGCAGGAGCTCGGCGAAGGCGTTGCCCCGGCGCCGATCACCGACGCCGTCTCGGCGCTGGTCAATCTCGGCTATTCGCGCGACACCGCCGCCAATGCGGTGGCGGCAGCGCTGAAGACGGCAGGCGAGGAGGCGGACGCCTCTAAGCTGATCCGCTTCGGGCTGAAGGAGCTGGCACGGTGAGACGTTGCCCGACAAATAAATTCCGACTAGGAACAAGAGCATGGTCGGATATGCGGGCTTGACCTCCAGGGGGCAGCTTACGATTCCAAAGAAAGTCCGGAACGAGTTGTCGCTCAAGTCAGGCGATACTGTTGCCTGGACGGTCGTGGATGGTCTCCTGATAGGAACGCCGCGCAATCTCAAATTTGCCGACCTCGCTGGATTTCTAGGTGATCCACCTGACGGGCCTGTTACGCTGGAACAGATCGACGCGGTGGTAAGAGATGCAGTAGGCCGCCATGTTGTTGGCGAGCAGCAAGACGCCGAACGAGAGGGTGCCGGGTGACCTTGATCCGTGTCGATACGAACTTTTTCCTTCGAGCGGTATGCGAATGAGCCTTTCGCCACGCCTCATTGCTCCCGATAAACGCGGCGAGGACGCCGAGCAGACCTTGCGGCCGCAGACGCTTGGCGACTTCGTCGGACAGGCGGCGGTGCGGGCCAATCTCAAAGTGTTCATCGAAGCCGCCAAGGGGCGCAGCGAAGCACTCGACCATGTGCTGTTCGTCGGCCCGCCCGGCCTCGGCAAGACGACGCTGGCGCAGATCATGGCGCGCGAGCTCGGCGTCAATTTCCGCTCGACCTCGGGTCCGGTCATCGCCAAGGCCGGCGATCTGGCGGCGCTGCTCACCAACCTCGAAGACCGCGACGTGCTGTTCATCGACGAGATCCATCGGCTCAACCCGGCGGTCGAGGAAATCCTCTATCCGGCGATGGAGGATTTCCAGCTCGACCTGATCATCGGCGAGGGGCCGGCGGCGCGCTCGGTCAAGATCGACCTGGCCCGCTTCACGCTTGTCGCCGCCACCACCCGGCTCGGCCTGTTGACCAACCCGCTGCGCGACCGCTTCGGCATTCCGGTGCGGCTCAATTTCTATTCCGTCGAGGAACTCGAGCAGATCGTGCGGCGCGGCGCCCGCATCCTTGCCATGCCGCTCGGCGACGACGGTGCTTTGGAGATCGCCCGGAGGGCGCGGGGCACGCCGCGCATCGCCGGCCGGCTGTTGCGCCGGGTGCGCGACTTCGCCAGCGTTGCCGGCGACGGCCATGTCGACCGCCAGATCGCCGATGAGGCGCTGACGCGGCTGGAGGTCGACGGGCTCGGCCTCGACGCGCTCGACCGCCGTTATCTCCAGATGATCGCCCGGAATTTCGGCGGCGGGCCGGTCGGCATCGAAACCATCGCGGCCGGGCTTTCGGAGCCACGCGATGCCATTGAGGACATCATCGAGCCCTTTCTGATCCAGCAAGGCTTCATCATGCGCACCCCGCGCGGCCGCGTGCTGGCGGCCAATGCCTGGCGGCATCTCGGCCTCGACGCGCCGAAGGACCTGGCGCAGCAGCAGATCAGCCTGTTCCAGGAAGAGCCATAAGTTCCGCTGCTTACGGCTTCGGTGCTGGCAGTTGCCGGCCCCGCCCTCCAGGTCTTGATCATCGCCGGTCTATGCGCAAAACAGGTGTTGCTTGAAACAGGGCCCGTCGGGCCAAAAGGACAGCGCAATGGACGATCACGGTGAATCGGCATTGTCCGCCGGACTTTCCGGCGCGCTGACGGAATTCGGCCATCGATTGATGGCGCGGGTCTATTATGCCGACACCGATTTTTCCGGCGTCGTCTACCACGCACGCTATCTCGAATTCTTCGAGCGCGGCCGTTCCGACTATCTGCGGCTGGCCGGCGTCCACCACACCGAGCTTGCCGACGGCAAGCATGGCGAGAAAATAGTCTGGGTGGTGCGGCGCATGGAGATCGACTTCCGCGGTTCGGCCCGCATGGACGACATCCTGACCATCGATACGCGCACCGATGAGATTTCCGGCGCCCGCATCGTCATGGCGCAACAGTTGAAGCGCGGTAGCGAAGTGCTGGTCGAGGCGCGGGTCGAAGCGGCGATCATCGGCGAGAACGGCCGGCCGCGGCGCTTTCCCAAGGACTGGGTGGCAGCCTTCATGCCCAGAACGCGCAAATAAAGGGTTCAGAGGTGACGATCCCGCAGCCCCGTCCGGGCCAGGATCGCCGGGGCGACCCACATAGGCGCGGCAATGCGCCGCGCTGTACGTCCTAACCCATCCTTAACCATAACGGTCCATGAAGGGATTGGTTAAGATTGGAAGAATCCAAGCGCCTTCCTTTCACCAATATTTGCCCTGAAAAGGCCGCCAACGGTGCATTTGGGGTTATTCCGCAAGCTTAACGCGAACGGACCACAAGGGATGCCCATGGGCCAGCCGCCAGCCACGCCCGGAAAATCTTTAAGGACGTAACATGGAAAACATCGCTCTCGCCGACCCGGGCGCGCATTTATCGATTTGGGCCTTGTTCATGCAGGCCGGTTGGGTGGTCAAGCTGGTCATGATCGGCTTGCTCTGCGCCTCGATCTGGACCTGGGCGATCATCGTCGACAAGCTCGTCGCCTATGCCCGCATGCGGCTGGCGCTCAACCGCTTCGAACAGGTGTTCTGGTCGGGACAGTCGCTGGAAGAACTTTACCGCACGCTCGCCGACCGCAAGACGACCGGCATGAGCGCGATCTTCGTCGCCGCCATGCGCGAATGGAAGAAGAGCTTCGAGAAGGGCGCGAAATCGCCGCTCGGCCTGCAGACCCGCATCGACAAGGCGATGGATCTGGCGTTGACCCGCGAGATGGAAAAGCTGGAAGGGCGGCTCGGCTTTCTCGCCACCACCGGCTCGGCGGCGCCCTTCATCGGCCTGTTCGGCACGGTTATCGGCATCATGACCTCGTTCCAGGCGATCGCCGCCTCGAAGAACACCAGCCTGTCGGTGGTCGCGCCCGGCATCGCCGAGGCGCTGCTGGCGACGGCCATCGGCCTGCTCGCCGCCATCCCCGCGGTTATCGCCTACAACAAGCTGTCGTCGGACGCGAGCAAGATCGCGGTGCGCATGGAAGGCTTCGCGGATGAGTTCTCCGCCATACTCTCGCGCCAAATCGATGAAAAAGTCGCGCAGAAGGCCTGAGGAACGATCATGGGAATGTCCGTAAGCGCAGGTGGCGGAGGACGCGGCGGGCGCGGCCACAGGCGGCGCGGCCGCCATCACGCCTTGATATCGGAGATCAACGTCACGCCGATGGTCGACGTGATGCTGGTGCTTTTGATCATCTTCATGGTCGCGGCGCCGTTGCTGACGGTCGGCGTGCCGATCGACCTGCCCGATACGCAAGCCAAAGCGATGAACGCCGATACGCAGCCTATAACCGTGTCCATCAACCCGGCCGGTCAGATCTACCTCCAGGAAACCGAGATCCCGATCGAGGAGCTGGTGGCAAAGCTGCAGGCGATCTCGAAGACCGGCTATGACGAGCGCATTTTCATCAGGGGTGACAAGGCGACGGATTACGGCACGGCCATGAAGGTGATGGCCCGCATCTCGGCTGCCGGCTACAAGAACATCGGCCTGGTTTCACTGCAGGAACAGGATCAATAGACGCAAGATGAGGACCGGCCTCACCACATCGGTGATCTTGCATACGGTGGCGATCGCCTTCGGGCTGTTCACGTTGTCCTCGCCGCCCGCGATGCCTGCGTCCGATGCGGAATCAGTGTCGGTCGAGATCGTGCCGATGGAAGCGACGGCGCAGGTCCTGCAAGGCGACAAGAAATCTGTGATGCATGACAAGCCGGCGCCGCTGCCGACGCAGCGTCCCGACATCGTTCCAGACGCCCAGAAAATCGGCGATAACAGCGTCGACACCGACAAGCCGCCGACACCGGAGCCCAAGCCCCAGCCAGTCGATATGACGGCGGCTCCGCCGCCCGCGCCGACGCCGGTCGAGAAGCCCAAGCCCGAGGACGTGCCGAAGCCGAAGGAAGAGCCGAAGCCTATTCCCGCTACGGAGGTAGCGCCGGTGCCGCAGCCGAAGGAAGAGGTCAAGCCCGAGCCTGTCAAGCAGACCGAACCCAAGCCGACGCCGGCCAAGGAGCCGACGCCCACGCCGCCGCAGGACAAGACCGCCGCGATCGACCCGCAGCCCGAGGTCAAGCCGGATGCCGTCGCCGAAGCGATTGCCAAGCAACCGCCAACCGAGGAGGCGCAGCTTCCCGACTCGGCCCCGGCGCCCGAGGCTCGGCCGAAGCCGCAGCCGGCCCAGGCCGAAAGCGCCAAGGCGCCGGAGCGCAAGGACGCCGACAAGCCGGTCAAGGAGGCCTCATCCAAGCCGAAATCGGACGACAAGCAATTCAACGCCGACGAGATTTCGGCTTTGCTCGACAAGCGCAAGCCATCCGGCGGCGGCGCCAAGCGCTCGACCCAGCAGGCATCGCTCGGCGGCGACAAGGATCAGGGCCAGAAGCTTTCGAAATCGGAGCAGGGGGCATTGGAGGCCCAGCTTGGCGGTTGTTGGACGCTTCCGGCAGGGCTCGAGGGTTCGGAGAATTTCGTCGTCGTGGTCCGGTTTAATCTGGACGCCTCCGGCAAGCTGGATGGCCGGCCGAGCGTTGAAAAGTCGAGCGGAAACCGCCCGTTTGACGAAAGTGCAGTGCGCGCGGTTCAGAAATGCGATGTGGCCGGCCTGCAGGTTCCGGCGGGCAAGCAAGACATCTGGTCCGACGTTCGGGTCACTTTCGACCCCAGGGAGATGCTCGGCCTTTAGGACCGGCGCCCACAGAATCAGCGAAGAGAAGCGAGAAGACATGAAATCCATCCTCAAGCCGCTCCTGATGATCGTAGCGATGGCGCTGGGCATGACTGCCGCCGCCACCTTGCCGGCGCGGGCGCTCGTTGAGCTCAACGTCAACAAGGGCAATGTCGAGCCATTGCCGATCGCTATCACGGATTTCCAGGGTGGCGATGCACTCGGTGCCGAGATTTCCGGCATCGTCAGTGCCGACCTGAAACGCTCCGGCCTGTTCGCGCCGATCGACAAAAGCGCTTTCATTGAAAAGATTTCGAACCCGGATGCCACACCGCGCTTCGAAGACTGGAAGGTGATCAATGCGCAGGCGCTGGTCACCGGCAGTGTCGGCAAGGAGGCTGACGGCCGTGTCCGCGCCCAGTACCGGCTGTGGGACACCTTTGCCGGCCAGCAGATGTCGGGCGAACAGTTCTTCGCCAACGACGCCAATACCAGGCGCGTCGCCCATATCATCGCCGACGCTATCTATGAGCGGCTGACCGGCGAGAAGGGCTATTTCGACACGCGCGTCGTCTTCATCGACGAGTCCGGCGCCAAGAATGCGCGCAAGAAACGGCTTGCCATCATGGACCAGGACGGCGCCAACGTCCGCTATCTCTCGAACGGCAAATCGATCGTGCTGACGCCGCGCTTCTCGCCGAACCGGCAGGAAATCACCTACATGTCCTATGAGAGCGGTCAGCCGCGGGTGTACCTTTTGCAGATCGAGACGGGGCAGCGCGAGCTGGTCGGCAATTTCCCCGGCATGACGTTTGCGCCGCGCTTTTCGCCGGACGGCCAGAAGGTGATCATGAGCCTGCTGCGCGACGACGGCAATTCCAACATCTTCGCCATGGATCTGAGAAGCCGCTCGACAACCAGGCTTACCAATTCGACCGCCATCGACACCTCACCGTCCTACTCGCCTGACGGCAGCAAGGTGGTGTTCACCTCGGACCGCGGCGGCCGCGCGCAGATCTATGTGATGGGCGCCGACGGCTCGGGCCAGACCCGAATCTCGTTCGGCGACGGCGTCTATTCGACGCCGGTGTGGTCGCCGCGCGGCGATCTCATCGCCTTCACCAAGCAGACCGGCGGCGAATTCCAGATCGGCGTCATGCGCACCGACGGTTCGGGTGAGCGCATCCTGTCCACCGGCTTTCAGCAGGAAGGGCCGACCTGGGCGCCCAACGGCCGGGTACTGATGTTCTTCCGCGATTCCAATGGTGGACCAAAACTTGTTTCGGTCGATCTCACCGGCCGCAACGAACAGTCGATCCCGACGGCGAACTTCGCCTCGGATCCGGCCTGGTCGCCGTTGCTCGAATAGGCTGGAAGAGGATGTTCAACTCGAGCATCCTTTGCTCCCAGTTGCATGCCGGCAACGGTGGCCGAAAAGCGCCGTTTCCGGCCTTGTTTTCACCCGATGGTCGCGTTTTGGCCGCATTTCCGCCTACGGTCCGCGCTCATTGTCGCCTTTGAGTAGCCCTCGGCAGAACGGTTGCGGACGGCAGCCGAAACCAAATTTTAACCGTGTTTCTTGAGCGTCGGTTAACCCAAACGTGGTTACTGGACGATCAATGAAATCACTCGAATTGCGAAGGAGAGGCGGCATGGGCCGTATCGCAGCACTTACCACAAACCCGGTCATGATCGCGCTGGTCGCGATGCTCGCGATTACCGGTTGCGCCTCGAAGAAGACGCCGAACAGCGCCGCCGATCTCGGCCTCAACGGCGCCGGCGCGGCAACGCCCGGGTCGGCCCAGGACTTCACCGTCAACATCGGCGACCGCATCTTCTTCGACACCGATTCATCCTCGATCCGCGCCGATGCGCAGACGACGCTGTCGCGCCAGGCGCAGTGGCTGAACCAGTACAAGCAGTATGCCATCGTCATTGAAGGCCATGCCGACGAGCGCGGCACGCGCGAATACAATCTGGCGCTCGGCGCCCGCCGTGCTGCCGCCACCCGCGACTTCCTGGTCGCCAAGGGCGTTTCGGCGCAGCGCCTGAAGACCATTTCCTACGGCAAGGAGCGTCCGGTCGCGGTTTGCGATGACATCTCCTGCTGGTCGCAGAACCGCCGCGCCGTCACCACGCTGGGCGGCGCCGGCTCCTGATCGGCATAAATGCAACACTTGGTGCGAAAGGCGGCCAAAGGGCCGCCTTTTTCATATCTGCTCGCTCCAAACAAAATTTGGCCGAAGTCTCACGTCCTGTTAAGAGCCGAGAGCGTCTGGCTGGTCCCAGTTGGCTGGTCTACTTCGATTGAGAGGCGCGCAACAACGGTTTTCACGGCGAGAGGCACATGCATTTCAGATCGGTCTTGAGCGGCACGCTTGCGCTGCTGCTCGTATCAAGTATCGCGGCACTTGCTGACGGGGCAAATGGCACCGGGCAGTCATCGGAAAGCGGTTTTTCCTTCCACCTGCCGACGATCAAGCTGCCCGGCATTTTCGGCGAAAAGAAAAAGCCGGATCAGGTTCAATTTGCGCAACAGGATGGCACCGGCACTCCGGCGCTGGAGGAACAGCTCCGGCAGATGAACGGCAAGATCGAGGAACTCAATTTCCAGGTCCTGCAGATGCAGGAGCAGATCCGCAAGCAGCAGGAAGACAACGAATTCCGCTTCCAGCAATTGGAAGGCGGTCAAGGCGCGCAGCAGCCAACCGAGCAGAAGAAGTCCGAGGCCGCCCCCAACAACGACACCCCCAACGGTGACAATAACGTGGCGGAGGCGCCGGGGACGCCGGCTCCGGCTGATGCGGGCAAGGCAGCAGACGGCCGCAAAAGCGTCGAGGACGTCATCATCGAATCGCCCAACGGCGATCCCGGCAAGCTGATCCCCGGCGCACCGCCCAAGACGTTCGGCACCATCACCGTCGACAAAAACGGCAATGTCGTCGAAGCCGATGGCAATGCGCAGGCGAATGCGCCTGAGCAGAATACGGCCCCAGCCAACGGCGCCGGCGCAGCCGGCAACAAGGCCGGTAAGTCCGACGATACGGTGGTCGCGGCACTCCCCTCGACCAACGACCCGGAGGAACTTTACCGCAACTCCTACCAGTTCATCCTGTCGGGCGACTACAGCACCGCCGAACAGGGTTTCCGCGACCACATCGCCCGTTTTCCCCGGGACGCCAAGGCGGCGGACGCGCATTACTGGCTTGGTGAATCGCTGCTCGGCCAGCAGAAATACCGCGATGCGGCCGAGATTTTCCTCGCTGCCAGCAAGGACTATCCCAAGGCCAAGAAGGCGCCCGACATGTTGCTGAAGCTCGGCGTTTCACTGGTCGGGCTGAAGCAGCGCGACGTGGCCTGTGCCACTTTCAGCGAGATCGGCAAGCGCTACCCCGATATTTCCGGCGCGCTCAAGGAGCGGGTCAAGCAGGAAAGGGCACTCGCGGCGTGCTAGTTTTTCCGCTGCATGTCGTTGCCGCAAAACCGGGCCCACTTTTGGGCGACATGCATGACGCTCGACACCGAACCTGACCTTTCGGATTTTTCGCGGATCGACTTTTCCAACGGCGCTGTAGCGGCCGTGTCCGGCGGCAGCGACTCGACCGCCCTTCTCCTCCTCCTCAAAGCTCATCTCGACCGCAACGCCCCGGCAACCAAATTGCTGGCGGTGACGATCGATCATCGATTGCGGCCGCAAGCGGCAGCGGAAGCGCAAGCCGTGGCCAGGCTGTGCGCGGCGCGCGGCATTGCCCATCGCATCCTCGCCTGGTCGGGGCACAAACCATCGACCGGCCTGCCCGCCGCCGCGCGCGAAGCGCGATACCGGCTGCTCGCCGAGGCCGCCGAAGCGGCAGGCATCGGCCTGATCCTGACCGGCCACACCGCCGACGACCAGGCCGAGACCGTGCTGATGCGGCAAGCGCGTGACGAGTGGCCAAGTGATCGGGCGCCAAGTGACGCAGGACAGAGCGACGACGGGCCGCGCGACGAAGGGCGGGGCCTTGCCGGCATGGCGCCGGCAACGCTCTACGACTGGCGGCACTGGATCGTACGGCCGCTGCTCGGCGTAAGGCGTGCTGAGCTGCGCGAATTCCTGCGGCGTGAACAGGTTGCCTGGATCGAAGATCCGACCAATGCCGACACCGCTTTCGAGCGGCCGCGCGTCCGCGCAGCACTTGCCGAAGGCGATGGTGCGCCTCGCGTGGCTGAAGCGATGGCGCTGGCCACAAAGGCGGCGGTCGAGCGTGAGCAGCTGGGACATCGCGCGGCCATGCTGATCCGCAGCTTGGCCTCCAGGCCGGCCGCCGGCCTCATCCGCCTCGATCGGGATTTTGCGACGGCCGCCGACAGCCGGGCGGCCATCTATGCGCTGCGTATCCTGCTGGCGGCGACCGGCGGCACCGCCTTCCTTCCCGACCAGGCCCGCAGCCAAGCCGTTTTCGGCCGGCTCCGCACCGGGCCGCTTTGTGCCACATTGTCGCGGACCGTGGTCGATGCCCGGCGTACCGGTATCTTTCTGCATCGCGAATTGCGCGATCTGCCGCCCGCTATCGAGGTTTCCGACAACGCCCTTTGGGACGGCCGCAGACGGATCACATTGGGCGACAGTTCAGGTGCATTGTTGATCGCGCCGCTGTTGGTAGCACCGCTCGGGACGGCTCTTGCCGCAAAGCGGGCAATTGAAGGGCGTGGCACGCCGGCAAGCCTTGTACGTGCCGCCTTGGCCGCCGAGCCGGCGCTATGGCGGGATGGCGAATGCCTTGGTCTGCCTGGGGAAGGCGCGGGTTTGCCCGGGGAAGGCCCGATGCCGGCGGCTGTCGCCGCATATCCGGCAGTCGCGCCCTTCGCCCGTTTCCTGCCGTCCTTCGATCTGGCGCCGGCCGATGCCGTCGCCGCCTTGCTTGGCGCGGCGCCGGTTCCAGCCTCGCCATTCGGTGGCCACAGTGCCGACCTACCACGGCCGAAAGCTTAACCGAGACCTGCTGTTATGCTTGGCAAGGGGAGACGCTCTCCCTATGTTAGGGCCAAGTTTCCTCTCACGACGCGTGTCCGCCCAGCGGCGCCAACGGGACAATTGATGAATCCGAATTATCGCAACCTCGCGCTCTGGGCGATCATAGCGGTCCTGCTCATCGCTCTCTTCAACCTTTTCCAGACGCCGCAGACGCGTGGAGCCTCGAGCGATGTCCCCTATTCGCAGTTCCTGCAGGAAGTCGCGGCGGGACGGATCAAGTCGGTGACCATCGCCGGCGCCCGTATCTCCGGCAATTACACGGACAGTTCCAACGGCTTCCAGACCTATTCGCCTGGGGACCCGTCGCTGGTTTCGCGGCTGCAGGACAAGAACGTCACCATCAATGCGCGTCCTGAATCCGACGGCTCCAATTCGCTGTTCGGTACCCTGATCTCCTGGCTGCCGATGATCCTCATCCTCGGCGTCTGGATATTCTTCATGCGCCAGATGCAGTCCGGTTCCGGCCGCGCCATGGGCTTCGGCAAGTCGAAGGCCAAGCTTTTGACCGAAGCGCACGGCCGCGTCACCTTCCAGGACGTCGCCGGTGTCGACGAAGCCAAGGAAGATCTGGAAGAAATCGTCGAGTTCCTGCGCGACCCGCAGAAATTCCAGCGGCTCGGCGGCAAGATCCCGCGCGGCGTGCTGCTCGTCGGTCCTCCCGGAACCGGCAAGACGCTGCTCGCCCGCTCGGTCGCCGGTGAAGCCAACGTGCCGTTCTTCACCATTTCGGGCTCGGACTTCGTCGAGATGTTCGTCGGCGTCGGCGCAAGCCGCGTCCGCGACATGTTCGACCAGGCCAAGAAGAACGCGCCTTGCATCATCTTCATTGACGAAATCGACGCGGTCGGCCGCCATCGCGGCGCCGGCCTCGGCGGCGGCAATGACGAGCGCGAGCAGACGCTGAACCAGCTGCTGGTCGAGATGGATGGCTTCGAATCCAACGAAAGCATCATCCTGATCGCCGCTACTAACCGGCCCGACGTGCTCGATCCGGCGCTGCTGAGGCCGGGCCGCTTCGATCGCCAGGTGGTGGTGCCGAACCCCGACATCGTCGGCCGCGAGAAGATCCTGAAAGTGCATGTGCGCAACGTGCCGCTGGCGCCCAATGTCGACCTCAAGGTGATCGCGCGCGGCACGCCGGGCTTTTCCGGCGCCGACCTGATGAACCTGGTCAACGAATCCGCACTGATGGCGGCGCGGCGCAACAAGCGCCTCGTCACCATGGCCGAATTCGAGGACGCCAAGGACAAGATCATGATGGGTGCCGAGCGCCGCTCGTCGGCGATGACGCAGGCCGAGAAGGAGCTGACCGCCTATCACGAGGCCGGCCACGCCATCCTGGCGCTCAACGTGCCGTCGGCCGATCCGCTGCACAAGGCGACCATCATCCCGCGCGGCCGGGCACTCGGCATGGTCATGCAGCTGCCGGAAGGCGACCGCTATTCGATGAGCTACAAATACATGATCTCGCGTCTCGCCATCATGATGGGCGGCCGTGTCGCCGAGGAGTTCAAGTTCGGCAAGGAGAACATCACCTCCGGGGCCTCCTCCGATATCGAGCAGGCGACCAAACTGGCGCGCGCCATGGTGACGCGCTGGGGCTTCTCCGACAAGCTCGGCCATGTCGCCTATGGCGACAACCAGGAGGAGGTGTTCCTCGGCCATTCGGTGGCGCGCACCCAGAACATCTCGGAAGAGACGGCGCAGATCATCGACGCCGAAGTGCGCCGGCTGATCGACGAGGCCTATTCGACGGCAAGGTCCATCCTGACCAAGAAAAAGAAGGAATGGATCGCGCTGGCGCAGGGCCTGCTCGAATACGAGACGCTGTCCGGCGAGGAGATCAAGCAGCTGATCGCCGGCAACAAGCCCGCACGCGACCTCGGCGACGACACACCGCCGAGCCGCGGCTCGGCCGTGCCGAAGTCCGGCCGCCGCAAGAAAGGCCCCGAGCCCGAAGGCGGCATGGAACCCCAGCCGTCAAGCTAGGCTCCGGCCCAGGACAGGTCGACTTCGAAACGCCGCGGCTCTAACCGCGGCGTTTTCTTTTGGGGGAATGCGACCCTTCGCTTGAATTGGCGAAAGTGACGATGACGGCCAATCTCCCCTCCTGGGGGAGATGCCAAGTGGTCGCAAAGAGGGCAGGACAGAGAGGGGCGCGAAGGAACGCGGCCTTCTATCGTTGACGACTTCGGGACGATCGACGAGGCGTGGCGGTCAAGGAAATTCGCAGTTTCTACCGGCGGCGCCACATTTTGTTCTTGCTTTGTGCCGGCAGCTATGCTACTAATTTGGATATGGTGCCAAATGGCTCCAACGATCCGCCCGCCGAGGCGGGTTTTTTGTTTCAGGCACCTTTCGATTAGGTCCGCAACCTTGCGCCAACGTTGGCGATTGGCGAAAGCCGACATGATGGCTAATCTCCCTCCTTGTGGGGGAGATGTCCGGCAGGACAGAGGGGGGCGCTGTCCCGCCGACCTGCCAACGTATCGCAGCCACGCCACAACTGATCTGATCTCCATCAGAGAAAACAAATTAAAGGTTTCCTTCGCGCCCCCCTCTGCCCTGCCGGGCATCTCCCCCACGAGGGGGAGATTGGCAGCGTCATCGACGATGCCACTTTGCAACGCAGGGCCTCTCCTTGGAGTCGGCAGCAACAAAAAAGCCCGCGAACCTTGCGGCTCGCGGGCTCATGTCGTCGGATGGTGGCGCCGGTCAGCTCTTCAGCTTGGCGTTGCAGAGGCTATAGAAGCCGCCGCCTTTCTGGATCCACCTGAGGCCGCCCAGCGTGTTGGCGTCCTTGTTGGCGTAATAGAGGTCGAGGCAGGTGTGCATGCGGCCCTTGGCCGGGGTCTCGGTTGCATACTTCTTGGAGATCGCCGTCGGGAATTTCACGCCCTGGGGGGCGGTGATGGTCGGCGGTTGCGGATCGCCGGTGTACTTGGCATCGGGAGCCGGCAGGGTGTCGTCGTCGGCTGCGCCGGCGCCGCATTGGCTCTTGCGGAAGTCGTTCCACTTCATGCCGTTCAGCGTGTTGCCGGCCTTGGCAGCCTGATATTTGGCGCTGCAATCCGCCATGCTGAGGCCTTTGCCGGTATCGGTCGCGGCGGCTGTCGTCGCCTTGGCAGGTGCCGCGGCAGGCTGTGCGGCTGCAGTTGCGCCGGCGGCGCATTCACTCTTGCGGAAGTCGTTCCATTTCATGCCGTTGAGCGTGCCGGCAGCCTTGGCGGCCTGGTACTTGGTGCTGCATTCCTTGGCCGTCAGCCCAGGCGCCGCGTCATCGCTGCTGGCCGCCGCTGCTTTGGTCGTGGCGGCGGGTTGTGCGGCTGCCGTCGCGCCGGCGGCGCACTGGGTCTTGCGGAAATCGTTCCACTTCATGCCGTTGAGCGTGCCGGCAGCCTTGGCCGCCTGGTACTTGGTGCTGCACTCCTTCGCCGTCAGGCCCGGCGCCGCATCGTCGCCGGCGGCTGCCTTGGTCGTGTCAGTGGCCTTGGCTGCGGCTTTGGCTGGCGCGGTGTCGGTCGTAGCGGCGGTGGCATCGGTGCCGCATTGGGCCTTGCGGAACTGGTTCCAGTTCTGCCCGCCAAGCGTTCCCGCATCCTTGGCCGCGTTATACTTGGTGCTGCACTCGGCCATGGTCAGCGCATTGGCAGGCGCCGCCAGGAATAAGGTCGCGACGGCAAGACCCGTCAAAGTGGCAAGTCGATGGATGAGCATGCTTGTTCTCCCTACGGCGGTTCATGATATGTCCCAGTGCAGCAATAGCGCTCAACGGCTGGTTGCGCCAGATGCTAAGTAGCGTAGAGACAAATTTAGAAGTGCATTCTTTTCTTTAAGGTGATGAATTCGTTGCCGGGACTGCCTCCCAGCCAAGTTCGTCCGGGTGCATTGCAAGGAAAGCGCGCCTATGGCTGGTTCCCAGCGAGGGCACTGCGTCGCATGACAGCCAGTCAAATCGGCGGGTGCGGCGAACCTGAGCCTACCGCTTTCTGGAGCAGCACGATGCGGATTCGGGTTCAAGGCCACACACTGCCACAGACCAAAGGATCCAGATGAGGTTTGAGTTGACGTTTCTGATGCTGCTGCCGCAACAAGGGCTCGGAACTTGAAAATCAACACACTAGCGTGACGCAAAACACACAAAACAACAATTTTCTAAGGATTGGTCGTCCATAATCATACAATGTGATGACGGGGCTTGGGCCATTTTATGGCATGAGATGCTCGGAAAGAACCATCGGGAAGCTGGCGAACATGGCAGGACATTATTTCGGCACGGACGGCATTCGTGGGCGAGCCAACAAGTTTCCAATGACGGCGGAGGTCGCCATGCGGGTCGGCATGGCCGCCGGCCTCTCGTTCCAGCGCGGCAGCCACCGCCACCGCGTCGTGCTCGGCAAGGATACCAGGCTTTCCGGCTACATGATCGAGAACGCGATGGTATCCGGCCTGTGCGCCGCCGGCATGGATGTCTTCCTGCTCGGCCCGATCCCGACGCCGGCTGTTGCCATGCTGGTGCGCTCTCTGCGCGCCGATATCGGCGTGATGATCTCTGCCTCGCACAACCCCTATTACGACAACGGCATCAAGCTGTTCGGCCCCGATGGCTACAAGCTGTCCGATGAGATCGAGGAGCGTATCGAGGGGATGCTCGACAAGGATATCGAATTGGCGCTCGCCGATTCCGATGGGCTCGGCCGTGCCAAACGCGTCGACGGCGTGCATGACCGCTATATCGAATTCGCCAAGCGCACGCTGCCGCGCTCGATGTCGCTGTCGGGCCTGCGCATCGTCGTCGATTGCGCCAATGGCGCCGCCTACAAGGTGGCGCCCGACGCGCTGTGGGAACTCGGCGCCGAGGTCGTTGCCATCAATGTCGAGCCCAACGGCTTCAACATCAACAAGGAATGCGGCTCGACTCATCCGGCCGGCCTGCAAAAGAAGGTGCACGAGGTGCGCGCCGATATCGGCATTGCGCTCGACGGCGATGCCGACCGTGTCGTCATCGTCGACGAGAACGGCGCGATCGTCGATGGCGACCAGATCATGGCGCTGATCGCCGAGTCCTGGCAGCAGAGCGGACGGCTGGCCGGCGGCGGCGTCGTCTCGACGGTGATGTCCAATCTCGGCCTCGAACGCTTCCTCGGCGACATGAACCTGCAGTTGCATCGCACCAAGGTCGGCGACCGCTATGTCGTCGAGCACATGCGCGCCCATGGGCTCAATGTCGGCGGCGAACAGTCGGGCCACATCGTGCTGTCCGATTTCTCGACCACTGGCGACGGCCTCGTCTCGGCGCTCCAGGTACTCGCCTGCATCAAGCGGCATAACCGGCCGGTCAGCGAACTGTCGAAGAAGTTCGAGCCGGTGCCGCAGCTGTTGAAGAATGTGCATATTTCCGGCGGCAAGCCGCTGGAGGAGGCGCCGGTCAAGGCGGCGATCGAAGATGCGCGCAATCGCCTCGGCAAGGCCGGACGCCTGGTCATCCGGCCTTCCGGCACGGAGCCGCTCATCCGCGTCATGGCGGAGGGCGACGACCCGCAGCTTGTCGAGTCCGTGGTCAACGACATCGTCGAGGTCATTTCGGAAACGCGCAGCGCCGCCTGATCTCCCTCCAACATCGGTTCAAAAGCCCGCCTTGCCGGCGGGCTTTTGATTGGGTCGCGGCCAGCACCGCCTGCAGCAACGGCCGCCAGATGCTCGAATTTTAGAGATTCGTGGTTAATCAATACGGTTAAACGCCTTTTAACCTTTCCGATTCATTATCCACAACTGAGGTCAATCACATTTCGGGCGCGTTCGCCGTTCGAGGGTTCTCAGGGGTGATAAGCATGTTCAACACAGCAAGAATGGCTCTCCTGGCCGCGCTGTTTGCCGGCGCCGGGCCGGCATTCGCCGCCGATTTCGTCGAGCCGCCCGTCGTCGAGGAGGCGCCGCCACCGGTTGCCTACGAGCAGCCGGCCGACTTTGGCGGCTGGTATATCCGTGGCGACATCGACTATCACTGGTCGAAGTTTCGTGGTGGCGACTACATCACCTACGGTGTAGCGCCCCAGAATCCCGGCAAGTTCGATACAGGCAAGCTGGATGGCGCTTTTTCGGCCGGCGGCGGTGTTGGTTACCAGATCGACGAGCATTTCCGCACCGATCTTACCTTGGACTGGATGAGCAAATCCAAATTCCGCGGCTCGACCAACGGCTTCTGCGGCGTATTACAAACCCCTTGCACATCCGTCGACACCTCGTCCTATTCAGCGCTGCTGCTCTTGGCCAACGCCTATGTCGACATCGGCACCTGGCATGGCGTCACGCCTTATGTCGGTGCCGGCATCGGCGGCGCCTGGGTTAAGTGGGATACACTCCACAACGTCGACGATGACGGCGAGTTCGAGCATCATGGCGGCAAAGGCTGGCGTTTTGCCTATGCTGCCATGGCGGGCGCCTCCTACTGCCTGACCGACCGCGTCAAACTCGACGTCGGCTACCGCTTCAGCCACATCAATGGCGGCAAGATGTTCGACTACGCTTCGGATAGCAATGTTGGCCCGGGCTACGACCGCGGCATCAATGTGCACGAAGTGCGCGGCGGCCTGCGCTACCAGTTCGGCAGGTCGGACTGCGCGCCGCCGGAGCCTTACGTGCCGGAACCCGAGCCCGTCTACACGAAGTAGTTGTTTCTGAAATCGAGGAATTTATCGACCGCCCGGCTGATGCCGGGCGGTTTCGTTTGGCTGCCTAAGATGCTGCGTTGTTCTGTAACACCGTCCAGCTCGAGGGGCGAAAGCGGATCAAATCAATTGCTAACGCCTTGTTATCCTTAACCCGCACTTAACCACTATGGTTAACAATGCTCCTTGAAACGGCGCGCGATCGCGAATGCGCCAAGTTCGGGAGCCGAGGACCATGACATTCAAATCGCCTGTAGCTCTGGCGCTTGCAGCAGTCGTCCTGATGCCGCTGACGCCGGCGCTTGGCGCCGATTACGAACCGCCGGTCTATGTCGACCAGGCGCCCGACTATGTACCGGTCGAGGTTGGCTCGGGATGGTATCTGCGCGGCGATGTCTCCTATCTGGTGCAGAAGAGCTTCAAGGATGAGCATTTCGCCTTCACGCCCGCGAGCTTCGACGAAAAGGAAGATCCCATCTTCGCCAGCATTGGCTTCGGCTATCATTTCAATGACTATCTGCGCACCGATCTCAATGTCGGCTATCTTCCCGGCAACAAGATCGACGTCGGCTATAACGACGGAACGACCGTGGCATCGGCGACCCTGAAGAACTATGCCTTCTCAGGCATACTCAATGGCTATGTCGACCTTGGCACCTATGTCGGAATCACACCTTATCTCGGCGCTGGTGTCGGTGTCGTCCAGAGCAAGCGTCGCCTCTCGGCGAGCTACTTCACCGACAACGCCAACCCCGCCGACGATTTCGTCCTGCGTGACAACAAGACCCAATATTCCTTCGCCTACACGCTGAATGCCGGCCTTGCCTACCAGGTGTCCAAGAACGTCTCAGTCGATCTGGGCTATCAGTATTTTTCCGCGCCAGACGCCGAATATGTGACTGCCGAGAGCCTGACTTCTTTTCCGATCCGCAAAGGAATCAACAATCATCAAGTCAAAGTCGGACTACGCTACGACCTCTGGTAGGCTCGATCGAAGCCGAGGCGTTGACAATGGCGGGTCGTAGGCCCGCCGTTTGCATTTTCGCCCCGGGCGCTGGCAATATCCCGACAGCGACAAAAACTTTCCCCTTGACGCCGAAAGCCTGAACGCATATCGCCGTCCGTGGGCCACCCCTCCCCAACGAGGGGCCACTATCTGGAAGGATAGACCACGATGACGACGCATACGAAGCCTGGATTCCGTCCTGCAAATCCCAATTTTTCCTCAGGTCCCTGTGCAAAACGCCCCGGCTGGTCGGTCGAGGCGCTCAAAAATGCCGCGCTCGGGCGCTCGCACCGCGCCAAGATCGGCAAGACCAAGCTCGAACAAGCGATCGAGCTGACGCGGGAAATACTCCAGGTTCCGGCGGATTACCGCATCGGCATCGTGCCGGCCTCGGATACCGGCGCGGTCGAAATGGCGCTGTGGTCGCTGCTCGGCGAACGCGGCGTCGACATGGTCGCCTGGGAGAGCTTCGGCTCCGGCTGGGTCACCGATGTGGTCAAGCAGCTGAGGCTCGCCGATGTGCGCAGGTTAGAGGCCGATTACGGCGCACTGCCCGACCTGACCAAAATCGACTTTGATCGCGACGTGGTCTTCACCTGGAACGGCACGACGTCGGGCGTGCGCGTGCCGAACGGCGATTTCATCCCGGCCGCCCGCAAGGGCCTGACCATCTGCGACGCCACTTCGGCGGCCTTTGCGCAAAAGCTCGATTTTCAGAAACTCGACGTCGTCACCTTCTCCTGGCAGAAGGTGCTGGGCGGTGAGGGCGCGCACGGCATGCTGATCCTCAGCCCGCGCGCCGTCGAGCGTCTGGAAAGCTACAAGCCGGCCTGGCCACTGCCGAAGATCTTCCGCCTCACCTCGGGCGGCAAGCTGATCGAAGGCATCTTCAAGGGCGAGACCATCAACACGCCGTCGATGCTGTGCGTCGAAGACTATCTCGACGCACTGCGTTGGGCGAAGTCGATCGGCGGCCTCGACGCGCTGGTCACCAGAGCGGATGCCAATGCCGCTGTTCTCGATCGCTTTGTCGGGAAATCTTCCTGGCTCGGCCATCTTGCCGTCGATCCGGCGACGCGTTCGAACACATCGGTCTGCCTTTCCTTTACCGACCGGCAAGTCGCTGCACTCGACGCCGACGGACAGGCTGCGTTCGCCAAGGCAATTGTCTCGGCGCTCGACAAGGAAGGCGTCGCCTATGACATCGGCGCCTACCGCGATGCACCGCCCGGGCTGCGCATCTGGTGCGGCGCGACAGTCGAGACCTCCGATCTCGAAGCGCTGCTGCCCTGGCTCGACTGGGCCTTTGCCGCGCAAAAGGCGTCGCTGAAGGCAGCCGCCTGAGTTTTCCTGTGGCGGCTCTCGGGCCGCCCACCCCCAAACGGATCAAATCCTAATTGAAGGAGGCCGCCATGGCGCCCCGCGTTCTCGTCTCAGACAAACTTTCCACCACCGCCGTGCAGATCTTCAGGGATCGCGGCATCGAGGTCGACTATTTGCCGGATATCGGCAAGGACAAGGAAAAACTGCTCGAAGTGATCGGCCAGTACGATGGGCTGGCCATCCGCTCGGCGACCAAGGTCACGGAGAAGCTGATCAATGCCGCGACCAGGCTGAAGGTCGTGGGCCGCGCCGGCATCGGCGTCGACAATATCGACATCCCGGCGGCGAGCCGCAAGGGCATCATCGTGATGAACACGCCCTTCGGCAATTCGATCACCACCGCCGAGCATGCGATCGCCATGATCTTCGCGCTGGCCCGCCAGATACCGGAGGCCAACGCCTCGACCCATGCCGGCAAATGGGAAAAGAACCGCTTCATGGGTGTCGAAATCACCGGCAAGACGCTCGGCATCATCGGCTGCGGCAATATCGGCTCGATCGTCGCTACGCGCGGCGTCGGCCTGAAGATGCATGTCATCGCCTTCGATCCATTCCTGTCGGACAGCCGCGCCGAGGAGCTTGGTGTCGAAAAGGTCGAGCTCGACGAGCTGTTCGCCCGCGCCGACTTCATCACGCTGCACACACCGCTGACCGACAAGACGCGCAACATCATCGACGCCGCGGCGATCGCCAAAATGAAGACCGGTGTGCGCATCATCAATTGCGCGCGTGGCGGGCTGGTCGTCGAGGCCGACCTGATCGCGGCACTGAAAAGCGGCAAGGTGGCAGGCGCCGGCATCGACGTGTTCGAGGTCGAACCGGCGGAGTATAATGAACTGTTCGGCATGGAAAATGTCGTGGCGACGCCGCATCTCGGCGCGTCGACCACCGAAGCGCAGGAGAATGTCGCCCTGCACGTCGCCGAGCAGATGTCCGACTATCTGATCAAGGGCGCCGTTTCCAACGCCATCAACATGCCGTCGATCACCGCCGAAGAGGCGCCGCGGCTGAAACCTTTCGTCAAGCTTGCCGAAGTGCTCGGCGCCTTTGTCGGACAGGTCACCGAGGATCCGATCAAGGAGGTCGAGATACTGTTCGACGGCTCGACCGCGACGATGAACACGCGCGCGCTGATCAGCGCCACCCTTGCCGGGCTGATCCGGCCGCAGGTCTCCGACGTCAACATGGTGTCGGCGCCGATCATGGTGAAGGAGCGCGGCATCATCGTCGCCGAGGTCAAGCGCGACAAGTCGGGCGTGTTCGACGGCTATATCAAGCTGACGGTCAAGACCGAGCACAGGACGCGCTCGATCGCCGGCACCTGCTTCTCGGATGGCAAGCCGCGCTTCATCCAGATCAAGGGCATTAATCTCGACGCCGAGGTTGGCCAGCACATGCTCTACACGACCAATGCCGACGCGCCCGGCATCATCGGTCTGCTCGGCACGGTCTGCGGCGAGAACGGCGTCAACATCGCCAACTTCCAGCTCGGCCGCAACCGGCCGGGCGGCGATGCCATTGCATTGCTCTATCTCGATGCGCCGTTCCCGGAAAACGTGTTGGCGCAGGTGCGCTCGCACAAGTCGATCGACTCCGCCAAGCGGCTGCATTTCGATGTCGGCGTAGCCTGAAACTCGGTCGCCCCGTGTGCAGCAGCACGCGGGGCGCTTCCACGGTCGTTGATGGATCCGCAGTGGAACGTCGCGGCGAGCGACTTCATTCAGCAGCGGATGTCGCCATCTTCCGCCCGCTGTATTCGGCGAGGCTGATGCCACCGAGCACCAGCGCGAGAGCCAGCGCCTGATAGAGCTGGAATGTCTCACCGACAATCAGCACCGACAGCAGCGTACCGAAGATCGGCACCAGATTGATGAACAGGCCGGCTCGGTTGGCGCCGATCAGCTCGTTGCCTCTGATATAGAAGATCTGCGAGATGACCGAAGCACCGATGGCGGTATAGAACGCGACCGCCCAGCCGCCGGCATCGGGGACGATGACCTTGCCGGCGGCAATCTCCCACAGGAAGAAAGGCAGCGATGTGATGAGTGCGGCAACCGACAGCGCCAGCATCAGGCTCTGCCAGCGGATGACCGGCTTCAGCCGCAACCCCACCGAATAGAAGGAGTAGCAAAGCACGGCGACCAGCATGATCGCGTCGCCGAAATTGAGATCCAGCCTGAGAAGCTGGCGTGGATCGCCATGGCTCGCCGTCACCGCGACACCGGCGATGGTCAGCACGACGCCAATGACCTGCACGCCATTGACGCGCAGGCGAAAGAACACAAAATTGGCGATGATGATGACGATCGGGATCGCCGCCTGCTCGATCGAGACGTTGATCGCCGTGGTGTAGTTGAGCGCCGTGTAGAAGATCGTGTTGAAGAAGGCGAAGCCGCAAGCGCCGAGCCCGCCAAGCAGCAACCAGTGCCTGCGCACCACCGGCCAGTCTTGGCGTAGCGTTCCCCAGCCGATCGGTAGCAGGATCAGAACCGCCAGCAGCCAACGCAGGAAGACGAGCGTCATCGGCGAGATATGACCGACCGCCAGCTTTCCGGCCACGGAGTTGCCGCCCCACAGCAAGGTGGTGAACAGCAGGAATAGGTAGGCGGCTCGATGCATCGTGACATTCCGGCCAGGCAGAGAGAAATGCGCGGTCGTTGCGGGCCTATTGCGGCAGCTCGCGCAAGTAAATGATGTCAAAGGCGAAAATTGTTGTGCCTCGGAGCGTTTTCGGCGGCAAAGAATGGTCGCGCTCGCCGGGTCTTGACGCTATAGAGCGACGTGCGTGCAATTGGACGCTACGCGTCGGAAGGCTCTAATCCTCGCGTCGTGCTTTTCCGAAAATCGATTCCGATTTTGGGGGCCGATGCGATAGAGGCCTATCGTTTCGAACTGTTTCAAGCTGCTCGTGCGGCGTCTCAAGGGAAAAGAAATATGGCCAATGTGGTGGTCGTCGGCTCGCAATGGGGCGATGAAGGCAAAGGCAAGATCGTAGACTGGCTGTCGGAGCGCGCCGATGTTGTCGTGCGCTTCCAGGGCGGCCACAATGCCGGCCACACGCTGGTCGTCGACGGCAAGGTCTACAAGCTGTCGCTGCTGCCGTCCGGCGTGGTGCGGCAAGGCAAGCTGTCCATCATCGGCAATGGCGTTGTCTTCGATCCGCACGCTTTCGTCGCGGAGGTTGCGAAATTGAAAGCGCAGGGCGTCGAGGTGACGCCGGACCGCCTGAAAATAGCCGAAAACACCGCGCTTATCCTGTCCTTGCACCGGGAGCTGGACGGATTCCGCGAGGACGCCGCTTCCAATTCTGGAACGAAGATCGGCACGACCCGTCGCGGCATCGGTCCCACCTATGAAGACAAGGTGGGCCGGCGCGCGGTCAGGGTGATGGATTTGGCGGATTTGGAAACACTGCCCTTGAAAGTCGACAGGCTGCTGACGCACCACAATGCGCTGCGGCGCGGGCTCGGCCATGCCGAGGTCACGCATGAGGCGATCATGAGCGAGCTGATCTCGGTCGCCGACGAGATCCTGCCCTATATGGACCGCGTCTGGAAAATCCTCGACGACAAGCGCCGCGCCGGCGAGCGAATCCTGTTCGAGGGCGCGCAAGGCACGCTGCTCGATATCGACCATGGCACCTACCCGTTCGTCACCTCCTCCAACACCGTTGCCGGCCAGGCCGCTGCCGGGTCCGGTGTCGGCCCGGGCGCCATCGGCTATGTGCTCGGCATCACCAAGGCCTATACGACGCGTGTTGGCGAAGGCCCGTTTCCGACCGAGCAGAAGAACGAGATCGGCGAGTTCCTGGGCACGCGCGGCCATGAATTCGGCGTCGTCACCGGCCGTAAGCGCCGCTGCGGCTGGTTCGATGCCGTGCTGGTCCGCCAGGCTGTCGCCGTCAACGGCATCAAGGGCATTGCGCTGACCAAGCTCGATGTGCTCGATGGGCTGGACGAGATCAAGGTCTGTACCGGCTACCGCCTCGACGGCGAGGCGATCGATTACCTGCCGGCCAGCCAAGGCGCGCAGGCGCGCGTCGAACCGGTTTACGAGACGCTGGAAGGGTGGAAAGGCACCACCGCCGGCGCGCGCAGCTGGAACGACCTGCCGGCCCAGGCGGTGAAATACGTCCGCTACATCGAAGAGCTGATCGGCGCGCCGGTCGCACTCCTTTCCACCAGCCCTGAACGGGACGACACGATACTTGTGACCGATCCGTTTCAAGACTAGTTTCTCAGCCTTTCCGGGCATTGCGGCTGATTTGCGGGGGCCGGCCCAGAAACAAATGCAGGTCGACTGACGTATGGTAGATTTTGTTCCTATTCTGAAAAAGGCACTCGATAAACTCGGTGAGCCGTCGGCGGAAGTGCGCGCCAGGGTCTATGACAAGGCCCGTTCGTCAATCGCGAAGCAACTCGCAGAGAAGGCCACGATGACGCCTTCCGATGTCGACCGGCAGATGCGTGTGCTGGAAGACGCCATCGCCAAAGTCGAGCGGGACTTCGCCAAGCCTGCGCCGCCACCCGACCCGCTGGCGGAACTGGAGGACATCTTCTCCTCCATCGACCGCAACAAGAACCAGTCCAGCCATGTCCGGCAGCCGGCAAAGACCGAGCCGCCATGGCAGCCGGCAAGGACTGAGCCGGCAAAGACGGAGCCAGCAAAGGCTGGGCCAGCATGGCAGCCTACGCCCGCCAAGGCGGCACCGAACTGGCAAAAGCCGCAGCCCGTCGCTCTTTCTCAGGAGCGCGCTGGTCCGCCGCCGCCCAATATGGATATTCCGACGGCCGATGACCAAGACGGCGTTTTTCGGGGCGACGACTTTTCCAACGACGGCGGCCCCGCGGAGGACAGGTTCCAGCGGCTCCATCCCGCCGAGCGCAGGCGCAGCTATGGCGGCGTGATCGTCGCCGCCATTGCCTTGCTGGTCATTGCCGGTGGCGGCTATGGCATCTGGCTGAACAAGGATGCGTTCGGCAGCATGCTCGGCCTCGACGAGACCAAAGCCGTCGCCACCGAACCGCTGGTAAAACCAGCCCCGGCCAAGCCGGTGGCCGATGCGGCCGTACCGGCCGCCGCGCCGCCGACGGAAGCCGGCGAAGGCGCGAAGTTCACGCAGCGCCTGACGCCCGAGGGCCACGAAGTCGATCCTGGCCCCGCGGCCGGGCAGGCGGGCATCGGCGAAGGCGAATCCGTCGCCGCACTGACCACGCCGCCGTCGGCCGCCCAAGCGCCGACCACCCCGGCACCCGCCGCGCCGACACCGGCCGCACCTGCCGATACGCAAGCCACGGCCAATGCTCCAGCGGTCGATGGCTCCGCTGCACCAACTCCCGCAACGCCGCCCGCCAATGGGGCAGCAGCGCCGGCCGATGCTGCGGCGCCCCCGACAGCGGCTGCCCCGCCGCCCGCGCCGGCAGCGGCACCAACGGCAGTTCCGCCGCAAGCCGCGTTGGCCGTCGGCCAGAAGGCGATCTTCTACGAGGAGCGCACCAGCACCGCTCAAGGCTCGGCCGAGCCCGGCAACATCGTCTGGTCACTGGTGCAGGAATCGCCCGGCGGCGACTTGCCACCCGAGCCGGCGATCAGGGCCGAAGCGACCATTCCGGGCAAGGATATCCAGTTGCGCATGACGATCCGTCGCAACACCGACCAGACGCTGCCGGCCAGCCATATTATCGAGATGATCTTCCTGACGCCTGAAGGCTTCGAGGGCGGCGGCGTCGACAACATCCTGCGTGTCGCCATGAAGGGGTCCGAGCAGGATGCCGGCAGTCCGCTGATCGGCATCCCGGCCAAGATCGCCGACGGGTTCTTCCTGGTTGCGCTCAACGATACCAAGGCGGATGAAGACGCCAATCTGACCTTGCTCAGGGGCCAGGACTGGATCGACGTGCCGGTCGTCTACAAGACCGGGCGGCGGGCGCTGCTCACCATGGAAAAGGGCATTCCCGGCGAGAAGGTGTTCGATGAGGCGCTGAAGGCCTGGCAGACAAAGACGGCGGGGTGAGGCCGGCTCGCCAGCCCAACGCCTCTTTGGCTCAGAAGCCTTGGAACAGCATGTCGAGCGCGCTCACGATCTCGTCGTGATGGCGAGAAAGATTTCCTTCGGCAACGGGCAATTCGGCGCTCATCAAGGCTGACATGAATTGAGTGACCATGACATGGTCCTTACCGTTGATTGTGAAGATAGGGTTTAAGCGGCGGCCCGGCACTGGCGCCTTGTTGGCGGGCATCAGCGGGACGACGACCTTGGTGTCGAGCCGTCCCAGAAGGTCGGATTGGACATCGAGAAGGTAACCGTCGTCTTCGGCACTCTGATAGAAATCATAACGCGCCATCAAAACAGCCGGTGCTTGGCCAAAGGCAAGCCGTTGCGCCTGACATAGTCATTGGAACTGTCGATCGCTCCCTTGTTTTCCTCCTGCCACCGGCGGCCTTTTTCGGCCGAAATCGCCTTGGCGATGCCCTCTTCAGCAGCGCGGGATATATTGATGCCCAACGCCTTGGCATCCTCGATCAATCGGGAGTCGATCGATGTATTAACCGACTTTCTCTGGGTTTTTGGATTCGATTGAAGCATGGAGCCGCTCCCATTTATGCGCATAATGTAGGCGCATATCAGCGTGCATGCAACCTGTCATCCCTCCATCTCTTCCCTTAGCATCTCGAGTTCCAGCCATTCCTCCTCGAGCGCTGCCAGTGTGACGCGCTCCTTGTCGAGCGCGGCAATCGTCTTCTGGAACGAGGCCGGGTCGCGCTCGTAATAGGCCGGATCGGCGATGTTGTTCTCCAGCCGCGAGATCGAGGCCGACACCGCTTCGATCTTTTTGGGTAAGGTTTCCAGCGCGAATTTCTGCTTGAACGACAGTTTCTTGGCCGGGCCCTTGGGAGCGGCCGCGTTGGTCCTGCTTGCAGCCATCGCCTCGCTGGTCTCTACCTTCGGCCGCGCCTTGCGGTCATCCAGCCTGGTGCCGCCGCGCTGCGCCAGCATGTCGGAATAGCCGCCGGCATATTCGATCCAGCGGCCGTCGCCATCCGGCGCGATGATGCTGGTCACGGTGCGGTCGAGGAAATCGCGATCGTGGCTGACCAGGATCACCGTGCCGGCAAAGCCGGCGACCAATTCCTGCAGCAGTTCCAGCGTCTCCATGTCGAGGTCGTTGGTCGGCTCGTCGAGCACAAGCAGGTTTGCCGGCCGCGCCAAGACGCGGGCGAGGATCAGCCGTGCCCGCTCGCCGCCCGAAAGCTCGCGCACCGGCGTGCGCGCCTGTTCCGGCTTGAACAGGAAGTCCTTCATGTAAGAGACGACGTGGCGCTGCTCGCCATTGATGACGAGGTTCTCGCCGCGACCGTCGGTGAGATACTGCGCCAGTGTCTCCTGCGGATCGACGGCCTCGCGCTTCTGGTCGAGCGTGGCGATCTCCAGATTGGTTCCGAGCCGCACCGTGCCTGCGTCCGGCTTCAATTCGCCGGTCAGCATCTTCAACAGCGTCGTCTTGCCGGCGCCGTTCGGCCCGACCAGGCCGACGCGATCGCCGCGCTGGATGCGGGTCGAGAATCCCTTGACCACAGTCAGATCGCCAAAGCTCTTCTCGATGTTCTTGGCTTCGATCACCAGCTTGCCGGATTCGGCGGCGTCGCTGGCTGTCATCGTCGCCGCACCCTCGGCGCCGCGATGACCACGAAAGCGCTGGCGCATGGTCTGCAACTCACCGAGCCGGCGCATGTTGCGCTTGCGCCGTGCTGTCACGCCATAGCGCAGCCAGTGCTCCTCGCGCACGATCTGGCGACCGAGCTTGTGCTGCTCGCGCTCTTCCTCCTCCAGCACCGTGTCGCGCCATTCCTCGAAAAAGGCAAAGCCCTTGTCGAGACGGCGGGTCTGGCCGCGGTCGAGCCAGATTGTGGCGCGCGACACGCGCTCGAGAAAACGACGGTCATGCGAGATGACGACCAGTGCCGAGGAGGTGCGGGCAAGCTCCTCCTCCAGCCATTCGATAACCGAAAGGTCAAGATGATTGGTCGGCTCATCGAGGAGGAGAATGTCGGGCTCCGGCGCCATGACGCGGGCGAGGGCGGCGCGCCGCGCCTCGCCGCCGGAGAGGTCGTTCGGCCGCTCCTCGCCGGTCAGGCCGAGATGCTCCATCAGATAGGTGGCGCGGTAGGGATCGTCGGCGGGTCCGAGCCCTGCCGAGACATAGGCGCGGACGGTCGCAAAACCTTCCATGTCGGGAATTTGCGGCAAGTAGCGGACGGTCGCCGAAGGCTGGCGGAAGACTTCGCCGTCCTGCGGCTCGATCAGCCCGGCGGCGATCTTGAGGAGCGTCGACTTGCCCGAGCCGTTGCGGCCGACCAGGGCGATCTTGTCGCCAGCAGAGGCCGTCAGGGCGGCACCGTCGAGCAGCGGCGTGCCGCCGAAGGTCAGCTTTATCCCGTCGAGATTGAGAAGCGGCGGCGCCATGTCAGCTTTCAGGTAGGGGAAAAGGATGCGCGAGCAGCAGCGCGCGGCCGCTGGCCAGCGCGATTTCCAGCCGGCCCCTGACCTCGTTGGAAATGGTCAGCGACGAGCCGAACGCGACCTCGACATGGTCGAGCGGCCATTTGGCACCGGTGACGCTCAGGCCGGCGAGATCGGAGAAGCCGAGCACCGAAAACAGTGTGCCGTCGGCATAGTCGAAGCGAGCCTTTCCCGGCAGCAACGGAATGCCTTCCTGTGCGCCGCTGGTCAAAAGCACTTCCGTCCCGCCTTCCGCCAGCCGGATGCTCAGCGCCAGATGCAGGAAGATGTGATCGGTGCGTTTGCCGCCGAAGGCGCCTGCGAGCACAAGGCTGGTCGCACCGCGTTCGAGTGCGGCGGCGATAGCGAGTTCACCGTCGGTCTTGTCCTTTTCGGCGGGAAACACCTGCCGTGGCACGGCCGCCAGATCCTCCGGCAAATCGGCAGGCACCGAATCGAAATCGCCGACCCAGAGTTCCGGCCTCAGGCCCAGCATGCGGGCATGGCCGATGCCGGCATCCGCAGCGATGACGCGCGAGCCTTCGACCTGGCGGTCGAGCAGCGGCGTGCGGATGAGATCGCCGCCAAGCAGGATGGTGAATGTGCTCATATCTCGTGGCCCTTACCAGCCCTGCCCCGGAAACGGAAGATGAAACGGCAGACGAAACGGAAGGCTGGGCTTTGGATGCCCGGCAAACTTCCGCTTGCGCAGCACTTCGGCCGGGCCTATGTGTCGCAACGCTCTAACGGGGTGCCGGACGCGATTTTCGCGGACCGGCTGAGAGGCAAGACTGCCAACCCGCTGAACCTGATCCGGTTTGTACCGGCGGAGGGATTAGACGTTTCGGACAGCCCGACGCCTCAATTCCTTTCAACGCGAACGAAGGAGGCGCCGATGCGCAGTTTTTTCCACTCTCTTGTCTCAATTGTCCTGTTTGCGGCATCCGCGCTCGCCCTGCCGGGGCAGGCATCGGCACAGGATAAGCTGACGGTCTATACCTATGAAAGCTTCACCGCCGATTGGGGTCCGGGACCGGCTGTGAAGAAGGCCTTCGAGGCCGAATGCAGCTGCGTCGTTGAATTCGTCTCGGTCGCCGACGGCGTCGCGCTGCTCAACCGTGTGAAGCTGGAAGGCGCCGCGACCAAGGCCGATATCGTGCTTGGCCTCGACACGAATTTGACGGCGGACGCCAAGGCAACCGGCCTGTTTTCGCCGCACGGCGCCGTGTCGGGCGTCAGCGTCCCGGGAGCCTGGAGCGACGATATTTTCGTGCCGTTCGACTATGGCTATTTCGCCGTCGTCTACGATACCGAAAAACTGAAGAGCCCGCCGAAAAGCCTCAGGGAATTGGTCGAGGGCGATGCCGGCGACAAGATCGTCATCCAGGATCCGCGCACCTCGACGCCGGGCCTTGGCCTGCTGTTGTGGGTCAAGTCGGTCTATGGCGACAAGGCGCCCGAAGCCTGGGCCAAGCTCAAGGCGAAGGTGCTGACGGTGACGCCAGGCTGGAGCGAGGCCTACGGCCTGTTCACCAAGGGTGAGGCGCCGATGGTGCTGTCCTACACCACCTCGCCGGCCTACCACATGGTCGCCGAAAACACCGAGCGCTACCAGGCGGCGTCCTTCGAGGAGGGCGAATATCTGCAGATCGAGGTTGCGGGGATCACCACCAAGGGCGCGAAGAACCCGCTGGCGGAAAAGTTCATTGCCTTCATGACCGGACCGAAATTCCAGGATGTCATTCCCGAAACCAACTGGATGTTCCCGGCCGGCAAGACCGACAAGCCGCTCAACCCGGCGTTCGACAAGCTTGTCAAACCGACCAAGACCTTGCTGTTCAGCCCGGAGGAAGTCGCGGCCAACCGCAAGGCCTGGGTCGATGAGTGGCTTGCGGCGATGAGCAAGTAGGATTCCATATGGTGTTCGTTCCCGACCTCAACCGCACCCATCGTCAAGCTGGGTAGCGCGAAATGCAGGCTCGCCGTCCTGACTCCCGCGTCACTGCCGGCGTCGTCGCGCTCGCCGCCATCGCGCTGCTGATCGGCGGGGCATTCGCCGGGCTGGTCGTCGAAGCCACACGCGACCCGTCCGGCGCCGCCTCCGCTTTCGATTCCTATCTCTTGCGCGTCGCCCGTTTCACGCTCTGGCAGGCAGTCCTTTCGACCCTGCTCTCCGTTGCACCGGCGCTGTTCGTCGCGCGCGCCCTGTCGCGGCATCCACAGTTTCTCGGGCGAGGCTTTATCCTGCAGCTTTTCGCTCTGCCGCTGGCGCTGCCGGCCATTGTTGCCGCACTCGGTGTCCTGGCGCTCTACGGCCGTGCCGGGTATTTTGCCGGCACGCTGGGCGCGCTAGGCGGCCAGAGCTGGCCCGGCATCTACGGCCTGTCGGGCATCCTCGTTGCCCATGTCTTCTTCAACCTGCCGCTGGCAACGCGGCTGTTCCTGGAAGCATTGCAGACCGTGCCGGCCAACCAATGGCGGCTGGCGAGCCAGCTTGGCATGGGCGCTGCGCCGGCCTTTCGGCTGATCGAATGGCCGCCGCTGCGTGCGGCCCTGCCGGGCATCGCCGGGCTCGTTTTCATGCTGTGCATCACCTCCTTCACCATCGTGCTTACGCTCGGCGGCGGACCCAGCGCGACGACGCTGGAGGTTGCCATCTACCAGGCGCTGCGTTTCGACTTCGACCCGGCGCGGGCGGTGACGCTGACCTTGTTGCAAATTGCGCTGACCTTCGTGGTCGTGCTGGCACTGACGCGGCTCGGCGCCAATGTGACCGGCGACGCCAATCTGCCGGTGGCGCCGCGCCGGTATTTTTCAGCCGGTGCGGCCGAGACCGTGCTGAACGCGCTGGTGATCGGGCTGGCATTGCTGTTTGTCGCCGGGCCGATGGCGGCGACGCTGGCAGCCGGGCTTGGCGCCGATCTCGGCCGCCTGGCCGGCGAGAGCGCGGTGCGGCAAGCGACGGCGACCAGTGGCGTGCTCTCCCTCCTGTCGGCGATGCTCTCTGTGGCGTTGTCGCTGTCGCTGGTCATGGCGCGCCGGGCGCTGGCGCTCACCCGGCGGACAGGCCGGCGGACACTGCTCGAACATCTGGCCGACACCGGTGCGGGGTTCGTCCTGGTGGTGCCGCCCATTGTCATCGGCGCCGGCTGGTTCCTGCTCTTGCGCACCGTCAGCGATGTCTTTGCGATCGCCCCCGTCATGGTCGTTGCGGTCAATGCGGTGATGGCGATGCCGTTCGCCATCCGCGCCATCCGCCCTGCCTATGACGCGGCAAGCGAACGCCACGAACGGCTCTGTGCACAGTTTGGTATCTCGGGCTGGAACCGGTTGCGGCTGGTCGACTGGCCGTCGCTGCGGCGGCCGCTAGCCACCGGCTTTGCTTTCGCCATGGCGCTGTCGCTCGGCGATCTCGGCGTCATTGCGCTGTTCGGCAGCGATTCCGTGCAGACCTTGCCCTATCTGCTGCTGGCGCGCATGGGCAGTTACCGCACCGAGGATGCGGCCGGGCTGGCGCTGCTGCTCGGCCTTGTCTGCCTGGCGCTGGTGCTGGCCGCGGACTGGCTGGGAAGGAGGGAGAAATCATGATGCCGATCAGCCCGGAACGGTCCATTTCGGTGGAAAAAGGCGCAGCCGTGCGGCTCGACAAGGTCTCGTTCAGCTATGGTGAAACGCCGCTTACATTCGATGTCGATTTCCCGCCGTCGGAAATCACCGCCATCATGGGGCCGAGCGGGTCGGGAAAGTCGACGCTACTCAATCTGGTGGCCGGTTTCGAGGCGCCGCGGTCGGGCCGCGTGCTGATCGGCGGCGCCGACGTCAGCACTGCGCCGCCTTCAGCGCGGCCGGTATCGATGGTGTTCCAGGAAAACAACCTGTTTGCCCATCTATCCGTCGAGCAGAATGTCGGGCTCGGCCGTTCGCCTTCGCTCAGGCTGAGCGAGGCTGACCGCGCCGCAATCTCCGCAGCGCTGAAGCGCGTCGGCCTTTCCGGCAAGGAAAGCCGGCTGCCGCGCGAACTCTCCGGCGGCGAGCGGCAGCGGGTCGCACTCGCCCGGGTCCTGGTGCGCGACCGGCCGGTGCTGTTGCTCGATGAGCCGTTCGCTTCGCTGGGACCGGCACTGCGCGACGACATGCTCGACCTGGTGGCCGACGTCCATTCGGAGCAGCGCATGACGGTGCTGTTCGTCACGCACCAGCCGGACGATGCGCGCCGTATCGGCCAAAACATGGTTTTCCTGGATGGTGGCACGGTTGCCGCGACGGGCGCCGCCGCCGATTTTTTCGTCGAGGCTGGACCGGAGGCATTCCGACGCTATATCGGCTCGGGTCCGTTTGCGGCTGGATCACGAGATGTTGCCCGGAAGCGGACATAATTTATGGTCAAACCGGCGCAAGGCGAAGCGGCGCTTGCTTGCCATGGTCGAGGTAGTGTGGCTAGGTCCGCCAGGAGTTGGTCCGGCTTAGACCGTGATTTGCCCTTGCTGCCTCGTATCTGTCGGACGCACGAAGGACGCCGTAGCACTTGATTTTGCGCGTGATGCTTTCCGGAAATCGCGCCCGATTTTCGCGGTCACGTCCCAGGACTTGAAAGGAAGCCGATCTGCCGACCGGCATCGACAATCGGAGGGTGAAACCGCTGGCTCGCTTTCTGGCGCTGGCCGGTCTTGCCTTGGCGCTGGCAAGCTGCCAGATGTTCACGCCTCCCGACGTGCAGGAATCGGGCTTCCAGCCCTCCGACAAGCCGATCACGGTCGACAATGTCGCCGCCAACAGCAAGCTCGCCCAACTGGCGAAGGCGCAGCACCCGCGCATCCTTGCCACCTATGGCGGTGAGTATTCTGACCCCAAGCTCGAGCGCATGGTGGCCAAGATCGTGGGCAGACTGACCGTGGTGTCGGCCAACCCGACCCAGACCTACCGCATCACCATCCTCAACTCGCCCAACGTCAATGCCTTCGCGCTGCCGGGCGGCTATCTCTACATCACCCGCGGCCTGCTGGCGTTGGCCAACGATTCGGCCGAGCTTGCCGCCGTCATTGCGCATGAGATGGGCCACGTTACGGCTAACCACGGCCTGCAGCGCCAGCAGCTGGAAGCGGAAGAGGGGTTGGCGACCAAGGTCGTTTCGGACGTGCTCGGCGACAACCCGACGGCCAAGGCGGCGCTGATCCGCGGCAAGCTGAGGCTGGCCCAGTTCTCGCGTAATCAGGAGCTGGAGGCCGACGCCATCGGCATCAAGTCGATCGGCGAAGCCGGTTTCGACCCCTACGCCGCCGGCCGCTTCCTGCAGTCGATGTCGGCCTATACCGATTTCCGCTCGATCAGCGGCGCCACCGACGCCAGCCTCGACTTCCTGGCGACGCACCCCAACACGCCGCAGCGTATCGATCTCGCGCAGCGCCACGCCCGCCAGTTCGGCGCGCCCGGTGTCGGGTCGCGCGACCGCGATTCATTCCTTGCCGGCGTAGACGGGCTGCTTTACGGCGACACGCCGGAGGAAGGCTATGTGCGCGGTGAAACCTTCCTGCATCCTGGCCTCGGCGTGTCGTTCTCGGTGCCTAACGGCTTTATCATCGACAATTCGGCGGCGGCGGTGACGGCGACAGGCCCGGGCGACATGGCAATCCGCTTTGACGGTGTTTCGATCGACAAGGACCGCTCGCTGACCGACTACATCCGCAGCGGCTGGGTCGCTGGCCTCGACGAGAGCAGCGTTCGCCAGGAGACGATCAACGGCAACGAAGCCGCAACCGCGCATGCCGGCGCCGATGGCTGGCAATTCGACATTGCGGTGATCCGCGCCGGCGGCCAGGTCTACCGCTTGCTGACCGCTGCACCGTCGGCCAGCACCTCGCTGAGCACGGTGGCGCGCTCGGTCAGCGGCTCGTTCCGCATCCTGAGTGCTGCCGAGAAGGCAGCGCTGAAGCCGCTGCGTATCCGCATCGTCACGGTGCAGCCCGGCCAGACGATGGGCTCGCTGGCCGCACAGATGGTCGGCGTCGACCGCAAGCTGGATCTGTTCAGGGTGCTCAACGCGCTGTCGCCGGGTGCCGCCGTTTCGGCCGGCGACAAGGTCAAGATCGTCACCGACAAATAGCAGCCGACGCGGTTCAGGCTGCGAGAAATTCCGGATTCTGCTTTACCAGCGCCGCCTTGAGTTTTTCCATGGCGCGCGCCTCGATCTGGCGGACGCGTTCCTTGGAGATGCCGAGTGTTTCGCCGAGTGCTTCGAGCGTCGCGCCTTCGTCGCTCAGCCGGCGCTCCTCGATAATCCTGAGCTCGCGCGCATTGAGCGCGCCGAGTGCCGTCCTCAGCCACACCGAGCGGCGTTCGACATCGATCGTGTCGCCGACGACCTCATCGGGCAGCGGGTCATCCGAAACCAGGAACTCCATCCGCTCGGTTGCGCCCGCGTCGTCGGCAAGCGGCGTATTGAGCGAACTGTCGGGTGCCGAAAGGCGGGAATCCATCATCGCCACATCGGCCTCCGATACCCCGAGAGCCGCCGACACTTCGCGGTAGAGCGTGGCATTCGACGTCTGCTCGGCGCCGTTTGCCAGGCGGGCGCGCAGGCGCCGCAGGTTGAAGAACAGCGCCTTTTGCGCCGAGCTGGTGCCGCCGCGCACGATCGACCAGTTGCGCAGGATATAGTCCTGCATCGAGGCCCGGATCCACCAGGTCGCATAGGTCGAGAACCGCACCTCGCGCTCGGGCTCGAAACGGGCCGCTGCCTCCAGCAGTCCGACATGGCCTTCCTGGATCAGGTCGCCCAGCGGAAGGCCGTAGTGGCGAAACCGCGACGCCATGGAAATGACCAGCCGCATATGCGCGACGGTGATGCGGTGCAGCGCCTGCTGGTCATTATTTTCCTTCCAGCGCAGCGCCAGGAGATGCTCTTCGTCACGTTCCAGATAAGGGGCTTTCATCGCCGCGCGAACCATGGTCCGTCCTGCACTGTCTTCCATCATGCCGCGCTCCTGTTTCAGGCGTTGCGGTGCGATCGAATCGTGAGTTGGCGCCGATGGTTGAAATGGCGGCGCCGCGCCCTACAACAGCGAAGAACGTGCCATGCGGGGGAATGTTCCCCCGGACTGTCATGTCGATTGCGCTGTTCCAGGCGATTCGCCACCGGCCCTGACTCAGCCGGATGGCGTCGGGAGATGCTGGTTGAGAATGGGATTTCAAGGGCGCGAGATTTTTGAAATCTAGTTTCTTATTCCGGCATCGCGCATCTGTCATTTTCCGGCACTCGCAATGACGCCGGACATCGGCCAAGGACGGGATCACAGAAAAATGAAATGGCTCAAATCGCTCATTATCGCCGGGACGCTGCAGGTTCTGGCCATCGCCGCCGGTCATGCCGGCGCCAATCTCGACCAGATCAAGCAGTCCGGCGTCTTCAAGGTCGGCACGGAAGGAACCTATGCGCCCTTCACCTATCATGATGCTTCCGGCGCGCTGGTTGGCTTCGACGTCGAGATCGCGCGGGCCATCGCCGAGCGCCTCGGCGTCAAAGCCCAGTTCCTCGAAGGCAAATGGGACGGGCTGATCGCCGGTCTCGACGCCAACCGCTACGATGCCGTCATCAACGAGGTCGGCATCACCGAAGCGCGCAAGGCCAAATATGACTTTTCGGATCCCTACATCGCCTCCAAGGCAGTGCTGATCGTGCGTGGCGACAACACCGATATCAAGAGCTTCGCCGATCTCAAGGGCAAGAAGGCGGCGCAGTCGCTGACTTCGAATTTCGGCAAGCTGGCTGAAACCAACGGCGCCGAACTCGTCGGCACCGACGGCTTCGATCAGTCGATCCAACTGCTTCTCACCGGCCGCGCCGACGCCACCATCAACGACAGCCTGTCCTTCCTCGATTTCAAGAAGCACAAGCCAGACGCCAATGTGAAGATTGCCGCGCAGGAGGAAAACGCCGACTATTCCGGCGTCATCGTGCGCAAGGGCGATCCGGAACTGGTGGCCGCCATCAACAAGGCGCTGGCCGACATCAAGGCCGACGGCACCTACCAGAAAATCGCCGACACCTATTTCGGCCAGGACGTTTCGAAGTAAAACGGCTTTCTCGTGTGGGCCGAACGCCGGCCCGCGTCGTTCGTATCGCGGCGAGCTGTCTTTGACGGCCCGCCGCTTTCGCGTGATATGAGCGACGGCAATCTGGCAAGGAGGAGCTTAGTGCCGCACTGGCTGCAATTGATGCTGGAATCCCTGCCTACGCTGCTGTGGGCTGCACTGATCTTCACCGTGCCGTTGACGCTGCTGTCGTTTGCGTTCGGTCTTGTCCTCGGCCTGGTCGTGGCGCTTGTCCGGCTGTTCGGCCCCAAACCCCTGGTCGCCGTGGTCCGCTTCTACGTCTGGATCTTCCGCGGCACGCCGCTTCTCGTGCAACTGTTCCTTATCTTCTATGGCCTGCCATCGGCCGGCATCCTGCTCGACGCCTTTCCGGCAGCACTGATCGGCTTCACCTTGAACATCGGTGCATATTCGTCGGAAATCATCCGCGCCGTCATCGGTTCGGTGCCCAAGGGCCAGTGGGAAGCGGCCTATTCGATCGGCATGACCTGGGCCCAGGCAATGCGGCGCACCATTCTTCCACAGGCGGGGCGCGTCGCGGTGCCGCCGCTGTCCAACACCTTCATCTCGCTGGTCAAGGACACTTCGCTCGCCGCCGCCATCACCGTGCCGGAGATGTTCCAGGCAGCGCAGCGCATCGTCGCTACCACCTATGAGCCGCTGATCCTCTATGTCGAGGCAGCGGCCCTCTATCTGGTCATGAGCTCCGTGCTGTCGGCCTTGCAGGCGCGGCTGGAAAAACGGCTCAACCGTTATGGCGGCTTCCTGGAGGCGCGCGCATGATCGGCCTCACCAACATTGAAAAGCGCTTCGGCGACAATCTCGTGCTGAAGGGCGTGACCGTCACCATCGAGGAAGGCAGCGTCACGGCGCTCGTCGGGCCATCGGGCGGCGGGAAAAGCACGCTTTTGCGCTGCATCAACCTGCTCGAGCTGCCGACTTCAGGCACGGTGCGGATCGGCGACGATGCACTCGAATTCCACCCTGGCGGCAGGGTCTCGACCAGGGATATTCAGCGGCTGCGGCTGCAGACCGGCATGGTGTTCCAGAATTTCCAGTTGTTTCCGCATCGCACTGCGATCGAGAACATCATGGAGGGGCTGGTGACGGTGCTGAAATGGCCCAAGGAAAGGGCGCGCCAACGGGCGCTCGCCCTGCTCGAAAAGGTCGGCATGGCGCACAAGGCCGATGCCTGGCCGGCGACCCTGTCAGGCGGCCAGCAGCAGCGCGTGGCGATTGCCCGGGCGCTGGCGCCTTCGCCGAAAGTCCTGCTCTGCGACGAGCCGACCTCTGCGCTCGATCCGGAACTGGCGCAGGAGGTGGTCGACGTGCTCGGCAAGCTCGCCAGCGAGGGCACGACCATGGTGATGGCGACGCATGATCTGCGGCTCGCCTCGAAGATCGCGCGGGAAGTGGTGTTCCTCGATGCCGGCAACATCGTCGAACAAGGCCCGGCCGCGGTGCTGTTCAGCAACCCGGAACGCCAGCGGACCAAGCGGTTTATCGCCACGCTGAAGCAGGAGGCGGAAAGGGAGGGCGGTCGCGAGAGCTAGAACGGCCATCGCCAGTCAGCCAAATAGAAAAGTCAGCTAAAACAAAAAACCCGGCGCGAGGCCGGGTCTTTCTGAATTCGAAGGCGAGAAAAAATCAGGCAGCTTCTTCCTGCTCGGCTTCCTCGTTGTCGGCCTTGGCGCCGCGCTTCGGACCCTTATTGAGGTTCACCTCGATGAGGCGCACCGCTTCGGTCTCCGACATGCGGTTGACGGCCGCGATCTCACGGGCCATGCGGTCAAGCGCCGCCTCGTAGAGCTGGCGCTCGGAATAGGACTGCTCCGGCTGGTTGTCGGCGCGATAGAGGTCGCGCACCACTTCCGAGATGGAGATCAGATCGCCGGAGTTGATCTTGGCATCATATTCCTGGGCGCGGCGCGACCACATGGTGCGCTTGACGCGGGCGCGGCCCTGCACGACCTTCAGCGCGCGCTCGACATAATCCTCTTCCGACAGCTTGCGCATGCCGATCGAGGTCGCCTTGGCGACCGGCACCTTGAGGCGCATCTTGTCCTTCTGGAAGTCGATGACGAACAGCTCCAGCTTGTGGCCCGCGACTTCCTGCTCATCGATCGAGACGATCTGGCCGACACCATGCGCCGGATAGACGATGTACTCGCCGGTCTTGAAACCGTGGCGCGCTGCGGTGGACTTCTTCTGCGGGGTGATCGTTGCCATTACGCCCTGAACTCCTTGTTGTGGTACCGGCATCGTGCCGGCCCGAACTCGTGCGACCGGGGTGACCGGTCCTTAGCCACACAACGATGAACTCACCGGAAAGGCCAGGACCGGCAAATCGCAACATTGCGACCGCCTGCCCCAGATCGCTCTGGTCCGGATTGAGAAATTCACCTTTCAGTGATTTGGGGCGTTTGCGCCATAAATCGACGTTGTGTCACCGGCATGTTTGGTTTGATATAACACAAAAAGTCGGGAGAATCAAGGTTTTGCTGCACGCGCGAAGGCCATGCGCCGTCGCCGCCTGTCAAGGCAGTTAATGTATCACGTCTGTTACGCGGCGTCAGGCCGCCGCAGCCGGCAGGCTCGTCAATCGCCTTCGCCGGGCTCCGGGGAGAAATATTTCTCGAACTTGCCAGTTTCGCCATCGAAGTTTTTAGCGTCGGCCGGCGGCTCCTTCTTGGCGGTGATGTTAGGCCATTTCTCGGCATATTCGGTGTTGATCTGCAGCCATTTGTCGAGGCCCGACTCGGTATCGGGCTTGATCGCATCGGCCGGGCATTCCGGTTCGCAGACGCCGCAATCGATGCACTCGTCCGGGTGGATGACGAGCATGTTCTCACCTTCGTAGAAGCAGTCGACCGGACAGACCTCAATGCAGTCCATGTATTTGCATTTTATGCAATTGTCGGTCACGACATAGGTCATTGGTCGGCTCCGGGACGTCCCATTTTGTTGGGCTTTTTTGGTGAGGTAACGCCTTTGTCCGCTGGTGGCAAGGGCGGCCCTTGCCAGCGGTGCCGCGGTTTCCGGAATGGAATTCCAGAGGGCCGGCAAAGCGGACGTTCGAGTTTGCTCAATCGTCGCCGAGCAGGTGGTCGGTCTGGCGGCGTTCTTTCTTCGTCGGGCGGCCGCTGCCGGCCTCGCGCAACGGCGGCACCGCATCGGGAAGCGCCTCGCCCTTGGGCGCGGGGGGCGGCGACATGTCCTCGTAGAGCAGGCGGGCCTCTTCGGCCGGGCCACGCCGTACGCCGGTGCCAAGGACTTTCCAGACGAAGATCCGCCGCTCCAGCGTGATGGTCAAAACGTCGCCCGGCCGGACCGTATCGGAGGCCTGCGCTGCTTTGTCGCGATTGATGCGGACCCGTCCGGCGACGACCAGCTTGGCTGCCAGCGTGCGCGACTTTACCGCGCGCGAGAAGAACAGCCACTTGTCGATGCGCTGGCGGGCATCAGTGACCATCGGACGAGCAGCTTACTTCTTCAGCTGGTCGCGCAACGCGGCGAGCTTGGCGAAGGGCGAGTCCGGATCGAAGCGGACCGGGCGTTCCTCACGCGGCTTTGGCTGGAAGGCGGGCTTTGCGCCTTGGGCGCCGCCTTTGCCGTCCTGTCGGCCACCCTTCCAGTCGGGCCGGTTTTCGCGCCGGTCGGGGCGTTCGCCTTGCGGCTTGCTTGCGCGCTCTGCCGCCTCGCCTTGCGGCCTCGGCTTGAACTTGCTGCGGTCGAAGCGCGGCTTGCCGGCGCCGTCGCGCTGGTCGTGGCGCCCCTGACGGGCAGGCCCGTCGCCCGGCGTCGGTTGCGCGCCGGCATCTACCGGCGCATCGCTGCGGCCGCCCGGCGCAGCTTGACCATTGCGCGCACGATTGTCCCGATGATTGTCCCGGGGGCGGTTGTCATGCTGGCGATGACGTGGGCGCTGGTCGAAACGAGCCTGCCGCCACAACAGGATGGGTTTTGGCTCCTCGGCTTCTGGAGCAGCTTCGCCGGCGACGGCTTCCGCCGTTGCTGCAGGTTCGGGGGGCGATGCTTCCGTAGTTTCGAAAACCGGCGGCTCTGCCGGTGCCGTAGCCTCAGTTTCCGCCCCAAGTTCCGCCCTTGGCTCAGCCGCTGGTTCCGCAGGCGCTTCAGCAGTCGCCTCGGCGGCGGGCCGGGCCTCTTGCGTGACTTCTGCCGCAGCTTCTGGGGCTGGAGCTTCCGCGACAGGCTCTGCCGCCGCTTCGGTCGCGGCTTCGGCTGCTGCCTCCGCAACTGGGGTCGCATCCGACACTGGCTCGGAAACCTCCGCCGGCGGCTCTGCCGCGGCAGATGCTTCCGCCATCCTCGCCTGCTCGGCTCGCGCAGCCTCTTCCGCCGCCTGCTTTGCAGTGGCAGCGTCACGCGCGGCACTGTCCTGTGCTTCGAGCCGCGCCTTGACCTCGGCTGCCGGTTTGGCATCGGCGCGATAGCCGAGTCCCTTCAGGATTTCTTCCATGTCGTCGGCGGTGGCGCCGAGGATCGACATCATCGGCGGCGTCACCATGAAGGATTGGCCGTCATAGGCGCCGTCGGGGCGAGGGCCGAGGCCCGGCTTCCAGTTGGTCGCCGGCCGGATCAGGTCGGCCAGTCGTTCGAGAATATCGACGCGTACGGCACGCCGGCCAAGATTGCGGTAGCCGGCAAGCTTGTAGAAGGTCTTGTCGAATGTGGGATCGATGACCACCGAGGTGCGGCCGGAGGCCAGTGCGTGAACGACATCGCCGAAGCCGGGCTTGTCCTTGCCGTCGTTCCTCAGTGCCCACAGCAGCGTTATCAGCCCGGCCGGCGCCGGTTTGATCAACGCCGGCACGAAGACATGGTAGGCGCCGAAGCGCACGCCGAGACGGCGAAGCGCCGCGCGGCCTTCCTGGTCGAGCGACTTCATCTCGTCGGCAATGTCGCGACGGTTGATGAGGCCGAAATGCTCGACAAGCTGGAAAGCGATGCCGCGGCCGATGCCGGTGATCTGCTCGGCATTCTTGAGATCAACCAGCGGCTTCAGCAGGGATTCGATCTGGAAATTGACGAAGCGCTCGGCGCGCGCCGCAACCTTGTCGCGGGCCGGGCCGGTGAGTTGCTCGTCGGCGAGCAGAACGAGACGCGGCTTCAAAGCGTCTTCGCCGGCAACCAGCGTGCCGATCGGGGCGCCGATCCAGCGCAGCGTGCCATCCGAACCCAGCGCAATGTCGCCATTGGCAGAGGCGCCGAAGCGCTCGGCCCGCGCCTCGAACTCGGCGGCAAGCGCCTTCTGCGCCGCCGCCCGCACTGCCTTGGCATCCTCGCCGCCGGCGCTCTGGTCGGCGGTGAAGCGGAAACCCTGCAACTCGCCGACGTGATGGCCTTCGACGAGGACGGTTCCGGTTGGGCTGATTTCGGCTTCAGGCATCGTGTTTTCTCTAAGGCGCCGCATGAGGACGGAAGTCCTGCGGTCTACAAAACGTTTCGTCAACCGCTCATGCAGCGCATCCGACAATCTGTCTTCGATTTCGCGCGTCTTTTCCTGCCAGTGTGCCCGATCGGCCAGCCAGCCGGGCCGGTTGGAAACGAAGGTCCATGTGCGGATCTGGGCAATCCTGTGCGATAGCGTGTCGATGTCGCCTTCGGTGGTGTCGGCACGGCGCACCTGCTCGGCCATGTAGTTCTCGTCGACATGGCCGTGCCTGGCAAGGTCCATGTAGATGGAGGCGATCAAGTCGGCGTGCTGGGCCGGCGCAATCTTCCTGTAGTCGGGCAGCGCGCAGGCTTCCCACAGCAGCGCCACGCGCCTGGCATCGGTGGTGAGTGCCCGGACATCCTCGTCGCGCGACAGATGTTCGAGCGCCTGCGCGTCTACTGCCGGCAGTGCGCGCGTCAGGCCTTCGACCGGGGCGTTGGTCTCGATCGAGCGCTTCAGCGCATCGAGGTTGGCGAAATCGAAATGCGCGGTGCGCCACTGCAACACTTTCACCGGGTCGAAATCATGTGCCTCGATCTTCTTGACGAGTTCCTCATCCAGCGGATCGACCTGGCCGGTGACGCCGAAGGTGCCGTCGCGCAGATGCCGGCCGGCGCGGCCGGCAATCTGGCCGAGCTCGGCCGCCGTCAGGTTGCGGTACTGGTAGCCGTCGAATTTACGGTTCTGGGCGAAGGCGACGTGGTCGAGGTCGAGGTTGAGGCCCATGCCGATGGCGTCGGTCGCGACGAGGTAGTCGACGTCGCCCGATTGGAACAGCGCCACCTGGGCGTTGCGGGTGCGCGGGCTGAGTGCGCCGAGCACGACGGCGGCACCGCCCTGCTGGCGGCGGATCAGCTCGGCGATGGCATAGACCTCGTCGGCGGAGAAGGCGACGATCGCGGTGCGCCGCGGCAGGCGGGTCAGCTTCTTCGAGCCGGCATAGGCAAGATGCGATAGCCGCGGCCGGGTCACCACCGACACGCCTCGCAGCAGGCGCTGCAGGATGCCGTGCATGGTGGCCGCGCCCAGTAGCAGCGTCTCCTGGCGGCCGCGCAGATGCAGGATGCGATCGGTGAAGATGTGGCCGCGTTCGAGATCGCCGGCAAGCTGGACCTCGTCGATGGCCACGAAGGCGGCGTCGGTCTCGCGCGGCATCGCTTCCACGGTGCAGACCGAGTATTTCGCGCCAGCCGGCTGGATCTTTTCCTCGCCGGTGATGAGCGCAACCTTATGGGCGCCGACCTTCTCGCAGACGCGCGTATAGACCTCGCGGGCAAGCAGCCTGAGCGGCAGGCCTATGACGCCGCTTTCATGCGCCACCATGCGTTCGATGGCGAGATGGGTCTTGCCGGTGTTGGTCGGGCCGAGCACGGCCGTCACGTCTCGACCCGACAGGATCAGCGGTTCAGTGTGTTTCGGATGGATGTTCATCGGCCTGGAAATAAGGCTCTCTGCCTCGCATTGTCGGGAGCGCGCCCATATTGGCCGCGTATGACAGGCGACACATAGGGATTTCGGGCGCGAAGCGAAAGCGGAATGTGCCGAGGGCGGGCCGATTGGTCGCTTCAAAGCCAAAAATCTGTTCCCGATTAACAGTTGGAACGAGTCTGGAACGAATCAGCGACGAATCACTGACTCGCGCTGATTCAGGTTTTGTTCACGGCTACATCTGGGCTTTCTGCCGGCGAATCTCACCACATGCTGAATCACGGAAACTGGCCCGATTCATGCAGGCGGCATCCAAGCCAGCACCACGGTTAACCTTTGCTGGTGAATGATCGTGGCCGGCCAACCTGCTTCGCGCAACATTATGAAATTATTGATGTTTCCTAATGCGCTTTAATCATTTCGAGGGTGTTTTCAGCTCTCGCCGTTAACGTTCCGCTCAAAGCCGGAACGAATCGGCGACGAATCAGAGATAGGCGAAGTTTCTTGGTTTGTTCACCGCAACATGTTGTGTTGTGAACAGCTTTTCCACCGAGAATCCACAGGCTGCTGGGCGGTTTTTGCACAGGCTGCGCAGCGGCCGTTAACCTTTGTGTACTGGTTCGGCACACGCGGCATCATGGCCATCGGGTCGACGCGCTTAGTGCGTGAGGCTCAGAACTCGGCCAACCATGCCGAATGGCTTGTTCAGGATACGTCCGCTCCGACGGCATATCGCTGCAATGTGGGGCCAACGTTCTGGATGATTTCGTCTTGAGACAGGGCGACGACCGGCGGAAGCCGCAGCAGGTACCGGCACATCGCCAGTCCCAGCAACTGGCTGGAAATGAGCCCGGCGCGCCGGCCCGCATCGGCGGGATCAGCGACCGCCGCAACCAGTGGCCTCACCTGGTTGGCAAATACATCGCGCAACTTTTCGGCGGCAAATTCGTTCGACGTCGCCGAACGCAGCAGAATTACCATGCCGGTACCGTTGGCCGGATCTTCCCAGATTTCGAGAAATCGCCTGATCAGTGTCTTACCGATGTCGGTCCGGTCGATCACCCGTAGTGCGGGCAATTTCAGATCGACGACCGCCGCCCTGGCAAACAACTCGTCCTTGCTGCGGAAATAGCGGATCACCATGGCCGGATCGATCGAAGCATGCGCCGCGACGTCACGGATCGAGGCGCCGTCATAGCCGCGTTCGGCGAACAGGAGCTTCGCGGCCTCAAGTATCTGAGCCCGGGTGCGATCCGACTTGCTGGGTTTCTTCGACTGATTCTCGGTCATGAAAATGCATATGCCAACGGTCGTTGACAAATGCAATGGCTTCGGCTAAAAAGTCAACATATGTTGACAAATGGAGAGAGAAAATGTTGCCCGATACAACGGAAATCCTGATTATTGGCGCCGGCCCGACCGGCTTGGCGCTGTCCATCGTGCTGCACCAGGCCGGGGTCGACCATGTTCTGATCGACAGGCTTGGAGAGGGCCTTCAGACCTCGCGGGCTGGCGTCATCCACGCACAGACGCTGGAAGCGCTGGAGCCGCTGGGCGTCACACAGCGGCTGAGCGAGCTTGCCCTGAAGCTGCAGAATTTCGCCATCCGCGACCGCAACAGGGCACTGCTCAAGCTCGATTTCGGAAGGCTTCCGTCGAGGCATCCCTATCTGATGATGCTGCCTCAGAATCTCACCGAGCAGGTGTTCGCCGAGCGGATTGCCGTCCTGGGCGGCGTGATCCACCGCATGGTCGAGGCCAAGGCCGTGGTTCAGGACACTGACGGTGCGTGCGTGACGGTGGTCGAGAACGGCTGCGAGAAGATCATATCGGCACGCTACGTCGTTGGCGGCGACGGTATGCACAGCCTGGTGCGCAGCTCGGCCAGCGTCGAGTTCGACGGCGCGGCCTACGAGGCGTCGTTCGTTCTCGCCGACGTTCGTCTCGACTGGCCGGTTGGGCCAACCGAGGTGTCGCTGTTCTTTGCGCCAGCCGGGCTGGTGGTGGTGGCGCCGCTCCCAGACGGATCGTACCGCGTCGTCGCGACAATGGACGACGCGCCGGAAAAACCCGCGGTCGCAGACATACAGGCGCTGCTGGACAGCCGCGGACCGACCGGCAAACGAGGCCGGGTGCTCGACCTGAAATGGAGCTCGCGTTTTCGCGTGCATCACCGCCTGGTCGGGTCATACCGCAAGGACCGGTTGTTCCTGATGGGCGATGCCGCGCACGTACACAGCCCGGCGGGAGGGCAAGGCATGAATACCGGCATCGTCGACGCGATCGTGCTTGGTCAGTTGCTTGGCGACGTGGTGAACGGCGTGCGCCCGGAAGCGGAGCTCGAACTCTATGAAACACTGCGACGCCCGGCGGCCCAGGAGGTGCTTGACCTGGCTGGCATGATGACCGGCATGGCGCTTACCCGCAGTCCGGTGAAGCGGTTCGTCCGCAACCTCATGCTATCGGTGCTGAACTTCACACCATTCCTGAAGCGCCGCATCGCCTTGAAGCTATCGGGCCTCAGTCGGGCGCCGCTTGCCCGTCTGCCGGCACCCGCGTGCGAGGCAGGTGCAATTGCCCGAACCCAGCCTGAAGCCAGCCCAGTGCTGAAGCTTGCCGCGTGACAGCCCGGTTATCTGCCCGTACCTGCCGTCGGGCCGGTACGGGGGGCATCCGCGGCATCCCAAGCCTCAGCTAATGTACTGGCCGCCATTGGCTGAAATGGTCGAGCCGGTGATGAAACCGGCATCGTCGGAAGCGAGGAAGACGACGCAGCGCGCGATTTCCTCCGGCTCGCCGAGACGGCCGACCGGGATGTGCGGGATGACGCGCTCGTTAAGCACCTTCTCGTCCATCGCCTTGACCATCTCGGTGGCGATATAGCCGGGGCAGATGACGTTGACGGTAATGCCGGCGCGCGCGCCTTCCTGGGCCAGTGCCTTGGTGAAGCCGATATCGCCGGCCTTCGAGGCCGAATAATTGACCTGGCCTACCTGGCCTTTCTGGCCGTTGATCGACGAGATGGTGATGATGCGACCGAACTTGCGGTCGCGCATGCCGCCCCACAACGGATGCGTCATGTTGAAGACACCAGAAAGGTTGGTGTCGAGGACCTCTTTCCATTGCTCGCGCGTCATCTTGTGGAACATCGCGTCGCGAGTGATGCCGGCATTATTGACCAGCACCGAGACGGGACCGAGATCGGCCTCGATCTGTTTGATGCCGGCGGCGCAGGCCTCGTAGTCGGCGACGGACCATTTATAGACCGGGATGCCGGTTGCGGCCTTGAACTTTGCCGCCGCTTCCTCATTGCCGGCGTAGTTTGCGGCCACCGAATAGCCGGCGCTTTTCAAGGCGACCGATATCGCCGCGCCGATGCCGCGCGACCCGCCTGTGACGATTGCAACCTTTGTCATGTGTCCTCCCGGGAAATGCAGATGACTGAGCGTTGAAGCGGTGGGGTTTGCCCTCTACTCCCTACTCGCTTTGCGCCAGCATCCTATTCGTATCGCTTATCTCATCACAATGCTTCCACGCACATGGCAACACCCATCCCGCCGCCGATGCACAGCGTGGCAAGGCCTTTCTTGGCACTTCTGCGGCGCATCTCGTAGACCAGCGTGTTGAAGATGCGGGCGCCCGAGGCGCCGACCGGATGGCCGATGGCGATGGCGCCGCCATTGACGTTGACGATGGCCGGGTCCCAGCCCATGTCCTTGTTGACGGCGCAGGCCTGCGCGGCGAAGGCCTCGTTGGCTTCGACCAGATCGAGATCGCCGACCGACCAGCCGGCCTTGGCCAGCGCCTTGCGCGAGGAGGGGATCGGTCCCGTCCCCATGATCTGCGGGTCGACGCCGGCGGTCGCCCAGGAAACGATACGCACCAGAGGTGTGATGCCGCGCCTTGCGGCTTCCGCTTCGGTCATCAGCACCACGGCTGCGGCGCCGTCGTTGATGCCGGAGGCATTGGCTGCTGTCACCGTGCCTTCCTTGTCGAAGGCCGGCTTGAGCTTGGTCATGGCGTCGATTGTCGCGCCGTGGCGGATGTATTCATCCTGGTCGACTATCGTGTCGCCCTTCCTGCCCTTGACTGTGAAGGCAACGATCTCGTCCTTGAATTTTCCGGCTTTCTGCGCAGCCTCGGCCTTGTTCTGGGAAGCCAGTGCGAACTGGTCCTGGTCGTCGCGGGTGATCTGGAACTGGCGGGCGACGTTCTCGGCGGTGTTGCCCATATGATAGCCGTAGAAGGCATCGGTCAGGCCGTCCTTGATCATGGTGTCGATCAGCTTGAAGTCGCCCATCTTGACGCCACCGCGCAGATGCTGCGCATGCGGAGCCATCGACATCGATTCCTGGCCGCCGGCAACGATGATCCTTGCGTCGCCCTGGGCGATCTGTTGCATGCCGAGCGCGATGGCGCGCAAGCCGGAGCCGCAGAGCTGGTTGAGGCCCCAGGAGGTCGCCTCCTGCGGCACGCCGGCGGCCATAGCCGCCTGCCGCGCTGGGTTCTGCCCTTGAGCCGCGGTCAGGATCTGGCCGAGAATGACCTCGTCCACTTCCTTGCCGTCGACGCCGGCACGGACCAGCGCTTCCTTGACGGCGACCGCACCCAATTCATGGGCTGGCGTGTTGGCGAAGGCGCCGTTGAAGGAGCCGACAGGCGTGCGCGCTGCACTGGCGACAACGATGGCGTTGGAAGCGGACATGTTCTTCTCCAGGCTTTCGGGGAACGATTTCGGGTGCCGTCGGGGACTTTTCTTGCCCTTTCCACAACCCGAGTCAAACCCGAAATGGGCATGGCGCCCCACTGCCGCAAGCAGGCCGCCCGTCGCTGCAACGGCGGCCCGTCCGTGCTGCGCAACATAAAATGTTCCCGCACTGCACAAACTGCTTGGATTCATGACGCTTTTGCGCATATCCTTTAAAAAGGCGCAATCGTTACCGGCGGCTTACTTAAGCTGCCCGGTGTCCGGGGAGGATGCAGATGGCCGCAAAAGACGAAACTATTGTTATCAAGAAATATGCCAATCGCCGTCTCTACAATACGGGCACCAGCACCTATGTGACGCTCGAGGATCTCGCTGAAATGGTCAAAAAAGGCGAGGAGTTTACTGTCCAGGACGCCAAGACCGGTGACGACATCACGCATCCGGTGCTGACCCAGATCATCTTCGAGCTGGAGAACAAGGACGGGCAGAACATGTTGCCGATCCCGTTCCTGCGTCAGCTCATCGCCTATTACGGCGATCAGATGCAGATGATCGTGCCGAGCTTTCTCGAACAGTCGATGCTGGCCTTCTCGAAGGAGCAGGAACGCTTTCGCGAGCAAATGAAAGATGCCCTTGGCAAGTCGCCGATGGACATGATGAAGATCGCCACGCCGATCAAGGTGCTGGAGGAGCAGACGCGGCGCAACATGGAAATGTTCCAGAACGCCATGCGGCTGTTCACGCCGTTCCCGCCCGCGGGCTCTGCGCCGGCAGCAGCACCACCCGAACCGGCCAAGAAAGAAACACCGGAAAAACCCGACGACCTTCAGGAGCTGAAGGAGCAGATCGCCGCGATGCAGCGCAAGCTCGACACGATGTCGTGACTGCCAGGGCGAGGCGCCGCGTCGAACCTTCCCTCGGGTGCCGCTGAGACTTTCGCACACAGCGCGGCTAGAGCTGCTCCGGCAGCGGTCCCTGGTAGCGGGCGCGCGGCCGGATCAGGCCGCTGCTTGTCACCTGCTCCACGGCATGCGCGGCCCAGCCGACGCTGCGGCCGAGCGCGAACAGACGGAACGGGGCATCGGACGGCAAACGGAGACTGCGCGTGAGCGCAGCCAAGGCGAAATCGACGTTCGGGCGCATGCCCGTTGCCGCAAAGGCCGCATCGCAAAGCCGTGACAGCCCATCATCGACATCTATCGCGGCCAGTAACGGTTCCGCACGCGGATCGCCGTCGGGATAAAGCGGATGGCCAAATCCGGGCAGTGGCCTGTCGTGACCGAGCCAGCGACCGACAGCCGCATCCGGCCTCAATCTCTGTGCATCCTCGCCCAACATCATGACCGCCTCCGCGGCGCCGCCATGGCGCGGACCGGAGAGGGTGGCGAGGCCGGCAAGCAGGCAGGCCGAAACAGGTGCGCCGGTGGACGCGGCGACCCGTGCGGCGAAGGTCGATGCGTTCAATTCGTGATCGGCCAACAGTACCAGTGAGCGGCGGATCAAGTCTGCGCCGGCCGCATCGAGCGACCATCCCCGCGCCAGCCTTTCATGCACGGCACCGCTTCCGTGAACCGCGCCGAGCGCCTGAGCCAGAGCGGCGATGGCGCCGGCCGCATCGTGGTTGAGCGAAGCCGATCGGCGGCCGAGCGAAGGCCGGCCGTTGGCCGCCAACGCGGCCAATTCCGCGAAGGCAGCCGGCCGGTTAGTCGCGCCGTTACTATGGCGGCTCGCCGACCCGAACGACACTGGTGCGCCAGACGCCCAAAGCAGGTTTGCCGTCTGCTCCAGCGTGGCAGTCTCGGAGAGCGTGACCGCATCCTGGCCGCGATAGACGAGGCGGCCGTGCAAAACGGTCGAGATCGTGGTGGCGATCGCCGGCTCACCCCAGGCAATCGCGCTTTCGGCGATTGCCTGCGGGTTTCGGCCGCGCGCCCGGCGGCTCGCCAGCGCCGCGATGTCGTCGGCGCGATACTGGCTGCGGCGTGGATCGGCCCCATCCGGCCGCATGCCGATGCGTCCGCGGCTGACATAGGCATAGAGCGTCTGGGCGCGCACCCTGAGACGCTCCAGGGCTTCGTCCCGCGTCAGCCACTCCGTCATGTCAGCCTTGTCATGTTGATTCTATTGATCAAGATTGATGGGCCAGTCGCCAACCCTTATCTACCGCACGGAAAGGGTCAAGGAGAAAACCAATGGCGAATGGGCTCGATGATGTGGTGGCGGCGGAAACGGTGCTCTCCGATGTTGACGGTCTTGGTGGCCGCCTGACCATCCGGGGCCATTCGTTGCCCGACCTGGCAGGCCGCTGGAAATACGCCGAGGTGGTTCATCTGCTGTTCGACGGCTTTTTCGACGATCTTCCCGACGGCAGGGAGCTGGCGATCGCGATCGGTCGGGCGCGCAGCGAAGTGTTCGAGCAGACCGAACCCTTGCTGCCGTTTCTCGCATCCCTCGATATCTACAGCGCGATGCGCGCCGGCATTGCCCTGCTGCCGGATGGTGACAAATTGCCGGACGCGCTGCGGCTGGTTGCGGCACCTGCCGTGCTGACGCCGGCCTTGCTGCGCTTGCAGCGCGGCGAAAGCCCGATTGCGCCTGACAGCAAGGCCGATCATGCCGCCGACATTCTGCGGATGCTGACCGGCATTGCGGCCTCGCCGAAATTGGCGAAGGCGCTCGATACCTATCTGGTGACGGTTTGCGACCATGGCCTCAACGCGTCGACCTTCGCCGCGCGCGTGGTCGCCTCGACGCAGGCTGGGCTTGCTTCGGCGGTGCTGGCCGGGCTCGGAGCGCTCAAGGGGCCGCTGCATGGCGGCGCGCCAGGTCCGGTAATCGAGATGCTGGATGCGATCGAGGCGCATGGCGACGCCGCCGGCTGGCTGCGCGACGAGATCGGGCGCGGCCAGCGCATCATGGGCTTCGGGCATCGCATCTACCGCGTGCGCGACCCGCGTGCCGACGTGCTGAAAGCGGTGGTGCGGCAACTCGGCGCCAAGGGCGAAGCCGGCCACCGGCTGGCGTTTGCCGAAAGCGTAGAGCAAGCGGCGCTCGAAGTGCTTCGCATCGCCAAGCCGTCGCGCTCGCTCCAGACTAATGTCGAGTTCTTCACAGCACTTCTGCTGGAAGCGGCGGGCTTTCCAACAGAGGCGTTCACCAATGTCTTTGCTGCCGGGCGCGTCGCCGGCTGGATCGCGCATGCGCGCGAGCAGCAGACGAGTGGACGGCTGATCCGGCCGCAGTCGCGCTATATCGGGCCGGTGCCGGACCTCGTCGCCTGAGGATTTTTCCCCGAATGCTTTACGGAAACCGGCCCGCTACAGCCGGTGCCGGACACCTCTCTCGTCAAAGATGAGAGAGGTCTACATGACAAAATTTTCATGTAATTGCTCCACACATCCGCTGTTCTTGGGTGGCAGAGAGCCTATATGCTGCAGTGCAGCATGGTTCCACGGGAGCCCACCTCGAAAGGAATAAGCCGCCTTGACCGCCAGAAAAACCGCCATCGTCACCGGTTCCACCTCGGGCATCGGCCTGGCAATTGCCCACGCGCTCGCGGCTGAAGGCTGCAACGTCGTCGTCAATTCCTTTTCCGACACCGCCGACGATCACGCCATCGTCGACGCAATCGCCAAGCACCACAAGGTGAAGACCATCTACATCAAGGCCGACATGTCGAAGCCGGCCGAGTGCCGGGCTTTGGTGGCGAAGGCGGCCGAGACATTCGGCTCGGTCGACATCCTGGTCAACAATGCCGGCATCCAGCATGTCGCGCCGGTTGAAAGCTTCCCGATCGAGAAGTGGGATGCGATCATCGCCATCAACCTGTCATCGGCCTTCCATACGATCGCAGCCGCCATCCCGTTGATGAAACAGGCCGGTGGCGGCCGGATCGTCAACGTCGCCTCGGCCCACGGCCTGGTCGCGTCGCCGTTCAAGTCGGCCTATGTCTCAGCCAAGCATGGCATTATGGGCTTGACCAAGACTGTCGCCCTTGAGCTGGCGCGCGACAAGATCACCTGCAATGCCATTTGTCCGGGCTATGTGTTGACGCCGCTGGTCGAGGCGCAGATCCCCGACCAGATGAAGGCCAACAAGATGGACCGCGAGACGGTGGTCCGCGAGGTCATGCTCGAAAGGCAACCGACCAAGGAGTTCGTCACGATCAAACAGGTTGCGGCGGCCGCGGTGTTCCTGTGCTCGGATGCGGCGGCGCAGATCAACGGCACGCACATCTCTGTCGATGGCGGCTGGACCGCTCAGTGAGCCATCCAGCGGTCAAGGGCCACGCCATGCCGAAAAACGGCAAGGCGGAAGAGCCAAAGAAGATCAACATCGCGCTGCAAGGCGGCGGTTCGCACGGGGCGTTTTCCTGGGGCGTGCTCGATCGGCTGCTCGAGGACGGGCGCCTCGACATAACGGCGGTTTCGGGCACCAGTGCCGGCGCCATGAATGCCGTGGCGCTGGCCGACGGCTTTGTCCGCGGCGGCGTCGAGGGCGCGCGGCGGAAGCTCGATGATTTCTGGCGTGCGGTGGCGGCAAAGGGGCGCTTCAGCCCGGTGCAGCGCATGCCTTGGGACGTCGCCTGGGGCAATTGGTCGATCGAGAACACGCCCGGCTATTTCCTGTTCGATACGATGTCTCGGGTATTTTCGCCCTATATCGCCAATCCGCTCGCCATCAATCCGCTGCGCGACGTGGTCGAACGTGAGATCGATTTCGATAATGTGCGCGCCTGCAAATCGATAGAACTGTTCATTTCCGCTACCAATGTCGAGACCGGCCAGTTGCGGGTCTTCTCGGACGGCGAGATCGACCTCGACACGGTGATGGCGTCGGCCTGCCTGCCGCAATTGTTCCGTGCCGTCGAGATCAAGGGCGTGCCCTATTGGGATGGCGGCTATGGCGGCAACCCGGCACTGTTCCCGTTCTTCAAGACCGCGGCCACCGAGGACGTGCTCTTGGTGCAGATTAATCCGGTGGTCCGCGAGGGGACGCCGAAAAGCGCCAATGAAATCCAGAACCGCATCGACGAGATCACCTTCAATGCCGGGCTGTTGCGCGAATTCCGCTCGATCGCCTTCGTCAAGGAACTGATCGCCGCCGGCCGATTGCCGCATGGCGAATATCGCGACATCCGCATGCACCGCATCGACGCCGACGAAGCGTTCAAGGATCTGTCGGCATCGTCCAAGGTCAATGCCGAATGGGCGTTTCTTGCCTATCTGCGCGACCTCGGCCGCACCGCAGCCAGTGACTGGCTGGAAGAAAATTACGACGCCGTCGGCAAGCGGCCGACGATCGATCTGTCCGGCGAGCTCGACGACGGCTTGAAGCCGGTGCGCGGGCCGGCGCCGGGCCGGCGGGTCAAGGAGTTTCTTGCGGCGCGCAAGCAGCCCGAGGCCGCCCGCCGTCCGGCCTAGAACGGTTCATCCTTTCGGAAACGCCGAACCGCTCCATCTTTTTGTTTTGACGCAATTCCGGACGGAAAACCGTTTCACACCTTTCCTGGAATTGTTCCGGCTCCTCCGCAAAGCAGATGACATCACAATCCGTCCAATCATCCTGACACTTGCTGCCATACCGCTGTTTTGGCGATCAACAGCCGATGCTGCAGCCGCATCTTTGCGGACAAAGCAACAATCCATCAACTTTTCTGACTATATTGCGATGCAACTTTGAGGTAGAAGCGCGCTTCGCCGATCACGGCAATTTGAATACGGCCTCGCGCGCACCCATATCGGCGACGCGCCCCAAGTAGAAGATGCGGCCTGGCCGAACCCCGCGCACTGGAAAAAATGACGATGCCGAAATTCAGGTTTCACAAGCTTGCAGCCATTGTTGTGCTTATCGGGTTCGCCGGCTGGATGGCGACGGGCGAATTCTCGTCCGTCGGCAGCGCGTCCGCCGACAACAAGCCCAAGACAGGAGAGGTCGGGCAGCCCAAGCCAGCCGACGCAGCCAAGCCGGGGACTGCCGAGGCGAAACAGCCCAAGGCGCCGTTGCGCACGGTCGCGGTCATAACCCCGCCGCGGCGCACCTATGCACGCGCTATCCGCATTTCCGGACTGACCGAAGCCGATAAGCGCGCCGTCCTGGCGACACGCGTCGCCGGCGTCATCGACAAGCTGCCGGTCAAGCAGGGTCAGCACGTCAAGACCGGCGACCTGATCCTGATGCTTGCCGCCGAGGAAAAAATCTCGGCGGTCGACAACGCCAAACAACTTGTCGTGCAGCGTGAAGCGGAACTGGCTGCGGCCTTGCGGTTGATGAAAACCGGCAATCTGCCGACGCTGCAGCTCGATACGGCCCGCTCCAACCTGTCGCTGGCCAAGTCGCAACTGGACGCCGCGCAAGCTGAGCTCGACCGCAATGAGGTAAAGGCGCCCTTCGACGGCGTTATCGACCGGGTGCCGGTGGAGCTTGGCAGTTCGGTGATGCAGGGCGGCGAGGTGGCTACCATTCTCAGCCTCGACCCGGTGATTGCGCGCGGCGAGGTCAGCGAACGCGATCTCGGCTATCTGAAGATCGGCGACAAGGCAAATGTGCGTCTGGTCAGCGGTCAGAATGTCGAAGGCATCGTCCGCTACATCAGCCGGGATGCATCGTCGGCAACCCGTACCTTCCGGGTTGAAGTCGCCATCCCCAACGCCGATGGTTCCGTACCGGCCGGCATGACGGCCGAAATCGCGCTCAGCGCCCAGCCGACGGACGCTGTGATGCTGCCGCGATCGGTGGTGACGCTCGGCGACAAGGGGGATCTCGGCATTCGCGCCGTCGACAAGGACGACAAGGTCGTGTTCTTCCCGATCGACCTGGTCGACGACACGCCGACCGGCCTGGTGCTCGGCGGCATTCCGGCCGACGCCCGCATCATCGTCGCCGGCCAGGAGCTGGTGAAGGAAGGCGAAGTGATCAAGCCGGTCGAAGCCGACCAGGCGACCATCCAAAAGCTGTTGGGCGAAGCGACGACCGGGACGCAGTAATCATGGACATCGTCAAACTTGCAATCAGCAATGCCCGGCTGACCATTTCGGTCCTGGTCTTTCTCATCCTTGCCGGTGCGGTCGCCTACCAGTCGACGCCAAAGGAGGCGGAACCGGACGTTCCGATTCCGATGATGTATGTCAGCCTGATCTACCAGGGCATCTCGCCGGAAGACTCCGAGCGCCTCCTGCTGCGGCCGATGGAAGCCAAGCTGAAGAGCCTGAAGGGCCTCAAGGAGATGCGCTCGGCCGCCTTCCAGGGCGGCGGTTATGTGCTGGTCGAATTCCAGCCGCAGACGGACCTCGCCACCGCGCTGCAGGACACGCGCAGCAAGGTGCAGGACGGCAAGGCCGACCTGCCGCAAGCGGCTGAGGAGCCCGTGGTCTCAGAGGTCAACATCTCCGAATTCCCCGTCCTTGTCGTGACGCTGTCGGGCGAGGTGCCCGAGCGCGTGCTGACGGCGGCGGCGCGCGAGCTGCGCGACCGCATCGAGGAAGTGCCTGGCGTGCTTGAGGGCTCGCTGCAGGGTGCGCGCGACGACCTCGTCGAAGTGGTCATCGATCCGATGAAGCTGTCTTCCTACGGGCTGCAGCTCGACCAGTTGATTGGTGCCGTCGGCGCTTCCAACAGTCTTGTCGCCGCCGGCAATATCGAAGGGTCCGAGGGCAAATACGCGGTCAAGGTGCCCTCGCTTATCGAGACGCCAGAGGATGTGGCGGCGCTTCCGGTCGTCGCCGGCCCCAATGCGGTGGTGCAGGCCAAGGATATCGCCACCATCCGCTCGACCTTCAAGGACGCCGAGACGGTTACCCGCCTCGACGGCAAGCCGGCGATTGCCATCGAGGTGAAGAAGCGCATCGGCTCCAACCTGATCGATACGATTGGCAAGGTCAGAGAGGTTTCCGACGCCTTCATCAAGACCATGCCGGAGGGCATGCACGTCACCTACACGCAAGACAAGTCCGTCTTCGTGAACCAGTTGCTCGGCGACCTGCAGAACCACGTGATGATCGCCGTCATCCTGGTGTTCATCGTCATTCTCTACGCGCTGTCTGGCCGTGCCTCGCTGCTGATCGGATTGGCCATCCCCTCATCCTTCCTGATGGGCATCCTGTTGCTGGCAATGATGGGCTACACGATCAATATGATCGTGCTGTTCAGCCTCATCCTGGCGGTCGGCATGCTGGTCGACGACGCCATCATCGTCACCGAATTCGCCGAGCGACGCATGAGCGAGGGCATGCCGAAGGAGCAAGCGTTCGCGCTTGCCGCCAAGCGCATGGCTGGCCCGGTCATCGCGGCGACGATGACGCGCATTGCCGCCTTCTCGCCGCTGTTGTTCTGGCCGGGCATCATCGGCGACTTCATGAAATATATGCCGATCACGCTGATCGTGACGCTCTCGGCCTCGATGCTCTATGCGCTGGTCTTCGCACCGACGCTGGGCGCCATATTCGCCAAGGCGCCCGCCCATCACCCCGACGACAATCGCGACGGCTGGTACATGGCCGTGGTCAAGCAGGCGGTGCATTATCCCATCACCGTGCTTGTCCTCACTGTGGCGCTGTTGTTCGGCGTCGGCTACGCCTATTCGAAATTCGGCGCCGGCGTCGAATTCTTCCCGAATGTCGAGCCTGACTACGGCCTGCTCTATGTCCACGCCCGCGGCAATCTTTCGCTTGCCGAAATGGATGCGGCCACCAAGACGGCGGAAAACCGGCTGCTCGGCTGGCCGGGCGTTAAGTCCGTCTATACCCGTGTCGGCAAGACGCAGGGCGGCGGCCAGGACGTTCCGGAAGACGTGGTCGGCGTGATCCAGTACGAATTCGTCGACTGGCGTGAGCGTAAATCGGCGAACTCAATCCTCGACGAACTGCGCGGCGTGATGGCCGGCATTCCCGGTGTCGACGTGGAGGTTCGCGTGCCGGAAGCCGGCCCGCCCACCGGCAAGCCGATCCAGATCAGGCTTTCGGCCGTCGATCCGAAGGGCCTTGACGACAAGGCCCGCGCCGTTGCCGCGCGCATTGCCAAGGTGCCCGGCGTCATCGATATTTCCGATGGTCTGGCGCCGCCCGGCGTCGACTGGGCGCTCGAGGTCGATCGCGCCAAGGCGGCGCAGTACGGCATCAGCCCGACCGCGGTCGGAACGGTGGTGCAATTGGTGACCAACGGGCTCAAACTCAGCGAGTACCGGCCCGCCGGCGCCGATGATGCCGTCGACATCAGACTGCGCCTGCCCGAGGATCGGCGCACGCTGTCGACGCTCGACGAACTCAGGGTGCAGACAGCGCAAGGCTCGGTGCCGATCTCGAACTTCGTCGTGCGCAAGCCGGAGCCGACGGTCGGTATCCTCAACCGCATCGACGGTGCGCGAACGGTGGTCGTCCAGGCCAACGTCGCTGCCGGCGCCCAGGTGGCTGCCGTCCAGCAGGAGGTCACCAAAGCTGTCGCAGACATGAACCTCGGCAGCGGCATTCGCTGGAAGCTTGCCGGTTCGAATGAGGACAGCGCGGAGGCCGGGGCCTTCCTCAGCAAAGCCTTCGGTGCGGCGATCTTCCTGATCTTCATCGTGCTTCTGGCGCAGTTCAACAAATTCACCAGCGTCTGGCTGGTGCTGTCCTGCGTGGTCATGGCGACGATCGGCGTGTTCCTCGGGCTGCTGCTGACGGGAGAGGCATTCGGCATCGTCATGTCGGGCATCGGTGTCATCGCGCTGGCCGGCGTGGTGGTGAACAACAACATCGTGCTGATCGACACCTATGACCGGTTGCGCGAAGAGGGCTGGGACAAATACGAAGCCGTTCTGCAGACCTGCCGCGAACGTGCCCGCCCGGTGGTGCTGACGGCGGTGTCGGCGATCCTCGGCGTGCTGCCGATCGCCTTCGGCCTCGGCCTCGAAATCTTCCATCACGAGACGACGATCAACGCGCCGTCGACGCAATGGTGGATTTCGCTGTCCTCGGCGATCGTCTTCGGGCTGTCCTTCGCCACCGTGCTGACGCTGGTGGTGACGCCGTCGATGCTGATGGTGTTCACTCGCGCCAAGCTCAAACCCGGTGCGCGTCGTGGCTGGTTCAGTCGTCTGTTTGGGCGTCCTAAGGCCGACATCCCGTCGAAAGGCCCGGACGCCGATCTGGGCGCCGAACCGGCGATCGCCTTCCCGAAGGCCGCCGAATAGAGTCCGGATCGCCGTCCTGATCAAGCAAGGCCGCCCTGGAACAATGGGCGGCCTTCTGCATTGTTCCGTCATTGCAACCTCAAAGCGAGGATTTTCTGATGACGATCAGCACCATTCTCGTCATTATTCTTATTCTTATCCTGATCGGCGCGGTTCCGGCGTGGCCGCATTCCCGGTCTTGGGGTTACGGCCCATCCGGCATCGTCGGCGTCATCCTGATCGTTGTCCTGGTGCTGCTGTTGATGGGCCGGATCTGAGCGCAACCTCCCTCCCGAACAGCGGCGGATGACCATCTGGCCATCCGCCTTTTTTTGGTTTGTTGTTAGGCAACTTTTTGCATCGTCTTGAGCGTGGCGATGCCGATATCCTCGAGCGCTTCCGACACTGCATCTTCCAGCGGCGTGTGCGGGATCGTACCGATAACGCTTTCCAGTCTGCCTGAAACGAGCCGGTGCGGCTCGAAGCGGAGATAGGACATCGAAACGATCTCGCGCCACATGGCCACGAACGGGCTGCCAGCGCGCAGCACCCACCACGGCATCATCGTCAGTTTCAACGTGCGCCCGAGCGCCTTCTCCGCGGCCGCCTTGATCTCCAGATCGGCCACCGCATGGCCGGGAAAGTTCAGCGCCTCGTAGAAGCCGAGCTTGTCGAGATTGTCAGCCAGTCCGACGAAAGCCTTGGCCAGGTCGGGCAGATAGGCCCATTCATGCACGAGATCGACCGGTCCCGGTGCCGTATAGATACCCTTAGTCATCTTGGCGGCAACAACCAGATCGAACCACGATCCGCTGCCGGTGCCGCCGAAGAAACCACCGGCGCGCAGCAGGATCGTGCGCACCCGACCTGCGTTGGCCTCGCGGCGAAACAGGTCCTCCATGGCGACGCGGATGCGGCCCTTTTCCGTCGTCGGACGAAACGGCGTGGCTTCAGTGATCACCGCCGGCATCGGCGAGCCGTAATTGTAGACGGTGCCTGGGAAGAGATGCAGCGCGCCATTCGCCCGGCAGGCAGCCATCACATTCTCGGCCATCGGCAGGCATTTGCTCCAGTCGGTGTAGAGCGGGTTGAGGCCATTAAAAATGATATCGACGCCTTCGGTCGCGCGGATCAGCGCAGCACGGTCGAGCGCGTCGCCGGCGATCGCCGTGGCGCCTTTGAGCTCGGCCGGCACCTTGCCGCTGCGGGTGATGGCACGGACATCGTAGCCGGCATCGAGGAAGGCCTTGGCCACCGTGCGGCCGAGCCGGCCATTGGCGCCGAGAATTGCGATCTTGGTCATTGTTCGTCTCCGTGTTTGCGCTACGACCGCAATGTGATCTCCTCGCAAACGAATGAAAATTGACTAAAGCTGGCGGTCTGATATTCAAGTTTGAATGGATATCGATTGGAACCTGATCAAGAGTTTCGTCACCGTGGCGGAGACCGGCAGCCTGTCGGCCGCCGCGCGAAAACTTGCCGCGAGCCAGCCGACGCTCGGTCGCCACATCACCGAGCTGGAACAGGCGCTCGGCGTCACGCTCTTCCGGCGCGGGCGGCGCGGCTATGCGCTCACGGAAGCGGGCAGCACGCTTTTTGAACGGGGCCGCGCGGTGAGCGAGCAGGCGAGCGCCTTTTCGTTGCTGGCGCTGGGATCGGTCGAAGCGATAGAGGGTACGGTGCGCATTGCCGCCAGCGAGGTGGTGGCGGCCTATGTGCTGCCGGAAATGACTGCGAGGCTTGGGACCGAGGAGCCCGGCATCGAGGTCGAGATCGTCGCGTCGAACCAGGTCGAAAACCTCTTGCGCCGCGATGCCGATATCGCCATTCGCATGGTCCAGCCGGCGCAGAATGAACTGGTCGCACGCAAGGTGACCGACATTCCGCTCCGCGCCTGTGCGGCAAAATCCTATCTCGACCGGCGCGGCCGTCCGCGCGAGGCCCGCGATCTGGCCGGCCACGATCTGGTCGGCTTCGACCGCAGCGACGAGATCATTCGCGGCTTCGCCCAATTCGGCGTCGCGCTCACCCGCAGTGCCTTCCGCTTCAGGACCGACAATCAGATCGTGCTTTGGGAAGCGGTGCGGGCGGGAAACGGCATCGGCTTTGGCCAGCAGCCGCTGGCCGAGCGCGATGCGCTGGTCGAAACAGTGCTGCCCGGTCTCCCGCTGCCGACGCTACCGGTGTGGCTGGCCATGCATCGCGACGTGCGCACCAGCGTGCGCATCCGCCGCGTCGCGGATTTCCTCTACGAAGAGTTCAAGCGCTATTCGGCCGGTGCGGGCTCGGCAGCGAATTCGGCGCGGTGAGCGAGGCCGGCCATCAACAGCACGACGACCAGCAGCCCGGACAGAGCGACGAAGATCGGGCCGAAGCTCGAGTGCTCGGCGATGAAGCCGATCGCCGACGGCGCCACCAGAATGCCTGAGTAACCCATTGTGGTGACGACGCTCATGCCTGTGCCGGACGCCATGCCTTCCTGGTTGCCGCCGGCCGAAAAAATGATCGGCACCATGTTGGCAATGCCGAGGCCGCAAAAGGCAAAGGCGGCAATGGCCAGCCAAGGCGAGGGAGCCAGCCCGGCCACCAGCATGCCGGCAGCAGCGGCAAGGGCCGAGGCGCGCAACGTCGTAACGGCACCGAAACGGTTGCGGACGCCGTCGCCAAGAAAGCGCATGACGGCCATGACGCCGGAAAAGGCGGCGTAGGCCAGGCCTGCGATGGCAAGATCGGCGCCGAGTTCCTGCCGGAGATACAGCGCTGCCCAGTCGAGCACCGCGCCTTCGGAGATCATCGTCAGCAGCGCCATAAGTCCGACTAGATAGACCAGCGGGTTGGCCGGCAGCGCGAATTTGTGGTGCTCGGCGATTGGGTGCTTGTCCTCGGCGATCAGGTAGCGGACCGCTACGGCGATGACGGCGAAGGCAAGAGCCGTCACCATCGTCGCATGGGCGAGGTGACCGTAGTTCTGGATGGCGAAACCGCCCAAAGCGCCGCCAGCGAAACCGCCAAGGCTCCAGAAGCCGTGCGAGGACGACATGATGGCACGGGACAGCCGCCGTTCGACTGCCACTGCATTGGCATTCATGGCGACGTCCATGCCGCCGATCGAACCGCCGAAAATGAACATGGCGACGGCCGCCAACGGCACGTTGGGGGCCAGAGCCACGACCAAAAGGCCGAAGCTGCCGGCAAGTCCGAACCAGCGCAGCACCATGCGGGAGCCATGCTTCGAGATCAGATGGCCGCACCAGGTCATGGCGGTGACGGCGCCGGCGCCGAACAACAGAATCAGCAGGCCGAGCGTGAACTTGCTGATGTCCAGCCGGGTCAGGAACACCGGGATCTGCGGCGCCCAGCTGCCGGTCAGGAAGCCATTGGCGAGGAAGATGGCGGCCACTGCCCAGCGTCCACGAATCGCGGTCTGCGTAATTTTCTGCGCGTCCATCGGGTAGAATCCGGTCCGGAAATGGCTTTGCGCGGCAAATTAGATCGATTCAATTCACAGTCAAGCGCTCTTCGCCGAAAGTGCTTGGACCAGGCGCTACGTCCTCTCGCGTCGGCCAACCATCTCGACGGTCCACTCCGAAATTCCTAGGGCTCGGGATAAGGCGTGCCATCCTTGTGTACAAACCGGCCGTCGGCGTTGGTGCTCATCATGTCGATGTCGGAGCAGGTGGTTACATCGTCGGGCCAGCGCGAACCGACTTCGAGATAGATCGCCATCGCGCCCGATTTATTGATCATGTGATGGCCGTTGCCTGATCCTTTCGGAAAGGCCGCGCAATCACCGGGCGCGCGGCACCATCTCGCCGGCATCTTCGACGAGCGTCAGCTCGCCTTCAAACACGTAGACGAATTCGTCTTCGTGCGAATGCCAGTGGCGCTGGCTCGACCAGTTGCCCGGCGGCAGGCGCATGAGATTGATGCCGAAATCGGTGAGCCCGCCGGCGTTGCCCAGCCGCTGCCGCACGCGTTCGGCACAGGGTGCATCGAACGGCGGTGGATAGGATGAGCCCTTGCGTCTGGGCACGTCGGCAACGTCAATCTTAGGCACGGCGGCCTCCCCTAGTGATCCGTAGGGCGTCTTGCCTCGAACTCGGCCTTCTTGGCGTCGGAGGCTTCGACCTGGTTCAGTGCCTGCCACTCGGCATAGGGCATGCCGTAGATGATCTCGCGCGACTGTTCCTTGCCGAGTTCGACACCCTCGGCTTGCGCCGCGTCGCGGTACCAGTTGGACAGGCAGTTGCGGCAGAAGCCGGCGAGGTTCATCAGGTCGATGTTCTGTACGTCGGAACGCTCGCGCAGATGCGCGACTAGCCGGCGGAAGGCAGCGGCTTCGAAATCGCGCCTTTGTTCGTCGCTGAGTTCGGTCATGTCCTGTTGGCCTCCCTTGGGCCTCCATCATACCGGCCCGGTGCGCGAGCCGAATATTTTCACCTGGTGTATATCGGCACGTCGATCGATCGCGTCAACGATCGGCGCCAGCCGTTCGGCCCAGGCGAGGGCACCCTTGCGGTCGGCGATCAGGTCCTGGCGGATTTCGAGCAGCGCATGGGCAAAGCCGTTGACGATGGCGTGCCTGAACATGGTATCGCCGCGCAATGCGCCGTCATAGGGTTCGTTATCGCCGACGATGAGGCTCTTGTCCTCGGCGAGCATGTCGATCAGCGGCTGCGCCACGCGATCGTCGAGATCCCATAGTATGCCGACGTGCCACGGCCGCACGAAGCCTTGCATGGTCGGCGTGAAGGAATGCACCGAAAAGATGAAGGGTGTCTGAGCGGATGCTTGCGCCACAGAGGCGATCATGGCGCCGATGGCATCATGATAGGGGCGGTAAAAACGGTCCAGCCGTCTTTCGCGCTCCTCCGTGGCCATGGGATAATTTCCCGGGATGACGGTGCCGTCATAGAGCTGGCGGATCAGCGTTGGATCGTCTTCGCCGCGATTGGGGTCGATCAGCAGTCGCGAAAAATTGGCAAGCACCGCCGGAACGCCGAGCAGACTTGCGAGTTCGCGGGTTACAGTCTCGACGCCGATGTCGTAGGCGATGTGGCGGTCGAACTCCGCCGCCGGCAGCCCAAGGCTGCCATACTCCTCCGGCAGGTCGCGGCGGGCGTGATCGGCCAGAAGCACCATGCCGCGCTTGCGATCGCCTTCGACGATATCGAAAGGCGCGAAAACTGTGGATCGGGTCATTGGCGGGAAAGGTCTGTTCGCTGGCTTCCGGGGAGGGTGGTATCGTCATTCCACGAAGAGAACGCTCGCGCAATGCCGTTGTTTGGCCACGGTTTCTGCCAAAAAACTGAGCAGGGGCGACAGCAAGCGCGTCAGAGCCTTCTAAATCGATTGGAATTGGACAGATCGGCGCGTTGACATGCGTGCGGACTTTTCCGAAAAGGGGCGTTGAGAGATGCAAATGTGGTTCTTGAGGGGTTTCGGGATGGGTTTCGCTGGCAGGCTGCGTGTGCGCCATGCCTTGGCCATGCCGCTCCTGATACCTGCCATGGGCCTTTTCGCGGTGATTTCGGCCTCGCCGGCACGGGCCGATTTCCGGGTCTGCAACGCCACACAGAACCTGGTTGGTGTCGGCATCGGCTACCGCGCCAAAGCCGGCTGGATCACCGAAGGCTGGTGGCACATCGAAGGATCGAGCTGCAAGACGCTGATCGAGGGACCGTTGTCATCAAGGTTTTACTATCTTTATGCAGAAGACGCCGAGCGCGGCGGACGCTGGGATGGCCCGATCAACATGTGCGTGGCCGAAAAAGAGTTCAAGATCGCCGGCGTTACCGATTGCGTCGCCCGGGGCTTTCAGCGCGCCGGATTCCAGGAATATGACACGGGCGAGCAGGCAAGCTGGATGGTCCAGCTGACTGACGAGCCCGCAACGGATGGCGCTCCAGCCGCCCCGGGAACAAACAGTCAATGAGACGCAGCCGCAAGGTCAAGATCCTCGCCACCATCGGTCCGGCCTCCTCGTCCGAGGAGATGCTGAAGAAGCTGTTCGAAGCCGGCGCCGACGTGTTCCGCATCAATATGAGCCACACCGACCATGAATTGATGCGCACACTTGTCGGCCGCATTCGTGCCGTCGAGGAGGCAGTCGGCCGGCCGATCGGCATTCTCGCCGACCTGCAAGGGCCAAAGCTGCGCGTCGGCAAGTTCGCCAACGGCAAAGAGGTGCTGACCGTGGGCCAGACCTTCACGCTCGACGACAATCCCGAGCCCGGCAATTCGACGAGGGTCTACCTGCCGCATCCCGAAATCCTGCGTTCGGTCGAGGCTGGTCATCGCCTGCTGATCGACGACGGCAAGCTCGAGCTCAAGGCGGTCAGCAGCAACGGCAAGGCGATCGTCTGCACCGTCGTCGCCGGCACGACCATTTCCGACAAAAAGGGCGTCAGTCTGCCCGACACCGACCTGCCGGTCGGCGCGCTGACGGAAAAGGACCGCCGGGATCTCGACGCGGTTCTGGCAACAGGCGTCGACTGGGTGGCGCTGTCCTTCGTGCAGCGGCCCGAGGACCTGGCCGAAGCGCGCAAGATCGCACGCGGCCGGGCGCTGATCATGGCCAAGATCGAAAAGCCGCAGGCCGTCGCCCGGCTGGCCGAGATCATCGAGCTCTCGGATGCGCTGATGGTTGCCCGCGGCGATCTCGGCGTCGAGATGCCGCTCGAAGCCGTGCCTGGCATCCAGAAGCAGATCACCCGCGCCGCGCGCCGCGCCGGCAAGCCGGTGGTGGTCGCCACGCAGATGCTGGAATCGATGATCACCGTGCCGGTGCCGACGCGCGCCGAGGTGTCGGACGTGTCGATCGCGGTGTTTGAAGGCGCCGACGCTATCATGCTTTCGGCGGAATCCGCCGCCGGGGCCTATCCGGTCGAGGCGGTGGCGATGATGAACCGGATCGCCACCAAGGTCGAAACCGACCCGACCTATGCCGGCATTATCAACGCGCAGCGCTCGGAACCGGAAGCGACCGGAGCCGACGCCATCTCGCTCGCCGCTCGCGAAATAGCCGAGACGCTGAAGCTGTCGGCGATCATCACCTATACCGCGTCTGGCACCACCGGCTTGCGCGCCGCGCGCGAGCGGCCGCAAGTGCCGATCGTGGCGCTGTCGCCGATCCTCAACACGGCGCGGCGGCTGTCGCTGTTGTGGGGCACGCATTGCGTCGTTTCCCCCGATGCCAGCGACCTCGACGACATGGTCGACCGCGCCTGCCGCATCGCCTTCGAGGAGGGCTTCGGCAAGCCGGGCGACCGCGTCATCATCACCGCCGGCGTGCCGCTGAGGACGCCGGGATCGACCAACATGCTGCGCATCGCCTATGTCGGATCGGAAGTCGGCCGCTAATGTCGGCCGCGGCTGCCGGATAGGCCGGCGGCATGGCGCGTCGTAAACACGGCGCCAGCCCGGCGCATCGACGGCGGTTGGGTTAGGATCGACGCCGGACTCCGCCAGCTTGCATCAGGTGTGTGGCCGGCCGTGAAGCGGTTCGAAGGCCCTATCCGACTTGAGCTGGAAGTCAGTTAAGGTAATCTCTCCTGGGAGAAAGAGGAGGGTGATCCAATGTGGATGCGCACTGATCTTCTGGAACTCCTCGGCATTGAGCACCCGATAATCCAGGCGCCGATGAGCGGCATCACCACGCCGGAACTCGCGGCGGCAGTCAGCAATGCCGGGGCGCTTGGCTCGCTCGGATGCGGCATTCTGCCTGCGGCGGCTATCCGCGAGCAGCTCATGGCGACGCAGCACGCCACCAATCGTCCGATCAACGTCAACTTCTTTGCGCACCCGGCGCCGGCAGGCGATGATGCGGCAGCCCAAAGTATGCGAGACCGCCTTCGCGGCTGCTATGAGGAGGTCGGCCTCGGACCGGTACCCGAGCCGGGCGAGCCCTTCCCCACCTTCGATCGTGAGCGTCTCGAAATTGTGCTCGAGCTGCGCCCCAAGGTGGTCAGCTTCCACTTCGGCCTACCGGACACCGCAATTGTGCAGCAGTTGAAGGCGGCCGGCTGTACTGTCTTGTGTTCGGCCACCACTGTCTCGGAAGCGCGCCAGCTTGAGGCAGGAGGGGTGGACGCCATTATCGCCCAGGGATACGAGGCGGGTGGGCATCGCGGCACATTCACTGGCGACCCTGCTATCGGCACTGCCGGCACCATGGCGCTCGTACCGCAGATTGTTGATGCCGTGCGGGTGCCTGTAATTGCCGCCGGCGGTATCTTCGACGGTCGCGGCATTGCTGCCAGCTTTGCACTTGGTGCATCTGGTGTGCAGATCGGCACGGCTTTCCTGGCCTGTCCTGAAGCCAATGTGCAGCCAGTCTATCGCGTAGCATTGCGCTGGGCCAACGACGAGAGCACGTCGGTGACTCGCTGCTTCACTGGCCGCCCAGCGCGCGTGGTGCGCAACCGGTTTGTGATGGAAATGGCTGGTGAGGAAGATGCTGCGCTGGCGTTTCCGCTACAGGCGAGTCTGGTCATGCCGCTTTCGATGGCAAAGGATGAAAGCAAGCGGGCTGACTTCTTGCCCATTTGGGCCGGGCAGGGCGTTGCGAAGCTCCGGGAAATGCTGGCCGCCGCCCTTGTGGAGAAACTCGTCACGGAAGCAAGCGGCGTAGATCGGGCCTATAGGGGAGTAGGGGAGTAGGGGAGTAGGGGAGTAGGGGAGTAGGGGCATGTGTTCCAGAGTGCGTTCCACAATGCAATCTGCACCACTCACATACTGCCTTACTCCCTTATTCCCCTACTCCCCTACCCCTACTCCTTTACTGGTCTCAAATGCCTTCGCCGGCAAGCTCCTCGGAAAGTGCGCCGACCTGGTCCTGGGCGCTGCGCATCATTGGATAGATGCCGAGAACACGCTGCCAGGCTTCGAGCGCCGACTGCTTGTGGCCGGTTTCGGCCATGATCTGGGCCAGGCCCGAAAGCGCGCCGAAATGGCGAGGTTCGAGCTGCAGGGTGCGGTCGATGTCCGCCATCGACTTCCCGTAGTTCTTCATCATGAAATGAACAGTGGCGCGCCGGTTCCAGCCTTCCGCATAGGTCGGCTGCAAAGTCACCACCTGATCGAGGAAATCGAGCGCGACATCGAATTTCTGGTTTTCGATTGCCTTCTGCGACCATTGCATCATCAGGTCGATCGAGGCGCTGCCCGACTGGGACCACTCGTTCCCAATGCGCCCGGCGATGCGCTCGGCCGCCTTTTCATTGCGTTCGCGCTTGAGATCGGCAAACAGCTGATCGAGCCGCGCCTGTTTCGTCTTGACGACCGGAGGTGCTGTCGGCGGAGTTGTAGTCGGATCTTCAGCCCAGGCCGGCAGCGAGACAGCGCCGGAAACGAGGAAAGCCGTGAAAAATGCAAAAAGAATCCGCATCGCGGGAATCTAGCCCCCGACGCCGGATCGTCAAACTGAATTTAGCGTGAGAGGCGTATCATGCGAACGGAGGCGCGCAGCCTCCGGTCGAAAACTCAACCCTGGCGCGCCTTGTAGCGCGGAGCGGTCTTGTTGATGATGTAGACGCGGCCCTTGCGACGAACCAGCTGGTTGTCACGGTGACGCGCCTTCAACGCCTTGAGCGAATTCTTGATCTTCATGGTCTTGCCCGTCGGTCTGGGCCCTGTCCCGGGCCGAATTATTAAGGCGCGCCCACCGACGCGCCTTTGAACTGTGCGAGGCTCATAGACGAGGAGCGTTGCCCGTGTCAACCGCAAGCGCGTTACCTAAACGATACGGACCGTTTCGTATCATCAAATATCCGCCACTGGCGCCTTGCGGCGCGTGATTGAACCGGCTGGAATGATGCGGTTGCGAATTGGAGATCATCATGCGCCGAATTCTTGTGTCCGCCTGTCTTGTCGTCCTCGCGGCAGGCTCTGTTGCTTATGCGCAGGAATGCGACCGCAACGACGACAGCCAGCAGATGATGAACATCTGCGCCGACGCGGACACCAAATCCGCCGACGCCAAGCTCAACAAGGCCTACCAGGATCTCATCGGCGGAGGCGATGCAAAAGCCAGGAAGCTGTTGCAGACGGCGCAGCGCGCGTGGATCGCATTTCGCGACGCGGAATGCAGCTATTCCGCCGCGGACAGCGAAGGCGGCTCGATCTATCCGATGCTGATATCGGAATGCCTGACACGGCTGACCGACGACCGCACCAAGCAGCTCACTGCCGATTCGACCTGCGCGGAAGGCAATGTAAGCTGCGCCAGCCCCGACGAGGACGAGAGCGACGACATCCAGTAAGCGTACGTTCTAACTTTTTGTTTGAGCATGATCTTTTCCGAAAACCGGATTCCACTTTTCGCTAACGCGGACCTTCGGTTCGGGATCACGCTCTAGATGTTTAGTCCCGGCATTTGCTGGAGCGGATTGAGAGTGAAGCGCTCGGGCTGGGAAGCCCATGCCTTGCAGATGAACTCG